>JBNJGR010000015.1:0-25578 GCA_051747885.1 Bacteroidota bacterium | reverse complement strand
AATTCGTTTGTATTTAAAACAAGATTTGCATAAGGGCTAAATACATCGCAATAAGATGGACATAGATCACTGAAATCAAAAGCAATTGTATTGTCTTGTGAAGATATTTTCTTTTGGATATATCAATACTTTCATAATTTTTGATATTCCAAATCCTATTTGAGCTTCTTCTTTTCCCTGAACTTCAAAAATGTCGAGCAATTCATATTTAGTCATCAGGAAAGCATTCGGGTAAATGTATTTTCTGAAAACTGCCAGCTCATTATCGCTGTCAAGTTCTCCCATCCTCCATTTTCTGTAACGACGAATGTTATCAAGGACTTCTTTTGATTTTGAGTGATCCTGATTTATTCTTTCAAGTTTATAAACCGGATTTTCATAGTCTCGGTAAACATCACCACTGCCAAGCAGGAATGCGGAAACAGCATAGGCACACAGCACATATTTCCCTTCTTTTTGTTCAGGTTCGAGCCCCAGATAAATTCTAACTCTGTTATTGTTTTCACCAGTGAGTTTCAGGTAGGTTTCTTTTTGAAAAATTACAGGAGGAACGACTAAATTAAAAGTTAATTTTTTTCTTCTTCTAAATTCAATTTTCAGATTTTGGCTTCGGTGGGAGGTATTTGGTCTCTTTTTAAATTCGAACTCATTAGCTGTATTGTTTGGTTTTTTAAAGTAATGAAAATAGTTTTCTTCGGTTATTATTTTTCAAATTTTAATTGAAACTTACCTGTATTTTTACAAAGCTAAAATACTCATTTCATTTAGGGAAGGAAACAAAAAAAGCTGCCCTGTGGCAGCTTTTAAAAATTTAACAAACAGTATAAACTTAGTCATAATAACGGAAATCATCCTGGTAGGAGTAACCATCGTTATAATAGTTATTGTTGTAAGCATAATACCTTTCCGGATAGTGAACCAACCTGAACCCATGGTTTGTCATTTCAAAAAACAGGTTGCCAACTCTGAAATAGAGGTAACCATTAATATAAACCTGTTCATATTCGGCTGGCAGTTGTTCGAAAACAATTCCATAAGGCATATCTACCAAAACGTAACCAACTCCCCTGAAAAACCTGAAAAAGTGGCCGTTGTAAATATAGTACCGGTTCTGGTTTTGGACGAAGAACCACGGGCGACTTGCAAAAGTGCGGATTACATGTCCAAACCGCGGATGATGGTAATAATGTTTATGAAACCGGTAAGAATATGGATGATAACTGTTGTAATAGGCTCTCCAGCTGTTTAAATTCCAGCGGTACCTTTCCCAGTTGCGATCCCAGTGGTTGTAGCTGAAATAGTTGTAATTATTATAATAATTCTTGGTGTGTTTGCTGTAGTGTACATGTTTAGGTGCACGCCTGCGATTCCAGTATTTTTTACTGCCTTTGTAATTTTTATTCGTTTTATACCTGTTGTCGTTTTTATTTAACCTGTAAACTTCACGTTTATTTTCAGGATTTGAACGCACCCTGGATGTATTCGTATTTGCTCTCGTTGAAGTACTTCTTCTTGCAGAGTTATTGTAGCGTTCACTTCCTGAACGATTTACAGTTGCAGATTTGTTAGTTGTCCTGCTGGGCGAATTACTCTTCAGGTTCCCCCGGTTTTCGGAACGGCTGCTTCTTTTGGCACGGGTAGCAGATTCCTTCGGAGTTTTTTTCTGAATTTCTCTTTTTTTGAAAGTGCTTTTTTCGCGTACAGTGTTACGTCTGCTTCTTTCGGTTCGTTCAACCGGGGTGTTTTTTTCCTGGTTTCTCTGAGTGGACCGGCGTTGAGCAACTGACGGAAATGTTGTTGCTGTTACTGTTGCTACTATGAGCAGTATGGCGAACAGTTTTGTATTTTTTGTTTTCATGGCTTCAAGTATTAAAGATTCAACATTTTAATTGTTTGCTCTGTGGCGCCTATGTAACCGGTATTTGTCTGTAAAAAGCAAAGCGTATGCCAAATAAATTACCCTGCAGTTGCTCAGATTTTTAAGGTGTTTAAAACCAGTTGATTAAAATGTTTTATTATTTGCATAATTCTCTCTAATTTTGCACACTGAAAAAGAAGACATGGGAAGAATTTTAGCAATTGATTACGGGAAAAAAAGAGTAGGGCTGGCCGTTACCGATCCGTCTCAAATAATCGCCAATAAATTAACCACAGTGGCAACCAACGAATTATGGGATTTTTTGCAGAACTATTTCAGCAATGAAACTGTTGAAGAAGTGATAATTGGTTATCCCCGTCAGTTGAACAACCAACCTTCTGAAGCTGTTACTTACATCAATCCTTTCATTAAAAAATTTAAACGGAAGTATCCTGAAATGCACCTCGAATTGATGGATGAAAGGTTTACATCCAAAATGGCTTTTCAAACAATGATTGATGGAGGTGTTAGCAAAAAAGGAAGGAGAAACAAAGCAATGGTTGATGCTATTAGCGCCACCATTATTTTACAAAATTACATGGAACAAAAAAGGAATTTCTTTTAAATAACAAGAAAAAATGAAACGAGCCCGCCTGACCAGCATAGTCGGGAAGGTTCCATACGATACCTTTAAAAACAACAATTTCAAAAGTATGAAATATCCGATAACAGTATATGGCGACCCACTACTCAGGAAAAAAGCAAAACTGATTGAAAAAACTGCCGATGGGTTGAATGAAATAATAGAAAATATGTGGGAAACCATGTATTATTCTGATGGTATTGGTCTTGCCGCTCCACAGGTAGGTAAATCAATTCGTCTGTTTTTGGTCGATGCTTCGTCTGCTGCCGATGAAGAGCCTGAATTAAAAGATTTTAAAAAGGTTTTTATCAATCCTGAAATTATTGAAACATCGGGAGAAGAGTGGGTAATGAATGAAGGTTGCTTAAGCCTTCCTGAAATAAGGGAAGATGTGAAAAGGCCAGATGTGGTAAGAATTAAATATTTTGATGAAAATTTCGAGCCTCACGAAGAAGAATTTCACGGTTTTGCCGGGAGGGTTATTCAGCATGAATACGATCACCTGGAAGGAGTACTGTTTATCGATTATTTATCACCATTACGAAAACGGCTTTTGAAAAGTAAACTGCGAAATATTGCACTTGGGAAAATTACCCCGCATTACCGGATAAATGTACCTGCCCGGTAAAATAATTTGAACTTTTCCAATTTTTCCGTAATTTAACTACCCAGACAATACCACAAAAATTGGAAAAAACAATTCAGAAAATACCCTTTTTACGGATTGCAGTTGCTTTTGCAATTGGAATAGCTGCCCATTTTTATATAAACATAGGATTTACTTTTGTTTTTCTGATCTCGTTGCTGGCATTACTGGCAATTGTTTTGGGCCAGACATTTTACAGTTACCGCATTGCTTCTTATTGGGGAATAATGGTTCATTTGTTTTTTGTGGCCCTGGGGTTGCAGGTGGCAACAATATACAACCAGAAACCAATTATGCCTTCTGAAGGCATTTTTAAAGCCACGGTGCTTGAAATACCTCAGGAGAAGCCCAACTCGTACCAAACGGTTTTGCAGGTTAAAGCAGTAATGAATAATGATTCAGTTTTTCAAACCGATGAAAAAATAATGACCTGGTTTGAGAAAAACGAAAGTGCAAAGTTGTTAATTCCCGGTGAACAAATCATTTTTGAAGGAAAACCGCAAATGGTTTCCAACAATAATAATCCTTTTGAATTTGATTATAAACAATACCTGACAAGAAAGAAGATTTACAGGCAGCTTTATTTGCCAGCCGGCAATTGGCAAAAAATCGATAGTGAACCATCAAATTCATTGGTAGTATTTGCTGAACGTATCCGTATGCAACTCCTTCAAATTTATAAAGAGCAGAGATTGGGCGAAAATGAACTTCAAATTTTATCGGCACTCACTTTGGGTTACAAACGCGGCCTCGACCCTGAAACTAAAAGAGTTTTTGCATCTGCCGGAGCCATGCATGTTTTAGCTGTTTCGGGGTTGCATGTGGGCATTGTATTTTTGGTTTTGAATTTTTTGTTAGGGTTTTTACGAAAACAAAAAGCCGGACGGATAATTTTTGTATTGCTCGTTATTAGCGTTTTGTGGTTTTTTGCTTTTCTTACAGGATTATCGCCTTCGGTTTCCCGGGCAGCAACAATGTTTTCATTTGTTGTAATTGGCACCAACATTCGCCGGCAGGTTAATATATACAATTCGCTGGCTGCCTCGGCTTTTTTGCTGCTGCTGTTTAATCCCAATAATTTGTTCGAGGTGGGATTCCAACTCTCATACTCTGCTGTTTTTGGTATTGTTTTTTTACAACCACGGTTCGAAAAGCTGGTCACGTTCAAATATAAAATCAGCCGATACGCCTGGGCGCTTCTAACCGTTTCGGTGGCTGCCCAAATTGCAACTTTTCCCTTATCGGTGTACTATTTCAATCAGTTTCCAACCTATTTCTGGATTTCAAATTTGTTTGTGATCCCTGCAGTAATTTTCTTAATCCCATTGGGCATAGCCATGTTGGCGTTGCATGGCATACCGGTAATCTCCCTGGTTATTTCTGAAACAATAAATTTAGTTATTGGGGTGGTTTACAGCTTGCTTCAGTTTATCGAAAATTTACCTTCCTCAATTATTGAATTTACTTTTTTGCCTCTTGAGTTGGTATTTGTTGTCGGGTTTCTTTTGTCTGTTTTTGTATTTATTGAAACAAAGCACAAAACTTATTTTAAGCTGGCCCTTATTAATCTTGTTTTGGTAATGTTTTCGGTGTTTATTATTAAAATCTATAACTTGTCCCGCAAGGAATTAATTGTTTATAATCAGTCAGATAATACGATAATTCATCTTTTTTCCAGTCATAATAACTATGTTATTTCTGAAAAAGAATTGACTGAGGATGACTTTTCAATGGATATGATTAAGAATCTGGTTTTCAGATACCGGCTCGGTTCACCGGTCTTTTTAACTCAACAGGATTTTTTTGAAGATGAACACCTTTTGCTGAAAGACAATTTTATCTGTTTCGGAGGGCGGGTTTTCCAATTTGCTTCAACTAATAACGAAAAACTCCCCCATGAAATAACTCCGGAAATTGTAATTGGCCCGGTAACCACAGATGAACTCGGTCCTCAACAATCAAATAATTCACTATTGGTTTCAACTGCCCGGTTTTTAACCACGAACACATCCGGCAGTTTTAAAGTTTATTCTGTAAGGAAAGACGGTGCATACAGGGAAAAATGGTAAATTTGCACCGAATTATACATTAAATGAATCTTTTTTGTATTGAAAAAACGGAAAGATTACTGGTAGTTCATTTTGTATTCTTTTAATTTGTAGCCTAATTTAAAATAAGAAAGGTTAACATGAAAGTTGTAATTGCTGGTGCCGGAGAAGTTGGAACTCATTTGGCCCGAATGCTTAGCAGCGAGGATCATGACATTGTATTAATGGACGATTCGGTTGAAAAGCTTTCAATCGTAAGTAACGATGTTGATTTGATGACTGTAACCGGATCGGCGCATTCTTTTCATGACCTGAAAAATACAGGAATCGCAAAAGCTGACCTTTTTATTGCTGTTACCCCGTTTGAAGAACGTAATGTGCTGGCTTGTTCCATGGCTTCGTATCTTGGTGTGGGGCGCACAATCGCACGTATTAATAACTCGGAATACCTGATGGGAAGGTACCGGGCAAAGCTCAACAATTTAGGAATTAACGAATTGATTTATCCCGAGAGCCTGGCTGCCAAAGAAATTGTGGCCTCGGTAAAACAAACCGGTACCCGGCAGTTAATTGAATTCTCAAATGGTAAATTATTGTTGTTGGGGATTAAAGTCAGGCAGGATGCCCCGATATTAAACAAAACATTTGAGGAGCTCGCACAGGAAAATGAGCATATTTTAGTGGTAGCTATTAATCGCGAAAGTGAAACCATTATACCAAGTGGAACCGATTTTATTAAGGACGGCGATATTGTATTCTTTATTACTACCCGTGTTGAACAGCAACGGGTTTTTAAACTCACGGCTAAAAAAACATTTGAGGTAAAAAATATTCTGTTTCTGGGTGGCAGTCGTATTGCACAAAAAGCCATTGAGAAGCTGGGCGACCAGTACCGGATTAAGGTGGTTGAAGAAAGCCATGAAAAATGCCAGCAGGTTGCCGAAAAATATGCCAATGCACTGGTAATTAACGGCGATTGCCGGGATCTGAAATTGCTTAAAGATGAAGGCCTTGAAAAAATGGACGCCGTGGTAGCCACCACCGGAAATTCAGAAACAAATATTTTGGGCTGCCACCTTGCCAAATCCCTGGGGGTACGGCGAACGGTTGCCGAAGTTGAAAACCTGGCCTTTATGGGGCTGGCTGAAAATATGAATATTGGAAGCATCGTAAATAAAAAACTGATTGCAGCCAGTTATATCTACCGTTTTACGCTAAATGCAGCCATTTCGAAAGTTAAATGCCTTACGGCTTCAGATGCTGAGGTTTTTGAATTTATAGCCAAACCTGGTGCAAAAATAACCCAGAAGCTGGTGAAGGATCTTGATTTTCCTGATGAAGCAAAAATTGGAGGGATCATCAGGGGAGACGATGCTTTTATTGTACATGGCGATTCGATAGTTAAAGAAGGCGATAAAGTGGTTGTTTTTACCCTTCCGGCGGGCATCAAAAAATTAGAGAGATTTTTTAAATAAATTCACCGGAAAGTAAATTATTAATGAACTTAAAAATCATTTTTCGGTTGCTTGGTTTTTTGCTTCTTGTTGAAGGCATTGCCATGGTGCTGGCTTATATTATTTCGCTTATTTACGGTGAATACGACCAAAATGCATTTTTAATTTCTTCCGGAATAGCCATTGGCCTTGGAACAACTATCGGCTTTTTAACACGCAATGCCAACAAGGATATCGGCAAAAAAGAAGGCTACATCATAGTTTCATCAGTGTGGATAGTATTTTCATTTTTTGGGAGTTTGCCCTATATTATCAGTGGTGCCATTCCCAATTTCACCAACGCTTTTTTCGAAACAATATCTGGTTTTACTACCACGGGGTCATCAATTTTAGCTGATATTGAATCACTGCCCCATGGTATTTTGTTTTGGAGGAGCATTACCCAATGGTTAGGAGGTATGGGAATTATCGTTTTGTCGCTGGCTATTTTACCGGTTTTCGGAATTGGCGGTATGCAGCTGTTTATGGCGGAAGTTCCCGGTCCAACTCCCGATAAAATCAGCCCGCGCATACGACAAACAGCCAAAACGTTGTGGGTAATTTATCTGGGTTTTACGGTTACTGAAACGCTGCTGCTTTGGTTGGGCGGTATGTCAATTTTCGATGCAGTTTGTCACTCATTTACGACAATGGCCACCGGGGGGTTTTCAACCAAACAGGCAAGTATTGCCCACTGGTCTTCGCCTTTTATTCATTATGTTATTGTAACTTTCATGTTCTTTGCCGGAACTAATTTTACCCTTTCTTACATGGCTATTAACGGAAGGTTTAAACATGTTTTTAAAGATGAAGAGTTTAAATATTATGGTTTATTTATTCTGGGATTTACTCTTGTGATTTTTATCGGGTTGCTTATTTCTACCCAAACAGGTGTTGAAGAATCATTTCGGAGTTCACTTTTTCAGGTCGTTTCAATTATTACAACTACCGGTTATGCAACAGCCGACTATTTAACCTGGCCACCCATTTTAACGTTTATCATTTTCGGATTGTTCTTTTTTGGAGGTTCGGCGGGTTCAACCGGTGGTGGAATGAAGATAATGCGTATTGTTTTGCTGCTGAAAAACAGTTATTATGAGCTGCGAAGAATGGTACATCCGCAGGCAATTATCCCGGTAAAATTTAATAACCACTCAGTAGATGCAAAAATTATCACCAACGTATTGGCTTTTTTTATGTTTTACTTTGTAATTTTTGGTGCCAGTACTGTAATTTTTACTATTCTGGAGCCCGATATTGAGTCAGCAATGGGAGCCGTTGCCACAAGTTTGGGAAATATTGGCCCCGGTTTAGGTAATGTGGGGCCCGCAGAAAATTTTCTTCATGTTAAGCCGGTGGGGAAATGGTTTTTATCGTTTTTAATGCTGCTTGGCCGTTTGGAATTGTTTACAGTTTTGGTGCTGTTTTCTCCTTCTTTCTGGAAGGAGTAAATTTAAAATTCAAGTTTCCCTTTTCCCTCGCGGATTATTGTAATTTCATCTTTGGTGCAGTCAACTATTGTGGAAGGTGTTAATTCTCCGGGGCCACCATCGATTACAAGGTCAGCAAAATCTTTGTGTTTTTCATAAATCAATTCCGGATCGGTGGTATATTCCCGAATTTCATCTTCATCGCGAATAGAAGTGGAAAGAATGGGATTTCCCAGTTCAAGAATTATGTCACGGATAATATTGTTATCGGGAATGCGGATGCCCACGGTTTTTTTCTTCCCCTTAAAATATTTTGGTACGTTGTTATTGGCTTCAAGAATAAATGTAAAAGGACCCGGCAGATTTTTTTTGATGAGTTTAAAAACTGAATTGGAAATGGGGCGCGAATAATCCGACAAGTGACTTAAATCGCTGCAAATGAATGAGAAATTGGATTTTTCAATTTTAAGTCCTTTAAAACGGGCCACTTTCTCAACGGCTTTGGCATTGGTTATGTCACAGCCCAATCCGTAAACCGTATCGGTTGGATAAATAATAATTCCGCCATCGCGTAAAACCTCTGCAACTTTACGTACATCACGCGGGTTCGGATTTTCATTAAAGAGCCGTATTAACATAGCCAATTAAAATTTTGCCCGGTAAAAATATAATTTTAGATTTATTTCCTGAAGTTTTACCAACGTTAAGTAATGCAATATCAAATTAAAAAAACTGCCGATGGTTCATCAACAATATATCTTCCTGGAATGGATGAACAATACCACTCACTAAATGGTGCAATAACCGAGTCGGAATATGTATTTGTTAAAATGGGATTTTTACATCATCCTGCGAGTGAGCCGGTTATTTTTGAGGTGGGTTTTGGAACCGGACTAAATTGTTTACTTACAGCCGTTTGGGCTCAAAAACAAAAACGGCGTACCATTTATTACACAGTTGAAAAATATCCTGTTGAAAAGGAGTTGATAGAACAACTTGGTTATGGTGCACTTATCTCAGAAGAAGCTGACGAAATGTTTAAAAAGATTCATGCCTGCAAATGGGAAGAGAAGGTGCAAATTTCTGAATGTTTCCAACTTGTTAAAATGAAGGCAGATATTACAAAGGATATGCCGAACGTTGAACAACCGGCTAATGTCGTTTATTTTGACGCATTTGGTCCCGACAAACAACCCGAAATGTGGGTTCCTGAAATTTTTGAACGTTTGAATCAAATCACGGCGCGCCAGGGAATTTTTGTTACCTACAGTGCAAAGGGGCAGGTTAGGAGAGACCTGTCAGCCGCAGGTTTCAGCATGGAACGATTGCCCGGTCCGCCCGGGAAAAAAGAAATGCTCCGAGGAATAAAAGTGGACTCATGCCTTTCATTGCCAAAAAATTGAATTATCTTCGTCCACTCGAACCGAGAAAAATAGTAAAATGACAGAAAAGAAATTAACAGGAGAACTCGATCGGTTTAGTTACGCGTTGGGCATGAGTGTTGCCTCCAACCTTATTCGATCGGGTGTAAAAAAAATTAATCCTGATTTGTTCCTTCAGGCTATAAACGATACATTTACAGGCGAAATGCCAAAAATGATGCCAGAAGAAGCAAACAAAATTTTAGAAGAATTTATGCAGAAAGCCAACCAGGGAGAGGCCAAAAATAACCTGGAAGAAGGATTGAAATTTCTGGCTGAGAATAAGTCGGAATCTGGTGTTAACGAACTACCCAGCGGATTGCAGTACAAAGTTCTTGAGGAAGGAGATGGTGAATTACCTTCGGGTGATAACGAGGTAAAATGTCATTACCACGGTACACTGATTGACGGCACCGTTTTCGACAGTTCAATTGAACGTGGCGAGCCGGCTGTTTTTCCTGTAAATGCAGTTATCCCCGGTTGGGTTGAAGCCTTGCAGATGATGCCCGAAGGCTCAAAATGGCGCCTTTTTGTACCACCAGAGCTGGCTTACGGAGAGCAAGGAGCAGGCGGCGTAATTGGCCCGAATTCAACCCTGGTTTTCGATGTTGAATTATTAGAAATCGTTTAAATATAATTTAGTTATGAGGAACAGTATTATTTATTTATCAGCAGTTGTGTTGGTAATTGTTGGTATGAGTTGCCAACAGAATGGCGGAGTTAGTGATGTAAAACTTGAAACACAAGCCGACTCAGCAGGCTATGCTATTGGAATTTTAGTTGGAAATAACAATAAAGAACAGGTGGGAAATGCACCCGGAGGCAGCGACTTGAACATGGAAGCCATGGTTTCTGGTTTTGCTCAGGCTGCACTCGATCAGGAGTTGGAAATGACCCCCGAAGAAGCCGATGAGATTGTAAGAAACTTTTTTACAGCTGCCGGTGAAAGACAAGGACAGGCAAACCTTGAAGAAGGAAATGCTTTTCTGGAAGAAAACAGGGGTAGAGACGATATTAGTGTAACTGAAAGCGGATTGCAGTACGAAGTAATCGAAGAAGGAGATGGACCGAAACCCGCGGCTACCGACAGGGTAAGGGTACACTACCACGGAACACTTATTGATGGAACGGTTTTCGACAGTTCAGTTGAACGCGGCGAGCCGGCGGTATTTGGTGTAAATCAGGTAATTCCCGGATGGACAGAAGCTTTGCAGCTGATGCCGGTAGGTTCAAAATGGAAAATTTATCTTCCTTCTGATCTGGCCTATGGCGAACGCGGAGCAGGTAATGACATTGGTCCGAACACCACGCTCATATTTGAGGTTGAACTGCTCGAAATACTGGATGAAGAGCAAATACAGCAACATCAACAGCAGCAGCAAATGCAGCAGCAGATGCAACAACAGATGCAACAGCAAATGCAATAACAGGAGTAAAACATTTTTTTTTATAAAATACCCTTTGCAAGTTTTCCTGCAAAGGGTTTCTTTTTTATTTTTGCCGTATGAGTTTACAGGTTACCGGAAAAATACAACAGATACTTAAACCCGAATCGGGAGTTAGCCGTGCAGGCAAAGAATGGCAAAAACAAGAGTTTGTGGTTGAAACCAATGACCAGTTTCCACGGAAAGTTTGCTTTACCCTTTTTAACGATAAATCATCGTTGTTAAATGACTTTTCAGTTGGCGATGAGGTAGATGTTTCATTTAACCTCGAATCGAGGGAGTTTAACGGCAAATGGTATCACAATATCAATGCCTGGAAATTAGAGAAAAAACAGGGTGAGGAAAATTTACCTGAACCTCCGCCTGAATTCAGGCCCGAAGATATTCCACCGGAACCGGCTGATGATTCAGACTCTAATGATTTGCCTTTTTAATTATTGATTATTCTTCAGCTTAAATTCAATTGTATTGTTTGTGGGTTAAATGTGCTTTTATTATTACTTTAGCTTTTGCAAACAAAAACAATTCAAATGAACCTTTCAAGAAGAAAATTTTTTGCCAAATCAGCTGCCGGAGCTGCAGCCCTGGCAAGTATTCCCTCAATAGTTAGTGCAAGTATAGCTCCTGCAAAAAGCAGTGATAAATATTCAATGTTCAGCAGGGCTGATACAGTGCTTTTTCAGGGCGATTCCATTACCGATGCCGGAAGAGAAAAAGTAAAAGAATTACCCAACAATCCGGCTTCCTTCGGTTCGGGGTATGCTTTTTTGGCTGCGTCGGCATTATTAAATGCCCTTCCGGAAAAAAACCTTGCAATTTATAATCGCGGAATCAGCGGAAACAAAGTTTATCAGCTGGACGAACGCTGGACGAAAGATTGTCTGGACCTCAACCCTGACGTGTTAAGTATTTTAATTGGGGTGAACGATTACTGGCATAAACGGAACGGACATTACGAAGGTACTGTTGAAGTTTATGAAAATGATTACCGTGAATTACTGAAACGAACTAAAGATAATTTACCCAACGTAGAACTCGTTATTTGCGAACCTTTTTACGTGCTTAATACATCTGCTGTTGATGAAACCTGGGTAGCGCCCATGAAAAAATATCAGGCTGCTGCCAAAAAACTGGCTGATGAATTCAACACAATTTGGGTGCCTTTTCAAAAGGTTTTCGACGAAGCGGTGAAACACGCACCTGCAACCTACTGGACCGGAGATGGCGTTCATCCTGCTATGCCGGGAGCTCAGCTTATGGCCGAAGCCTGGTTGCGTGCCGTGGAATAAATTCCTATTAAATTTTCATCCGGAAAATATCTGGTGTGAGGAATTTATGCCACGATTATTAATTTTGTGATGAAAAGAAAAATGGTGAACTAAAAAGGGAATCCGGTGCAAAACCGGAGCTGTACCCGCAGCTGTAAATTTTCAGAACTGACAGCATTTTTTGCCACTATTACCCGCCATAGCTTTAGCGAAGGCGGGTGTCCTTGATAAAAGAAGGATATATTCCTCCTTTGTTAAAGCTTCGGAGGATAAAACGGGAAGGCGCTGCCAATAGAAAATAAGCCAGAAGACCTGCCATTTTTTATAATGCTTTCGGGAATAAAAGCGACGGTTTAAACACCTGAAGTTTTATTTCCCCGTTTTACTAAAACAAAGGGGAATGAATAAATTACTACTACTTTTCGTATGGGGGGCAATTCCTTTTTTGGGATTCCCGCAAAACAGCGGGTTTGAAATTTGGGATTACAAACCGGCTCCCGGCCAGCACATCAATATCAGTTCGCTGGGAACACCGGCAGCTGCTGAACAAATGGCTGCCGACCCCGACAAACTTGTTTCTCTCGGTAGCTTTGGAGGTTACGTAATACTTAAATTCAACGAGGCCTGCCTGAATGATCCGGATAATCCCTATTGCGTTGATTTTACTGTGTTCGGAAATGCTTTTTCCGGTTCTTCTGAACCCGGGGTTGTTTGGGTAATGCAGGATGAAAACAAAAATGGAAAACCCGACGACACCTGGTTTGAAATTGCCGGAAGCCAGCATTATCATTCTCAAACCACGAAAAATTTCTCGGTGACTTATTTTAAAACCGACACAAGAGATATTTTCTGGAAAAATAATTCAGGCGAAAGCGGATGTATTTTTGCAAACAGTTTTAACCTTCAGGAATATTATCCGGCGAATGAATTTTTCCCTGACTACCCCAAGGACTCAGTGACTTTTGAAGGAACAATGTTGTACCCTTTCATTGACAGTACGCAGCAGGAAATTAAAACGGAAGCGTTGGCTTTTGGTTATGCCGATAATCGACCGTGGGTAAAAGGAATCGATACGACAGTGCCCGATAATCCGTACACAACTGAAATTGAAGGTGCCGGAGGAGATCCCATCGACATTTCATGGGCCGTTGATGAAAATAAGAATTACGTGCATCTCGATTCAATTCATTTTGTGAAAATTGTTACGGGAACTTTGGCCAACGCGGACCATTTGGGTGAAATTTCCACCGATGTTTCATGGCTTGCCGATGTGGCGCCAGCCCCGGAAATTAGCGGTAAGGAGAAGCTGTTGGTTGTTTTTCCAACCCCAAAAAAATTGGTTGCTGGTGATTCTGCATTGCTTGAAGCAGTTTATTTTGAGCAGGGCAAAAAAAAAGAAACTGATATTTCTTTTTCCTCACAGGATGAGTTGGTAGCATCGATAGATAATTCAGGAAAATTAACGGCACAAAGCATAGGAGAAACACAAATTTCGATTTCTGCAAAGGATGAGGTCCGGCAAATTAATATTAAGGTTGTTGAGCCTGATTCTATTCAAATTTTTACCGATTTTTCAGCCCTTTACCCGGGTGATTCGGTTCGGCTGGAAGCCACTGTTTTCGATAATGAAAGTGAAAAATTAAATATCCCGGTGCTATTTTCTTCGTCCCGTCCCGGTTTGGGAAAAGTAGTTCAGCACGGTGAACGCTACTGGTTTAAGGCCATTCAGCCGGGGCAAATGAATGTTATTTGTAAGTTGGAAGAATTTGACCTGCAGACAGAGATGAATGTGGAAGTGCTTTCAGAAGATGAAAAAATTAATCTGTATTTCAGCCTGAAAAATGAGGATGAAAACTTGTTCCCATTTCAATGGATTGAGGTTGGAAATGTTGATTTAGAGAATGTTATTGAAGACCCACAGTTGAATTATTCAGACCTGACCCGCTTAACACTGGCCCATGCAATGGTCGCCGGTTTATCAAAAGCCGGGGTTGATTATAATTTCAGGGATGATGAGGCTTCCGGAGGGAAGCTGTATTTATATTCTGTGGAAACCGACGGGATTTTTTCTTACGGCTGGGGCGGAAAAGCCGATCCCGAAAGTTTTGCCAGGGGATGGATTGCCCGCCTCAACCGGAACCAGTTTTTGAACAGTTTCAATGAAATTGAAATTTCGGATGGCGATACGCTCGATTTGTACCATCTTTCTAATATTACACAACCGTGGAACTATTCCAGGTTGCTGACCAATACAGATTCCGCAAAAAGAAATGATGAAGTTGAAATCCTCCTCGAACAAACCACCTGTATCTTTTCTGATGGGGAAATTACTGAATCCGGCTTTGTTCCGGTTAAAAATGAGCAGGTTTTTGCAGGGGACTATTTTTTTACCGATGAAAACGGAAAAGCAGTTTTCACCATTGATACCGATCCGCCGTTAACTGTTTCATCGGGAAATAACGCGGTGTTCATTGCCAAAGAAACAATCACGGGCATTCATGAAATTTTTCGAAATATTCAGGTTTATCCTAACCCGGTTGAAAATGAACTTACAATTGGAGGAACTGAAATTTCCCAATCCAAGATTGAACTGTTTTCTTCAACCGGCCGGTTACTCTTTAATAACGAAATTTCTACGTTCCCGGCAAAAGTAGATTTTTCTTCATTTCACCCCGGAATTTATTACCTGATTGTTACCCACCTCCACGGAACAGAAACCCACAAAATCATTAAAAAATGAACCCACTGAAAAGTATAATGCTGTTGTTGTTTCTGTTGCCTGTTCTTTTTTTGCATGGACAAAGCTTTTCCGATACTGTCCAGATTGAAGAGGTTAAAGTGCTTGCCAAAAAGAAAATTGAAGAAGCCGGGTTAAAAATTACCCGCCCCGGTTCATTGGCCATGGCGTCATCAGTAGCGGCCGATCTTTCTGAACTGATTTCAGGATTTTCGCCCGTTTTTATAAAATCGTACGGACAAGGTTCTTCGGCAACGGCCAGCTTCAGGGGAACTGCCGCCACGCACACCCAAATATTGTGGAATGGCATGAACCTGAATTCCCCGATGCGCGGGCTGGCCGACTTGTCGTTACTGCCGGTATTTTTTACCGATGATTTGTACTTGCTTCATGGCGGCAGCTCGCTCTCAGAGGGCAGCGGCGGGCTGGGAGGGAGCATTCATCTCGAAAATAATCCCGATTGGTCAACGCGGTTTAGCGTGTCGGGTTTAGTAGAACTTGCTTCTTTTCAGACCCGGAAAACATTTTTTAAGTTGATGGCGGGCTCTGAAAATTTTAAATCGAACACCCGGCTTTTTTACGAAGCATCGGAGAACGACTTTCCTTTTTTCAATTCAGGAGTTATACCACACCGAAAAGATACGCTTGAAAATGCCGATTTCCGGAAGGCCGGGGTATTGCAGGAGTTTTATTTGCGACGTAATGAGAACGAAATTTTTTCGCTGCGTTTTTGGTACCAGGAAAGTCACCGGAATTTGCCGCAACTGATGTCATACGAAGGAAGCACCCGCGACGAATTTCAAAACGACCAGCAACTGCGGGCGCAATTGGAATGGAAAAAATACAGCGATGGTTGGAATACGCGCATTTTTAGTGGAGTGAGTTCAAACCGTCTTGAATATTTCCGAGCCACACCACAGTTTAATTTTGTGAACGAAAATTCGGAAAGCAGCGAAACCAGTTTTCTGAACCATTTTCGCTTTTTTAAAAGATTGAATGAAGTTGTATTCGCCACCCTGAGTTTTGATGCCAATCTGCACCGGGTTAAAACCAGCAACCTGCTTGATGAAAGTGGATACCAGAAAAATCGGTTGGAGACCAGTCTGCTCATGAAAGCCAACTTTAAACCGTCCGACAGTTTTGCTGCCTTTCTGTTGCTTCGCTCCGAGTCGTTCGATAAAAGCATTGTTCCGCTCATTCCGGCTGCCGGATTGGAATGGCAGCCATTCGCCCGGATTCCGGTTGTTCTGCTGTCGAATATTGCCCGAAATTACCACAAACCTACCCTGAACGATTTGTACTGGATTCCTGGTGGAAACCCTGATTTGCGGCCGGAAGACGGTATTACTGGCGATGTTTCTTTGTCGGGCGATTTCCAGTTGGGGAAAATGACATTTAAAAATGAAGTTACCGGATTTGCTTCGAAAGTTGAAAACTGGATTTCCTGGCAACCTGCTTCTAGCGGCGCCTGGTACTGGGAAGCACAAAATGTGAAAAATGTTTTTTCGCGCGGAATTGAATATTCTTTTTCTTCTGAATTCGACTGGAAAAGTTTCCGTTTCCTGACTGGTGGCAATTATTCTTTTACCCGGACATCAAACCTCGATGCTGTCAGTTCTGTCGATCAGTCGCGTGGGAAACAATTGATTTACATTCCCAAACACAAAGGGAATTTTCATTTCAACACCTCCTGGAAAAAATTTGCGATTAATTATTCTTTAAACTATGTGGGAAAACGGTTTACAAAATCAAGTAACCAGG
This sequence comes from Bacteroidota bacterium, assembly GCA_051747885.1. Taxonomy (GTDB): domain Bacteria; phylum Bacteroidota; class Bacteroidia; order Bacteroidales; family Prolixibacteraceae; genus Tangfeifania. The sequence goes on along the minus strand of JBNJGR010000015.1, from coordinate 8,828 downwards.
AATCGGAATTCGAACGTGTTTTAAATCCGTACTGGCTCAATAAAGTTTCCATTGGTCGAAAATCCGATTTTGGAAACTATGCTGTGAATTTGAAATTTACGGTTGAAAATTTACTTGACGAGAATTACCAAAGTATTTTATGGCGCCCCATGCCCGGGCGTTTTTACCGTTTTTCGGTAGCGATTAATTACAAAAACTGATTATGAAGAAATTATTCAAAATAGCATTACTTGTTTTACTAATTGCGGGGTGTTCGGAAGAACCTGTGGAAACGGTATTTTTTGATTTGGATACACAAAACGGCGTTTTTATTGCGAGTGAAGGAAATTTCATGTACGGAAATGCTGCGCTTTCTTTTTATAATCCCCCAAAGAAAACCGTTACCAATCAGCTTTTTTATGCCCGAAACAATGCCCCGCTGGGCGATGTGGTGCAATCGCTCGCACTGTTTGGCGATTCATTATTTATTGTGGTAAATAATTCGGGGAAAATTTATGTGGCAGATTCTGAAACTGTGGAGTATTTAGGCGCCGTTTCCGGGATGACTTCGCCGCGTCACATTCATTTTGTTTCGGAAGAAAAGGCCTATATTTCTGACCTTTACGCGAACTCAATAACTATTTTCAATCCTGCCACCCTCGAGGTTGCCAGCGAAATTAAACTTGGCGATCATAATTCCGAACAGATGGTTCAGATTGGTAAATATGTATTTGCTTCTTCCTGGGCTGATGATGAGTATGTTCTTATCATCGACACCGAAAAGGATGAATTAATGGGAAAAATAAAAGTGCCGTTTCAGCCCAAAGATTTGGAGGCGGACAAAAATGGTAAGATTTGGGTGCTTTCGGAAGGAGTGTACGAAAATACAGGCGAAAAAGAACTTTTGCCGGCGTTAACCCGCATCGACCCGGAAACCTTTACTATTGAACAGATTTACCGGTTTCCGGCAGCATCTCAGCCGGCATCACTGGAAATCAATGCATCAAAAGATACACTTTTTTATATTTTGAATGGTATTTATAAAATGGCTGTTGACGAAAGGTATTTGCCCGATTCAGTATTTATTCCGGCCGGTAACAAGCTGTTTTATAACCTGGCAGTTGATCCTGATAATAATGAAATTTATGTAGCCGATGCCATCGATTATTCGCAGGATGCCATTATTTACCGATATTCGCAATCGAATGATGTGATAGATTCATTTAAAGTCGGGATTAATCCCTCTTATTTCTTATTCAGGTGAAAAACTTAGTCACCGTTTTTCCTGCGGTCTCTGAATCTTTTTATCATATGTATCCTGAATTCATTTTCAGCTTTGTAGAGTGCCAGTACTTTGCCGGGAGATAAAATTTGGAGGAATTTTTCGTTGTAGTCAACTAAAAGGTCGGCTTCTTTTTGCAGGCTGCCTGCAAAATCACGTGTAAGTTGTTTAATTTCTCTATCCGACATTGATTCTTCCGCATCGAGTACCTTTTCTTCAAGATCGCGCCGGTGTTTTTGCGCTTCCCATCTCTCTTTTTCAAGTTGGTTATACACAGGCCAGAATTTTTGAGCTTCATCTGGTGTAAGCTCCAATCGCGATGTGAGAAATGAAATTTTTTCAGCACGGAATTTTTCCCACCTGTTTTCGTGTTTTTTATCTTTGTCCTGGGCTTTTAGTGCTGATGTTGCCGTAACAACCAAAATAATTGTAAAAGCTATTATTCGTTTCATTTTATTATTTATTATCAGTTTCTAAATAAATTTCGTATTCCGTAAAATTGGAACTTACGTAACTCAACAATTCTTCGTCGTTAAAATCATTTACTTCTTCATCTGAAGATTCGGTAAGTAAGGCAAAAAATGAATTTTCATCTATTTTTTCCAGTATAGAAAGATAGGTGTCTTCTTCAGTAATTACCGTTTCAATAGCGGTATTGCTTTTGGCCAGATAGTTGGGCAAAAACGATTTAATTGGCCAGTAAACCAGTAAAAATACCAGTATAAAACTGGCTGCCAGTCCTAGAGCTGGTTTAAGCAACCTGATTATTCGGCTTTTGGGTTTCGAAAGAACCTTTTTTTCCGTTTCCAGCCTGGTGTGAAGCCGGCTGGAAAAATCGTCGAAATAATTGTCGGGAACACGAAAAGGGTGTTCCTTTTTTATTTCAGATAATTTCGGTGCAACTTTTTTAAGCTCGTTCATTTCTTCCGTTTTGTTTTATTTGACTTCTCTTTCAGTAAATAGTTTAAAATAGCATTAGTCAGTATTCCTTAAATATTCTTCAATTTTTTTGGCCGCATGGTGGTACGAAGCTTTTAGGGCTCCCACCGATGTGTCCAGAATTTGAGACATCTCCTCGTATTTTATTTCATCAAAATATTTCATATTAAAAACCAACCGTTGTTTATCGGGCAATAATAATATAGCTTCCTGAAGCTTCATCTGAATTTTGTCACCTTCAAAATAGGGGTCAGAAATTAAGTTGTCTCTTAAATAGTCGGAGGCATCGTTCAGCGGCAGCATAGTTCTGCGCTTTTTTGAATTGATAAATGTGATTGTTTCGTTGGTGGCTATGCGGTAAAGCCAGGTAAACAGGCTCGATTCTTCCCTGAAATTATCGATGCTTTTCCAGACTTTTATAAATGTATTTTGAAGAATGTCGTCGGTGTCGTCGTGGTTCAGTATCATTTTGCGGATGTGCCAGTACAAACGTTCCTGGTATTTTTTTACCAGTTTATGAAATGCAAGATCACGCTGAGTGTCATCTTTCAATTCGGCAATGAGTGCACTGTCTTCACTTTTCATTCGAAAATATTACAGTAAATAATTTGTTTTCAACCAGAAATCAGTTCTGAAAAATTAATGGTTTTGTTTTGTATGACCAAATATTTGTTGAAAGGTTTAAGCTGCTTAAATTTTGAAATTAAGACCCTCTTCCACCAGTTTATGATAAACGTCTATATCGAATGTATAAAGTTTTGCTGCCCTGTGGGCAACGTTTTGCTGTTTTTCTTTGGTGTCAATTAATAACTCCATATTTTGTATTTTTTTTCGGAAGTTACGTGTGTCGAGTTTTTCGCCTAAAATAACCTCATACAGGGTTTGAAGTTGAGTAAGTGTGAATTTTTCGGGAAGCAGGTGAAATCCAACCGGGTGATATTGAGCTTCTTCCCTTAATTTTTTTAATGCTGCATCAATTATTTCCTTCACATCAAAAATTACATTTGGCAGTTGGTCAATGTCGAACCATTTAACAGCCCTTGCCAGGGGCGACAATTTTAAATCGTGATAATCGGGGTTGATTAATGAATAGTAAGCAACGGTGAGCACCCTGTAATGCGGTACTCTTTCAAGTGAACCAAACGTTTTCACCTGTTTCAGGTAAACATCGTCGAGGCCGGTAGTTGTTTGCAGTATTTTTTTTGCGTAGCCGTCCAAATCTTCTTCAAGTGGAAGGTGCGTTCCAATGAGCCCCCAGTAATTATCTGAATCCAGCGCCGGATTTTTTTTAAATAAAATTTTTATTTGCTCATACTCTTCTTCTGTTGTAAGGAAGTTTTCAAGGAGCTCGGGTTCGGCCTGCCACAGCAGAACTTTTAGCTTATTATTTTGAAATCCGAAGATGACGCAATCAACCGATATATTTTTTAAAATCATGGTTTTATAAAGTTTAGGCAAATGTACAAATTGGTTGTTTAAGAAATGAATTTCAACTGTAAATAAATTATAAGATTTAATATGCTGAACTGTTAATGAAGATTTTACATTTTATTGAAAACAGAAATGAAGAATAGATTACCTTTGCACCGCAAATTTTAAAAGATAAAAATGGCATTGAAATGTGGAATAGTAGGATTGCCCAATGTTGGTAAATCCACTTTGTTTAACTGTTTGTCGAGTGCAAAAGCACAGTCGGCTAATTTTCCTTTTTGTACCATTGAGCCCAACATGGGTGTAATTACAGTACCCGATGAACGCCTGATTAAACTGTCCGAAATTGACAAGCCCAAAAAGGTTGTGCCCACCACAGTTGAAATTCTGGATATTGCCGGCCTGGTAAAAGGGGCCAGCAAAGGCGAAGGTTTGGGAAATCAGTTTTTGGCAAATATTCGCGAAACAGATGCCATCATACACGTGCTTCGGTGTTTTGAGAACGATAACATTACTCATGTTGACGGTTCTGTAAACCCGGTGCGCGATAAGGAAGTTATCGACACCGAGCTTCAGCTAAAAGATTTGGAAACACTTGAAAGCCGGTTGGAAAAATTTGAAAAGCAGGCCAAACACACCAACGATTTGAAAACCAAAAAAATGGTGGAGTTGGCTAAGCGTTATATCGCTGTTTTGGAACAGGGGCAGTCGGCGCGTACGTTGGAATTAACAAGCGAGGAGGCAAAAATTGCAAAAGAGTTTTTTCTGCTTACCAACAAACCGGTATTGTATGCCTGCAATGTTGATGAAGCCTCAGCAAAAACGGGCAACAAACACGTTGAAGCAGTTAAGGAAGCCATTAAAGATGAAAATGCTGAACTTTTGGTTATTGCGGCTGCTACTGAATCGGATATTGCCGAGTTGGAAGATTATGAAGAGAAACAGCTCTTTCTGGAAGAACTGGGGTTGGAAGAGCCTGGTGTTAACAAGCTCATTCATTCGGCATACAAGTTACTGAACCTGCATACTTTTTTCACTACCGGCCCGGATGAAAGCCGTGCATGGACTTTTACCGAAGGTACCAAAGCACCACAGGCAGCGGGTATTATTCATTCTGATTTTGAAAAAGGATTTATTCGTGCCGAAGTTATCAGGTACGATGACTATGTGCGGTTAGGTTCGGAGCACGCCTGCCGCGATGCCGGTAAAATTGCCGTGGAAGGAAAGGAATACGTGGTGAAAGACGGCGATATTATGCACTTCCGTTTTAATGTGTAAAGCCCCGCTGATCTTTGGCCATTTTTTCTGAGGTGCAAGGAGGAAAATGAGAACCTGATGAAAGTTCGCTTAAAAAGCATGAAAAAGGTTGGCAGTTAAACTGCCAACCTTTTTCATGCTTTCAAAATTACTTATTAGCGCTGTGGTTGCGCGTCGCTTAAATCTTTTACAATACCGTTTTTGTCAACTTTAATTTGCACATCTTTGGCAATTTCAAGTATAACAGTGGCTTCTTTTACTTCAATAACCCTTCCGTAAATTCCGCCGGTAGTAACTACTTTGTCGTTTTTAGCAAGGCTTTCCCTGAATTTCCGTACTTCTTTTTGCCGCTTCATTTGTGGGCGGATCATAAAAAAGTAAAAAACAACAACTATTAATAACAACGGTAAAAAACTCATTAGTGGGTTAGCATCCTGACCTTCAGGCTGCATCATTAGAATAACATTCATCATTTTATCAGATTTTTAATTTTCAAAATTCATTTTATTGTTCACATTGGCAAAAATAGCCAATTGTTTTGGTTTTTCAGTATTTGCCTCAACGGTAATTGATTAAAAAAGCAGGGCGTTTCATTGCTACTCCCCGATGAGGCCGCGGCCCGCTTTGTTGATTTTTCCGCTATTTTTCAGGTCTTTCAGCGTTTTGTCCAAAATACCGTTTATGAAATTTCTGCTTTTATCGGTGCTGTAATATTTCGAAAGTTCGATGTACTCGTTGAGCGAAACCTTGGTGGGTATCGACGGGAAATACAAAAATTCAGATAAAGCCAGCTGCATGATGAGAATATCCATAAATGCAATCCGGTCTAAATCCCAGTTGCGCGAGTGCTCTTTGATAAGTGCTCTTAATTCGTCGTGGTTGATAACAGCTTTGCGTAATAAATCTTTTGCAAAATCACGGTCATCCTGGTCTTTAAACAACGGTAAAAGCGGCAGATCGGAACCAGAGCGGGGATTGAATTTTTTCAGGGTTTTTGAAATCATGGATACAACAAATTCAACATCGTCGTTCCAGTAAATGCTTTTTTCTTCAAGCGCATCATACAAATCTTCGGTAATCAGAATTATTTTGTTGAAAATTTTATCGACAAATTTCCGGTCGTCTAAAAAAGAACGGTTTTTATCGGCCATGTATGCTTTGTAAAAATCCGACTCAATCAGGAATAAATACAAATCTTTAACTAGTTCAGGATTATTCGCCCAGTTCAGTTTTTCCTGGTTGAGATAAGCATTCAACTGCCTGTTTTGCCGCAGTTGGTCAATAACTTCATTGCTTATAAACTTGGTATTTGGATGAAGGTCTTCTTCGGTAGGTTGGTGTTTGTTCCTTCTTATTTCGATTCGTTCCTCGGCATAATCGGCAATGTCAATTACCAGTGCCAGCAAATAATGGTATAAATCGTAAGTCTTTCCAATACAGAAAAAAAGCTCCTTTTCGGTGTTGGAGAGCGTTTTTCCCGGTGAGGAATAGTAAGCGTACAAAACCTGCAATACTTTGGTACGGATAATCCTTCTGCTAATCATGCTTTAATGAACTTCTTATTTTGTGGCGCAAAAATAGCACTTTTTCAGAAACAATGCAGGTTTCTGTTTATTTTATCAGCAGTTAAAGCAAATCTTAAAATTCAGCAGAAAGATAACCTTTCGTAATTATATTTCACATTATCAGTTTAGACTTGAGAATCTTTAAAATTCACTATTTTTGACTCCTAATGAAAAGTGAAAATATAAAACTTGTAGCCACCGACCTCGACGGTACGTTTTTAAAAAATGACCGGAGTATTAGCGCCGGCAACCTGGAAGCGTTGCATAAACTTGGCGAACAGGGCGTAATTCGTGTGGCAGCTACCGGCCGCAACCTGAAAAAAGTGGAAGAAGTGATTGCCCCCGATGTCCCGTTTGATTATATCGTTTTTTCATCGGGTGCAGGCGTTTATAAATGGAGCGATAAAAAACATCTTTTTAACCTGAACATTACTCCCGCCTCAACCAAACGGCTGGTCAGCCATTTCATTCAACGTGATTATAATTTTTATGCTTTTGCCCCGGCACCTCAAAACCACAATTTGTGGTTCCGCTACGGGAAAGAGGAATGCCCCGAGTTTAACAAATATCTTTCATTTCACAACTCTTCGGCAACGGAACTGACCCAAAATGGCGAACTGGACGAAGGATTGTGCCAGTTTCTTTTAATTATTCCTGAAGATGAAAGAAATTTTGCTACACTGAAACAGGAAGTTGAAGCGCAATGCAGCGAAATCAGGGTTATTCGTTCCTCTTCACCGGTTACCGAGGGGTACATTTGGCTGGAAGTTTTTCATAAAGATGTTTCAAAAGGGCACGGCGTGAATCATGTTTGTAAAACGCTGGGAATTCAGCCCGGACAAACCTGTGGGATTGGAAATGACTACAACGATTTGGATTTGCTCAACTTTACTGCATATTCCTTCCTTACCGAAAACGCACCAGCCAACATCAAAGACAGGTTTATAATTATTCCTTCAAACGAAAAAGATGCATTTGCACATGCTGTTCAACCTCTGTTTAAATAAATTGTTGTAATGTAAATGATATTTCAGATACACATTTCTGTAAAAATAAATGTTAATACCATGAAGAACTTACTGATTGTTTTATTCCTTTTTAGCACACTATTGTTAAGTGCGCAGCAAAATATTGATTTAAAGGATCCTATTCCGCTCGACCCGAAAGTTTCGAAGGGAGTTTTGGAGAATGGAATGACTTATTATGTTCGGGCAAACGAAAACCCGCAAAACCGCGCCGAACTGATGCTGATTGTGAAAGCCGGATCGGTTGACGAAGATGACGACCAGAAAGGGTTGGCACACTTTGCCGAACACATGGCCTTTAACGGCACTAAAAATTTCCCGAAGCATGAGTTGATCAATTACTTCGAGTCCATCGGGATGGAATTCGGACCTGAAATTAACGCCTATACCAGTTTCGACGAAACCGTGTATATGCTGAAAGTTCCGCTCGATTCTACACTTTATATGGAAAAAGGGCTGCAGGTGCTTTACGACTGGGCCAATCAGATTACTGATTCAAATGAAGAAATTGACAACGAACGCGGTATTATTTTGGAAGAAGAGCGTGGCGGACGAAATGCCAACTTCAGGATGCAACAGGAATGGCTGCCTGTTTTTCTGCACGATTCAAAATATGCTGAACGGTTGCCAATCGGTGATGTTGATATAATTGAAAATGCACCGCCTGAAAAACTGCGCCGTTTCCGCGATGACTGGTACCGCCCCGATTTACAGGCCGTTATTGTTGTGGGTGATTTTGATCAGGAAGAAATGGTGGAACAGGTAAAAGAAAAATTTTCGCAAATCCCGGCACCCGAAAATCCGCGTACGAAAGAAATTTTTGATATTCCCGACCACGAGGAAACACTCGTTTCCATCACCACCGACAAAGAAGCGCAATATCCGGTGGCTTATGTTTTCCACAAGCACCCGCTTGAAAAAGCCAAAACAGTTGGCGATTACCGGAAATCAATTTTGCACAGCCTGTACAATACAATGATAAATACCAGGTTGTCGGAAAAAACACAAGAAGCTGAGCCGCCTTTTATTGTCGGGCAGTCAAATTTTACCGAATTGTTTGGCCCCAAAAGTGTTTACCAGTCGGCAGCCGTTTGTAACAACGGCAAAATTGAAGAGGGTTTGAAAGCCGTTCTGCTTGAAAATGAACGGGTGAAACAATTCGGTTTTACCGAGTCGGAACTGGAAAGGCAAAAAAGTGCGCTTTTAAATCAGATTGAAAAAGCTTACAACGAACGCGAAACGCGGAAATCAATTAATTATGCTCAGGAATACCAACGTAACTTTTTGATGACTGAAGAACCCATTCCCGGCATTGAAAACGAATTTGAATATTTTAAAACTTTCCTGCCC
>JBNJGR010000014.1:0-25720 GCA_051747885.1 Bacteroidota bacterium | reverse complement strand
TCAGATTTTGGTGGTTTTGCAGTTAATTGTGCTTTTTTAGGCATGGTACGCATGATGAAATTTACCGGGAAATCGGGTTGGGATTCAGGATGATCGGTTTCAACGGGCTCCAGCGTCCGGAGATATGCAATAACTGCTTCAATATCTTCCCTGTCCAGCTGACCGAATTTGTGGTAAGGCATTACCGGGAAAATCGGGTTGCCGTCGCGTTTAACCCCGGTTGTAATGAGGCGAAACAGTTCTCCGTCGGTCCAGTCGCCAACTCCGTAAGGTGTAATATTGGAAGACGTAAACCTGCCGGGGGCTCCCACGGCGTGATCGAAAACATCACCTCCGGCAAATTCGGTTCCGGGAGTTGGCGGGCCGGAGAAAATGGAAAAATCGCGTTCGGAATGGCAATCGGCACACATCATCACATTGTAAGCCAAATATCTGCCCCGCTTTGCCTTTTGGGGTGTTATGGTTACTTCCATATCGGGAGCATCTCCAACATTGGGAAGGGCAAACGAAACATAAGCAACTGCTGCAAAAACAATCAACACAACTGCTGCTAAAACAATCAAAAAATACTTCATAAATTTCTTCATGTGTCAGATCATTTAAATTATACCTTTCAAAAATACGGCAGGTATAAATGTGAGTAAATGCGAAAATCACGGCAATTCCTTAGAATATGGAACCATTTAGCCTGTTTTATTCATGAAAAATATTTTTAAATTGGTAAAGTGATAATCTCAAATCGTATATTATAACATTTCATAAAAAATATTTTTCACAAGTGCGTTTATTTTAATGCATCTGCTGCGTTGCGAAACCTTTGAAATAGAAAACTATGTCTGCAGGTTCCGACGTCTTGCATCTGCATCAAACTAAACGCATGAATTAAACAGGTTAGAGACTGTTTGGAATTTATCCATTTAGTCTATTTTGCGTCTTTTTCACTCATACTGCTGCAAAATTTTCTTAAATAGCTATGGCTATTCGCGTCAATTTTGCCTTGTCTGAGCAAAAAATACATCAAAATATTTCTAAAAAACAAAATCAAAACAGTCTCTTAGTTTTTTCGAAGCTGGGAGGGTGAATTTCCTGTTTGTTTTTTGAAAAAGAAACTGAAATAATCGGGTGAAGAAAACCCCAGCTCAAAACTGATTTCCTTAACGGTTTTATCAGTGAATTTCAGGTTGTGGCGCGACCGCATTACCAGCTGTTCATGAATAAGATGCTTGGCATTCACACCTAAAATTTCCTTTACACAATCGTTCAGGTACTTATCCGAAACATTGAGCATTTGGGCGTACCGGCCCACTTCGTGGCATTGACTGATGTACTGGTCAACGCATCGCTTGAATTTATACACCAGATTCGACTTTGCATTATTGTTGTCGGAAATAACCGATTTAATGTTGCACTTTCCGTCGCAATACACAAAAAAAGTGTAAAGCAATGACATAAAAGCTTCTTCGCGGTGTTTCAGGTTTGTCCCTATCAGCTCATCGAGCATTTCAAGCAGTGAATGAATGCGTTTTTCAATTCCCGGGGACAGATTTATTTTGGGAATTTCGCGGGTGTATAAAAGCCGGATTTCAGTAATCTGAAGATTTTTGAATGTTGGGTGATTAAAAATGGCTGTGGGAAGGTGCAATACATATCCCGATGAAGCAGCAGAGTCATTTTTTAATATCTTCCAGTTGAAACCGGGATGAAAGAAAAAGACAGCATTGGACACATTTCTGTAAAGTACATTATTTATTTCTATTCCTTTAACTTCGTCCTGAATCCAGCAAACGGAATAGCTGCCATCATTCGGACTACAAGTCGTTTTGCTTAGAATTCGTGCTAATTTTATTGTTTCCAAATTCATATCAAACTCAATTTCAAAATATTAAACTTATATTCATTTTTTTAACCTGATTATTCACGAATGGTTCTATATTTCAAATATACGTTTTTTTACAATAAAATAGTTTTTACTCTTTTATTATTGCAGATATTATAAAATAAATTCAGAAATTGTATTTCGGGGATGAAGAAATTGAAGATTGCGCGATGCAGATTTCGAAGGGATTTCAGAGATTTTAAAATACAGAACGACAAATTTCTGCGTTGTTTATGGGTTTTCAACAGATGCAAAAAAACATGGGGACATTCATCATTTTGAATATCCCCATGTTACATTTTAATCACCACAAGGCAATTAGTTAAATGCCTGGGTGATAACAAATTTGCGGAATTCAACCGAACCATGGTCGCCCTGAATCATAATTGGTCCCGGCGTTCCTTCATTGCTGTCGAGCGAGCCGCCGGTAATTCCCGGGATTGCCCGGTTGGAAATCACCTCGATGCCATTATGCACCAACGTTAAATGCCGCCCTACCAGTGTAATCTCAAACGTTTGCCACTCTCCGGGTTTTGCTCCTGCATAAAAAGCCGGTGCAATAAACCCGTATATGCCACCGGTAGTAATATCACTTACCGCAAGACTGTCCACAATCTGCATTTCATAACGTCCGCGCAAATAGATTCCACTATTGCTTCCCTTCGGATAACGGAATTCAACGCTCAGTTTAAAATCATCGAATTTTTCTTTAGTCACCAGATTGCCCCCTGCTTCCTGGTTAACCAAAACGCCGTTTTCCATACGGAACTTATTGTTTGCGGGAATAATCCAACTCGACATATTGTCGTCCAGCAGATTTTTTGGATTTCCCCATACGGGAGGTAGTTCCCTTGTCAGGCTCGGAGCCCGCACACCAGTCCACTCCAATTTGTGGCCATCGAGCATCATGTAGCCCTTCAGTTTATTATCTTCCAGCGAAAATTCAAAATACAGGTCTTCAATATCCATCCACTGCGGGGGAATGGTAAAATTGTATTTCCCGGTTTCCGGAGAATAGTTGATTTCTGAAACGGGGCGGGCGCTTCCTTCGTAACCCACATAACGACCGACAAGAGTGGAAAATCCTGAAAGTTTAACTTCCAGCCAACCGGGAAATCCGGCGTCGCTCATTAGTCCATGGCGGAAAAGTCCGAGATCTTCCATATCATCGTCGTCGATAACTATGGTGAGATCCCACTTGCCAATCACGCCCATACCATCATCGGAAGATTGTGCCAACGCGAAAACATTGATGCCTAAAGTTAGGACAAACAGTAAAAAAAGGTTTCTGAATATTTTCATCATGATAAAATTTTAAAAATGTAACAAAGCCTGCAGTGCAGACAGATTTTAACTATCGGGACAAATCTACATAAAAACGATTATGGAAGAAAATTTTTACTCCATTTCGAACTCCACTTCCGGCTTTTCGGTGATATCGGGCTATCCTTCAGGTCGATCAACATAAAGCTGGGAAGTTCCCACTTTTACAACAATAATATCCTCTCCCCTGTCAATAAATCCGGTTTCAGCCATCGCATCGTAAACTTCGCCATCAATTAAAACTTTTCCCCCGGGTCGTAAAACAGTTTGGGCAGTTCCGGTTTTTCCTTTCAGGTTTAAAAATGATGATTCTACATTTAAATAACCTTCGCTGATATTCTGAACAGTGTTAAGGGAAAGATTTTTGAAAACACCTGATTTTGCTGTAAACAATTTATTGCCCAGATAAAGTGCTAAAATAAATCCGCCAAACAGGCCAAACACAACAGTCATTATAGCCACGCCAAGCTTATCGGTATCAACTGGGCTAAAATCGAAATCAACATTACCAATCAGGCTCAGTACCAAGCCAATAAACACCAACAAAATACCCGAAATTCCGGCCACTCCGAAACCGGGAATAACAAATATTTCCACGGCAATCAGAATCAAACCAATAAGGAAAACCAGAATTTCCCAATTTGCGGCCAGTCCCTCGAGATAAAGCGGGGCAAAATAAAGCACGGCGGCCAGAATGGCCACTCCAATCGGGAAGCCAATACCAGGCGTTTGCATTTCAAAATAAATGCCGCCAATTATCCCCATAATAAGGAGTCCTGAAACTACCGGGTGAACCAAAAAGCCAATTATTTTTTCGATAAACGATGGCTTATATTCCACAATCCTGTATTCTTCAATACCAACTTTTCGGAGCATTTCCGGAATGTTCTCTGCCACACCTTCGCAAAAGCCGTTTTCGATAGCTTCTCCCGAGGTAAATGTAAGCACTTTGCCCGTATCGATTATGCCCTCAATAAAAACAGAAGGATCCACCATTGCCTCTGCTATTTTCGGATTACGCCGCCATTGCTGAATTGTATCGTTGCCCACAACGACTATTTTTTTACCTTTTGCTTCGGCAGTGGCGCGCATTGTAGAACGCATGTAGCTCTGGTATTTGTCGGGCATAGCCTGGCCGGTTTGGTTAACAACAGTTGCAGCGCCTATACTCCCGCCGGGGCGCATGTAAATGCTGTCGCAGGCAATAGAAATTAAAGCTCCAGCCGAGGCTGCATTGTTATCGATAAATACGTAAACAGGAATGGTACTTTGCAGAATTTTGGTCCGGATGGAATCGGCATCGAGTACCGTGCCGCCGTATGTGTTCATATGAATCAGAAACACATCGGCGCCCAACGTATCGGCAGCTTCAAACGCCTGCTGGGTCTGCCGCCATATAGCCGGGGCAATTTCTTCCTTAATATTGAATTTGTAAACTAACTTTTCATCGTTTTCACCGGCTTCCGAAATACAAACAACCGGTAAAATCAGTAAAACAACGAGTAGTACCTGTATTTTTCTCATTTATAACTTTCTTTCTGAATTCATTTGAAAACGCATTATCTGTTATCGGTTCGAACAGCTAAGTTATAAATAAATCCGGCACAATGCGTAAAAAATTATCGCTGACAAAAAAAATCCAGATTCACCTAAATTACTACCTTTGCAGGGTTTTAAAAGGCAAAAGAATGGAATTAAACGCATTAACGGCAATATCGCCGGTTGACGGCAGGTACCAAAGTAAAGTTGATAATCTTTGGAAATATTTCAGCGAGTATGCACTTATTAAATACAGGGTTTTTGCAGAGATTGAATATTTTATTGCACTTTGCGAATATCCCCTGCCCCAGCTAAAAAATATTTCAAAAGAAAAACTGGAAGAACTCAGGGAAATACATCAACAGTTTTCGGTTGAAAATGCAACCCGTGTAAAAGAAATTGAAAGCGTTACCAACCATGATGTTAAGGCAGTTGAATATTTTATAAAAGAAGAATTTGAGAAGCTGGGCCTGGAAAAATACCGGGAATTTATCCATTTTGGCCTCACCTCGCAGGATGCCAACAATACAGCTTTACCCAAATCAATTCACGATGCACTGGACGAAGAATATTATCCGCTTTTGCAACAGGTAACCGAAAAGCTGGAAGAACTGGCTGACAAGTGGAAAAATATTCCGATGCTTGCCAAAACCCACGGACAGCCCGCATCGCCCACCAAACTGGGAAAGGAAATTAAAGTATTTATTGAACGGATTCAGATTCAGCTCACTCAGTTACGTGCACTTCCGTGCCATGCAAAATTTGGCGGCGCCACCGGTAATTTCAATGCCCACCACGCGGCTTACCCCGAAATTGACTGGCCGCAATTTGCCAATAATTTTTGCAGGGAAAAACTTGGGCTGGAACGTTCGCAATACACCACTCAAATTGCCCACTACGATAATTATGCTTCAATTTTCGACGCACTGAAACGCATCAACAACATCATACTCGATCTCGACCGCGATATGTGGAGCTACATATCGATGAACTATTTCAAACAAAAAATAAAAAAAGGAGAAGTTGGCTCATCAACAATGCCGCATAAAGTTAATCCTATCGACTTTGAAAATTCTGAGGGCAACATTGGCATTGCCAACGCCGGTTTTGAACAGCTTGCTTCCAAACTTCCGGTTTCAAGGCTGCAGCGCGACCTAACCGATTCAACCGTTACACGTTTCATCGGAGTTCCTTTTGGCCATACCATAATTGCCTTAAAATCTACTCTAAAAGGACTAAACAAACTGATGCTCAACGAACCGGCTATAAAAAAAGATTTGGAAAATAATGTGGCTGTTGTTGCTGAAGCAATACAAACCGTTTTGCGGCGCGAGTTTTATCCCAATCCATACGAAGCGCTCAAAGATTTAACCCGCAAAAATGAAGTTATCGACATGCCTGCCATCCACAATTTCATTGATAGCCTGGATGTTGATGAAAAAATAAAACAAGAATTAAAAAAGATTACTCCGCAAAATTACACGGGGATATTTTAGCAAAAGCAGCTATTTATTTTATTTATATCTTTGAAAAAAAGAATAGAAATGGATGTTTCAATAAAAATAGATCAAATAGTAAAACAAGTTTCCTCGCTTGATTATAATTCTAAAATTCAGGTGGCAGAAAAAATCATTTCACTTCTTAAAGCACCTGAAAAAAAAGATAATCAACCAAATAAATTAACCGATTTGAAAGGACTTGGTACCGAAGTTTGGGAAAATATCGATGTTAATGATTACCTCCAAAACGAAAGGTCATGGGAATAGAGAAAAAACTAATTGGCAAAAAAGTTTTTATCGATACGGCTCCATTTATTTATTATATTGAAAATGATAAAAAATATACTAAAATACTTGGAAATATTTTTGATTTAAATGTTGCAGGAGAAATCAATTTTTCAACTTCTGTAATTACTTTACTCGAATTACTTATTGTTCCGTTAAAAAACAACAGGCTTGATTTAGTTGAGAAATATGAAACAATCTTTTCGAATTCCGATACACTGGAGTTAATAGAAATTAATATAGAAATCTCAAAACTAGCTGCAAAATACAGATCAAAATACAATTTTAAAACTCCTGATGCTATTCAACTTGCTTGTGCTGAATTTTGTGATGCTGAATATTTTCTTACCAACGACAAACAACTTAATAAACAAAACAATATCCAAACCATAGTTTTGAACGAAGTTATGGACAACTAACCATGAAAGATTTTCTTCATTTACTTCGCCGTTTTATCCCTCCCTACAAGTGGAAACTCATTTGGAACATCATTTTCAATTTTTTAAGCGCCATATTTGGGGCCTTTTCATTTTTATTGTTAATACCTTCGCTGAAAATTTTATTTGGCACACAGGAACTGGTTACCCAAAAGCCAGAAGTTGGCCTGAATGTTTCAGCATTCACAGAGTACAGCAACTACCTGATAAGCAAAGTAATAATTCAATATAATCACGAAAAGGCACTGGTTTTCATCGGTATTTTCATAGTAATTACCGTTTTGCTGAAGGTTGGTTTTTATTACCTGGCCAACTACATGATTGTACTGATTAGAAACGGTGTCGTACGCGACATCCGCTCAAAAATTTACCGGAAAATACTGAAACTGCAACTGGGTTTTTTCTCTGACGAACGCAAAGGTGATATAATGGCCCGCATGACCGGCGATGTTACTGAAGTGGAGAATTCCATCATGAACTCGCTGGAAATGATGATTAAAAATCCGATTCTTATCATCGTATCGGTGGCGGTTATGATTTACATGAGCTGGAGCCTCACACTTTTTGTTTTTGTAATGTTTCCCATTGCCGGCTTCATTATAGGGCGCATTGGCAAAAGCCTGAAAAAAGAGAGCCGGAAAGGACAGCACAAAATGGGAGAAATACTTTCAATTATCGAGGAAGATCTTTCCGGGCTCCGGATTATTAAAGCTTTTAATGCCGAAAACAGGGCTATAAACCGGTTTGAAACTGAGAACACCAATTATTTTAAAATAATGAACCAGCTGATGTGGCGCAGGTTTTTGGCCCACCCCATGAGTGAATTTCTGGGAACAACAGTCATTATTATTGTACTCTGGTATGGCGGCCAGCTCATCTTAAACCAGGAAAGTTCGCTCGGAGCAGCTGCATTTATTGGTTATCTTGTTTTCTTTTATAATATAATTAATCCGGCAAAAGCTTTTTCCACGGCATTGTACAGTGTTGAAAAAGGACTCGCCTCCATGGAACGAATTGATAAAGTTTTGCATACTCCAACTCAAATAAACGACAGTTCGGATGCAGAAGTTATTGATAATTTCCAATCAAAAATCAGCTATGAGAATGTATCGTTTTCATACAATGAAACTCCTGTTTTAAAAAATATTTTACTTGACGTAGAAAAAGGGAAAACAGTTGCACTGGTTGGTCAGTCGGGCAGCGGGAAAACAACGCTGGTTGACCTGCTTCCCCGCTTTTGGGATGTTAGTGAGGGACGAATAACCATCGATGGCAAAGACCTCCGCCAGCTGAAAATAACCTCGCTCCGAAATCTCATCGGGTATGTAAACCAGGAGCCCATTCTGTTTAATGACACCTTTTTTAACAACATTGCATTCGGCATGGATAATGCCACAAAAGAAGATGTTATTAATGCGGCAAAAATTGCCAATGCGCACGATTTTATAATGGGTTATGAAAACGATTACGATACCTCGATCGGAGACCGCGGCGATAAACTATCGGGTGGGCAAAAGCAGCGCATTTCCATTGCCCGTGCCGTGTTGAAAAACCCGCCTATCATGATACTGGACGAAGCTACATCGTCGCTCGATACCGAATCGGAAAGACTGGTACAGGACGCTCTCGAGAATCTGATGAAGAACCGGACTTCACTAATTATTGCTCACCGGTTATCAACCGTAAAACATGCCGACATGATTTGCGTGATGCACAAAGGAAAAATTGAAGAACGCGGGACACACGATGAATTGATGAAGCTGGACGGACGCTACAAAAAACTGCATAACATGCAGATGTTTTAAGAAGAGGAAAGTCCGAAGATAATAGCATGAAATTAACGAATACGGAGTGAGAAAATCCAACCTCCAATTTGAAATACTTATTTTTTGGATGCCAAAACATTAGCCAAATGAATGGTTTTAACCGGTAAATTTTGTTTTTTAATGTAACTTTCGATATTCATTAGGCATGATGCCTCTGTGGATACAATATATTCTGCTCCGGTTTCAAGTGCGTTTTCAATTTTTTGTTCAGTCATTGCCGTGGAAACAGCATGAAATTTGGCAGAAAAAGTACCGCCAAAACCGCAACAGGTATCCGTTTCTTTCATTTCTACTAACTCCAGCCCCTTCACATTTTCAAGCAAAATACGTGGTTCTTTCTTTATACCGTACTCTCGTAATCCCGAACAAGAGTCATGAAACGTTACTTTTTTGTTGAACTCAGCACCAAAATCAATTTTTTGCAAATGATTTACCAGAAAATCTGAGAACTCCACCATACGGGCCGAAAGTGCACGGCAATTTATAAGCTGCTTTTCGTCGTTCTCAAAAAGTTTTTGGTAATAATTTTTTACAAACCCGGCACATGATGCCGATGGCGAAACTATCAACCGAGCATCGGAAAAATCATGCAAAAATTTTTGGGCGACCAGCCGGGCTTCTTTCCAGTAACCGCTGTTAAACGCCGGCTGGCCACAGCAGGTTTGTTCTGGGTTGTAATGCACTGTGCAACCAGCGTTTTCAAGTATTAATTCAATATTTTTAGCTGTTTCGGGATAAAACTGATCGATAAAACAGGGAATAAACAGATCAACTTCCATGATTAAAATTTTAGAAGAGAAACAAAAAAAGCTGCATTTCTGCAGCTTTTTGCACGGGAGGAGAGACTCGAACTCCCGACACCTGGTTTTGGAGACCAGTGCTCTGCCAACTGAGCTACACCCGTGTTTATTTTGCGAGTGCAAATATAGCAATTCAGTTTAAATTACCTAAAATATGTGGCCATTTTCAAATACTGCTACCGGTAATATTTTTTCAGAACTGAAAATGCCCGACCAACTGATAAAACGGGGCTGCAGATATCTCATAGCGGCTTGTGCGCTCAAAAAGTTATCAACAGCTTTATTAAATAAAAAAATCCGCCGGTTTCCCAACGGATTTTTTGCGGAGAGAGAGGGATTCGAACCCCCGGAACCTCTCGGTTCAACGGTTTTCAAGACCGCCGCATTCGACCACTCTGCCATCTCTCCGAGCGCGACAAAAGTAGAATTTTTTTTCAATCAAAAAAAAACTTACCGGTAAAAAATTATTGAAATGCTGAAAAAAAAAGGGATTTAGGGTTGTTTTTTTGAAACTTATTTCAGAATTTAGCTAAAACTTAAAATGGTTCTCTGAAACTATTGATTTTACTGGCTGTTTAGAGTATGACAAATTAAACCCAACTATTGTATTTCTGATAGTATTGCGATTTAATTTACTATATTTCAACAATTTAATTATTTATTAAAATTATTAACTTATGAACAAAGCACAATTAATTGATGCAATGGCTGAAGGAGCTGGCCTGACAAAAGCAGACGCAAAAAAAGCTCTTGATTCTTTTATTGGTGCAACAACTAACGCTCTAAAAGGCGGTGACAGGGTTGCATTAATCGGTTTTGGTACTTTTTCAGTAACAGAACGTGGTGCCAGAACAGGCAGAAATCCACAAACAGGAAAAGAAATTACTATTCCTGCTAAAAAAGTGGTTAAATTTAAAGCTGGGGCCGACCTGGCAGATTCTGTTTCGTAACTGAACAGTCTTTTTGAAAAAACTTACAGAGGGGAGCTAAACGCTTCCCTTTTTTTGTAAAAAGGTTTTGTAAAATGAATAAAGAACTCATCAATTACCTGGCCACTTTTGTTACCCCGGACCGGCTTCAACTGTTTGAAAAAGTACTTCAATACCGCACCTCCTATTTAACTGTAGTGCTCGAAGATATTTACCAGTCGCAAAATGCGAGCGCTGTTTTGCGCAGCTGCGACTGTTTTGGGATACAACATGTTAATGTAATTGAAAACCGCAACACATTCAACGTAAACAAAGAAGTTGCGCTGGGTTCATCCAAATGGCTTTCAATCAGGAAGTTCACAGACACTGACAATAACAATTTAAATGCAGTAAGAACCCTTAAAAATGAAGGGTACCGCATTATAGCAACATCTCCGCATAAAGATGACAAAACACTGGAAGATTTTGATTTGGCGAAAGGGAAAGCCGCCCTGGTGTTTGGTTCGGAACTGCCAGGTATCTCGGATACAATTATGAATGAAGCCGACGAATTCGTTAAAATCCCTATGTTTGGATTTACCGAAAGTTTTAACATTTCGGTTTCAGCTGCTGTAATTTTACACCACCTCACAGGCAAACTCAGAAATGATGAAGCTATTAACTGGCAGCTCACAACTGTTGAAAAGGAAAAAATAAAACTGGAATGGCTTAGAAACACTATAAAAAGAAGTTCGCTGCTCGAACAACGATTCCTGGAAAATCAGCAAAGCAAGCAAAAAGAAAAGTAACTACTGCATCAATTTTTCCAGCTCTTTTAGCTTAACCAGCTTCACATCTTTTTTCTTCCAGTCACCGAAAGGTAATGGAATATTGGACAATTCTTTAATCGCGTCCTGCACCACAATCACATTTTTAACTCTTTTATTAAGCCCTTTAACTGCTGCATCGACACAAACATTGGTAGTTACACCATAAACAACCACTGTTTCAGGGTTCAGGTGTTTTAAAATTACTTCGGTTAAAGGATTCCCTGCAAAAACATCAAAGGCATCTTTCCGGATAACAAAATTGCGGTATTTTTCCCGGTCGAACAATTCGGGTGTAATGAGGTATTCCCTGTCCCAATCAAAAACTACCGGGTCTTCAGGGTCCGTATCTTTAATAAAATCAGCCCCTCTCGTATCTGCCATACAATGTTCAGGGAATGTTTTTACAAAATCGGGTGAATCATCCAGTTCAGCGGAGTTGGCATAATGATAATCGGCAGTATTTACTACCCTAAGCGATTTTTTTGCAGCTAATTTTGTGAGCCTTTTCCACTGCGGCCTTAGTGTCTCAGCATCCTGAACATAGAGTTTCCCGCGTGGATAAACAAAATCAATTTGAGTATCTACATTCCAGAATAGCCAATCTGTTAAATCCATTTTTAACTTCTTTGGTATAAATTACAATTAAAGATATTTATTTAGGATCGGACAACTCTTTTAAAAATGTTAAAAAATGATAATAAAAAACCCGGACAAAAATTGACCGGGCTATATTTTATTGAAAAACAGACCATTACGCACCTTTCTGCAAAAAGCCGACAAATTCATCATCCTTAAATGTAACCCCCAATTTATGCTCGGTTCCATCCGGTTCTATAATTACGTGAAAGGGAATGCTGTTGGTAGAATATTCAGTAATCTGAAAATCAAGATTTTTCTTACCCATTGTTTTCTTCACTTTACCATCATTGGCGGAGGTCACCCATTCATCTTCAGGCAAGGTAGTACGGTCGTCGGTGTACAAAGCAATTATTACATACTCTTCCGACAAAAGTTTCAATGCCTGCGGATTGGCCCAAACCGAATTTTCCATCTTTTTGCAGTTGGCACAGGCATGTCCTTTAAAAACCAGAAATACAGGTTTGTTTTGCTCTTCGGCACAAGCCATCCCCTGCTCATAATCGAAATATCCGCTTAACCCATGTGGCAGGTGCAGTTTATCGGCGTATTTGGCAGGGCCGCACAATTCATCCGGAGTATTTTGCTCACTCCCTGACGATTGACCTGTAAAATAAGTCTGACTGGCACTTTGAGGCGGCAACAATGCAGAAATGGAACTTAACGGTGAACCTAACAAACCGGTAAAAAGATAAACAACAAAAGTGAAAGTTACAATGGAAAGGAACAACCTTCCTATTCCAACATAGGGCAAATCACTATCGTGCGAAAATTTGATTTTACCCAGAAAATACATACCAAGGAGGAAGAAAAGTACAATCCAAATAGCCAGGTAAATTTCGCGACTGATAAAATTCAGTCCATAAACCTGGTCGATATTACTGAGGAACTTTAATCCGAATGCCAGTAAAATAAAGGCAAATACAACTTTAATTGAGTTGAGCCAACCACCTGATTTGGGAAGTTTTTTGAGTGCTGAAGGGAAAATTGCCAACAGCGTAAAGGGAGCGGCAAAAGCCAGTCCGAAGAAAAACATTCCAAGTAGCGGTCGCAAGCCGCCATCTTGTACAGCTTCAATAATTAATGCACCTATAAATGGACCGGTACACGAAAATGAAACGATAACTGTAGTTAAAGCCATGAAAAAGGCGCCAACAAATCCACCTTGTTCAGCTTTTGAGTCAGTTTTATTCACCAAACTATTGGGCAAAACAATTTCGAAAGCACCAAAAAACGACACGGCAAAAACCAAAAACAAAAGAAAAAACAGTAGATTAGGTATCCAGTGGGTGCTTAATACACTTCCTACGTTGGGACCAAATATCCCAATCGAAAAAAGTGCCCCAAGCAAAGTAAATATCATTAATATCGAGAAACCGAAAAAGAGTCCGTTTTTAATGGCTTTTCCCCTGTTATCGCTTCCCCGCATAAAAAAGGATACGGTCATGGGAATCATAGGAAAAACACAAGGCGTTAAAATAGCAGCCAGGCCTGCCAGGGCAGAAATCAGTAAAAATAACCAAAGCGACTGTCCGCTGGATGAGCCGGAAGTTGTTCCCGAAGCTTCTGATATTTCTTCTGTCTGAGAAGCTGGTTGTGCTGCTGCACCTCCGTTAAATTCAAAAGAAAAATCGGCTTCGTTGGGTGGAAGGCAGGTTTCATCGTCGCAGGCCATAAAAAGTACGTGGCCTGATATTTCCACCGGATCATCATTTTTCAGCCTGATTTTTTGTGTCAACGTTGCTTCTTCCACAAAATACCGCAAATCCATTTGAAAAGTGTTGTCAAACTTTTCTACGGGCTGTGGCTCTTTTTCCAATTCCCCGGCAAATTCAAATTGCGTGGAATCGTCAAAAACAACCTGTGTGGCAATTGGGCCTCCTTCCGGAAGATAAGTGTCATATAAATGCCATTCATCTTCAATGGTGGCCGTAAAAATCAACTCTACATCTCTCCCGTCCTGTTTCGCATCGAATGACCATTTAATCGGTTCTATAATTTGTGAATTAGCTAAAAATGCAACCAGAAAAAATGATAGTATAAGTGTTATTTTTTTCATATCCCTTTAAAATATTAAGTCTGAAAATACATGCACAAATGTAAATATTTCAATATAACAATCATCAGTTTTTAATGTTTGGTTTGTTAAATAAGGGTAAAAATGAATTAAAATTCACAAAAAAAGCCGGATAACAATTTATCCGGCTTTTTTATAATATAATTTCTTCCAAGTTCTCGTCGTAAAAATGGTATTCGAGAAATGCATATGAGCTGTTGGGTTCAATTTTAATCCACTTCAAATATTTTAACATCCACTTGTTCCGCTGGCTTTTAAAACCTTTGGTGAGGTAAGCTGCAATGTAGGGGTGTACTTTCAGGTAAAGGCGTTTTTTATTCAAATCTTTCAGAATATATTTCACTTTATTGTCCAGTTCGTCGGCAAATAAAATGGTAGGCATAATTTTACCGCTTCCGTTGCATGTGGGGCATTTTTCTGCGGTTTCGATAATTTCTTCGGGGCGTACACGCTGGCGGGTAATCTGCATTAAACAAAATTTGCTCAGCGGCAAGATGTTATGTTTTGTACGATCGTTAGCCATTACATCTTTCATATGATCGTACACCTTTTGCCTGTTTGCCGCAATGTGCATATCAATAAAATCGATAACAATAATGCCGCCCATATCCCTCAACCGTAATTGCCGTGCTACCTCGTCACATGCCGCCATGTTCACTTCCAGTGCATTGGATTCCTGATCGCCACCACCTTTGGCCCTGTTGCCGCTGTTAACATCAATTACATGGAATGCTTCAGTGTGTTCAACAATTAGGTAAGCTCCGTTTTTAAATGAAACCGTTTTTCCGAACGAGGCTTTAATTTGTTTCTCAATGCCGTAATGTTCCAAAATCGGACGGTTTCCTTTATAAAGCTTTACAATTTTTTTCTTACCCGGCTGAATGCTGTCAATGTAATCAGTTATTTCGTTGCAAACTGCCTGGTCGTTTACAATTATACTGTTGAAATTCGGATTGTAAATATCGCGTAGCAGAGCTGTTGCCCTGTCAATTTCTCCAATAATCAGCGATGGTGCCGACGCACGCTTAAGCTTATGAAAAGTGGTTTCCCATTTATCTACCAGGCGTCGTAGTTCCTGATCGAGATCAGCAACTTTTTTACCTTCAGCAGCCGTTCTGACAATTATGCCGTATTTTTTGGGCTTTATGCTCTGAACCAATTTCTTCAGCCTGTTCTTCTCCTCGTTGGTGCTAATTTTTTGCGAAACCGAAACCTTGTCGCTAAAAGGCATTAAAACCATGTACCTCCCTGCAATAGAAATTTCAGAGGTTAATCGTGGCCCTTTGGTCGAAATAGGTTCCTTGGCAACCTGCACAAGAATTTTCTGACCTGCTTTAAGTATTTCGGTAATCCTTCCCTCCTTGTTAATGTCGGGGTTGGAATGAATCCTGGAAATCGAAGTTATTTTATTTTTCCTGGAAGAAACAATCCGTAAAAACTTATTAAGTGTGGAGAACTGCGGCCCCATATCGAGGTAATGCAAGAAAGCGTCTTTTTCGTAACCTACATCAATAAAGGCTGCATTTAAACTTGGCATTATTTTTTTTACTTTTCCAAGATAAATATCGCCAACTGCAAATTTCGCCCCGCTCTTCTCCCTGGTAAATTCAACAAGCTTTTTGTTTTCCTGTAATGCTATAACAATTTCGGATGGAGTGACGTCTATTATTAAATCACTACTCACAACCTAAATATTAATATTGTTAAATATATTTTATATATTCTTATAACAGTTAAAACCTAAGACGAAATGCCTTAGGTTTAAACTGTTTATTTAACAAATAAACTTAAAATTATTTTCTCTTCTTGTGACGGTTTTTACGCAATCTTTTTTTTCGTTTATGCGTTGCCATCTTATGTCTTTTCCTTTTTTTTCCGCTTGGCATAACTTACTATTTTACGTTATTTTTTACTTGTGAAACGAAGGTTTTAGCTGGTTTAAATGATGGAATGTAGTGAGCCGGGATAATAATTGTGGTATTTTTTGAAATATTACGTGCAGTTTTTTCTGCTCTCTTTTTTACCACAAAACTACCGAACCCTCTCAGGTAAACATTTTTACCATCTTCTAACGAATCTTTAACGGTTTCCATAAATGCTTCAACCGTTTTCTGAACAGTTACTTTTTCAATTCCTGTGTTTTTCGAAATTTCATTTACAATATCTGCCTTTGTCATCTCTTAAAATATTTAGTTTTCAATAAATTAATCGGGTTTAACTGGTGTGCAAAAATAAAAATAATTTAAAAACCCGAAAGCTTTTTAATTAATTTATTTTTGCATTTAACGAAAGAATATGAATCAATTAGCAAAAATGAATCAATTTGTACCACAAATCCACCTCTGGTATAGTAGAAATTTCAGGGATTTACCATGGCGTAACACGCATGATCCCTACAAAATCTGGATTTCTGAAATAATTCTTCAGCAAACCAGAGTTGAACAGGGAAAAAATTACTATTTAAATTTTATTAATCGGTTTCCAACCCTAAAACATCTTGCCGAAGCCACCGAAAATGAAGTTTTGAGAATTTGGCAGGGGCTTGGTTACTATTCGCGGGCCCGAAATCTGCACCAAACTGCCCGTTTCATTCAAAACGAAATGCATGGAAAATTTCCGGAAACATATGAAGAAATTATCAGTCTGAAAGGAATCGGCCCTTACACCGGAGCAGCAATAGCCTCTATTGCGTTCGGACTGCCCCACCCTGCAATTGATGGAAATGTTTATCGGGTACTTTCCAGGTATTTCGGAATATCAACTCCTATCGATTCAGGAAAAGGCAAAAAAGAATTTCATGAACTGGCTTCCGGGCTGCTGCCTCAAAAAAATTCCGGATTTCATAACCAGGCGCTAATGGAGTTCGGAGCGCTTCAATGTACTCCCAAATCACCCAACTGCAAAAACTGTCCGGTTGCTGATTCCTGCTTTGCTTTTTCAGAAAAAAAGGTTGAAGAGCTGCCTGTAAAAGAAAAACGGACCAAACAACGAAATCGTTATTTCTACTATTTTTATATTGATGACGGGAAATTTACCTGGCTGGAAAAACGCACTGCCAACGACATCTGGAAAAACCTATACCAGTTTCCGTTGCTTGAATCCGACAAAGAACTTACTGATCCAAAAATTACAGGATTAAAAGAAATACCCTTTTTAAACGGACATTCTGCAATCGTGAGAAAAATTTCAAATCCACTCAAACACATTCTAAGTCACCAGGTAATTTTTGCCACATTAATTCAGGTTGAAATTGCTGCCACAAAGTCTCTGTCTAATAAACTGATAAAAGTTGAAAAGAATTCAGTTTCCGATTTTCCGGTTCCCCGGTTAATTGAAATTCTGCTAAAAAACTCGGGGGATTTTTAATTTATTTCAGTATGATTGTGTAAAATAAAATGAGATTTCGTATTTTTAAGTAGTTAACCTAAAAAATAAAGTATATGGCAATCAACAAAGTAATTCTTGTAGGAAACGTGGGTAAAGATCCCGACATCAGACATCTCGACTCAGGCGTGGCTGTAGCAAATTTTCCACTGGCTACCTCCGAAACTTACACAGCGAAAAATGGCGATAAAGTAACTTCAACCGAATGGCACAATATTGTTATGTGGCGCGGACTTGCCGAAGTTGCCGAAAAGTATGTAACCAAAGGCAAACAATTATATATTGAAGGGAAAATTAAAACCCGCTCGTATGACGATAAAGAAGGGAACAAAAGATATATCACAGAGGTTGTTGCCGATGTGATGCAGATGCTCGGGACAAGAGCCGACAACCAACCAAACAACAAACCTGACTCACAGAATGACAATAAACAAAGTGGGGCCGATAATTTTGAAGAAGTTTCGGAACCGGAAGCTGACGACCAGGGTGGCGACGATGATTTGCCATTTTAAGTTTGAATAAATTCAAAGCTCCGCCGCTGCGGGGCTTTTTTTATTTCTTTTTTTTCCTACCATAATCCCCTGATAAAACGTCCGTTTAAAAATTAAGTCATTATTTTTGCGTTTACTCTAAAATACGTAGTTACTTACAACATGAAAAAAAATTTGTTTTTTATTATTATCCTCACCTCTGTTTTGGCCTGTAACCAAAACCACACACCCAAACCACGCGGTTTTTTCCGCATCGATTTTCCTGAAAAACAATACCATACAATAAACAGCGGTTTCCCTTACCAGTTTGAAATTCCGGAATATGCCAACGTTACCCCCGACAGCAGGAATCCGGGAAAAGAGGACTGGATAAATATTAATGTACCAGAAAACAAAGCAGAAGTACACATTTCGTATTACCAGTTGCAAAACGCTCCAAAACCCAGCCGCCAGCTTTTGGCCGAATTCATTGAAGAAGCACGTGAACTCGCTTATAAACATTCCGTTAAAGCCAATGCTATTGAAGAGCAGGTTTTCATGAATCCGGGAAGAGAAGTTTATGGCACAATCTACCGAATAAAAGGAAATGCAGCTTCTCCGGTTCAATTTTTCCTGACCGACAGTACCACCCACTTTTTGCGTGGCGCCCTTTACATACGGGCAACGCCGAATATCGATTCACTGAAACCTGTAGTTGATTTTTTAGAAGAAGATGTAATCCGACTCATTGAAACAACCTACTGGGATTAATGCCATTTTCAAAAAAAATAGAAACTCCGGAAGGAGTAATCGGAATCTGGGAACTGACCGAAAGTAGTTCCAACCTGGAGGCTGATTTTCAATTTTCAGACGCTGAAAAAGCAACTTTTGAAAATTTTAAAATTGAAAAACGTAAAAAAGAATTTCTGGCAGTTCGCTTGCTGTTGAAGAAAATTTTGGGTCAAAAAGCAGAAATTATATACGATGAATCTGGAAAACCAAAAATTCAAAACAGCAACTACAATTTAAGTATTTCCCACTCCACCCAGTTGGCTGTTGTCTTTCTGTCCAAAAAAAATATTGGTATCGATGCAGAAAACATCACCCGCAATATTAAAACGGTAGTCGATCGTTTTCTTTCTGAAAAAGAAAAAGAACAAACCAGCAACACATCCGACACTCAAACGGCACAAATAATATACTGGAGTGCCAAAGAAGCCATATTTAAATGCACCCGCGAAAAAAATATTCAGTTCAACACCGGGATTTTAATTCAGCCGGAAACAAAACCCGGACAATTGCACGGGCAGCAGTTAAAAAACAATTGCACAGCGCATTTTGAGCTCAGGTATTTTTTTCATCAGAACAATGTGGTTGTATATTGTGTTGAACAGGCAGAAAAAAAATCAGCAGAATGAAGAAGACAAAAAACCAGATACTTATTATTTTCGGCGCCTCGGGCGATTTAACCAAACGCAAATTAATACCGGCACTTTTCGATCTGTTCCAGCAAAAAATGTTGCCCGAAAAATTTGCCGTTTTGGGGGCTTCGCGGACTAAACTTTCCGATAAAGATTTTAGAAAACGAGCCGCTGAATTTCTTCCCGAAAACGAAGAAGCCCAAACATTTGCGGAAAAATTGTTTTATCAGCCCATTTCGCCAAATGAGACTGAAGACTTCGAAAAACTAAAAAAGAGGCTTGAAAAATTAAGTGCCGACCAAAAAACAGATGCCAATTACATTTTTTATTTGTCCACTCCCCCATCGGTTTACGAAACCATTGCCAAAAATCTTTGTGAAACCGGATTAAGCAAATCAGATGAATTCTTCAGACGGCTAATTGTTGAAAAACCATTTGGTTCCGACCTTGAATCGGCCCGAAAACTAAACAGACAACTGCTCAAATATTTTAATGAAAACCAGGTTTACCGTATCGATCACTACCTTGGGAAAGAGAGTGTGCAGAACATGCTGGTTACCCGATTTTCCAACGGCATTTTTGAACCGCTTTGGAACCGCAATTTCATCGAGCGGGTTGAAATCACTTCGGCAGAGAGCATTGGTGTTGAAGGTCGGGGCGGTTACTACGATGAGTCCGGAGCACTTCGCGACATGCTGCAAAACCACTTGTTGCAACTGGCCGGTTTCGTGGCCATGGAGCCTCCGGTTGTTATTGAGGCAGATGCAATTCGTAACGAAATTGTTAAAGTTTTTCAGTCGCTGCGCCCCATTCCGGTAGAAAAAGTTCCTGAAAATGTTATTCGTGGACAATACATTAATTCAACCATAAAAGGAAAAAAAATAAAAGGCTACCGTGAAGAACCCGGAGTTGATAACGATTCCAGGACAGAAACATTTGTAGCCATGAAATTCTTCATTGACAACTGGCGCTGGGGCGGAGTGCCTTTTTATATCCGGACAGGCAAAAAAATGCCCGCCCGCGTAACCGAAATTGTTATCCATTTTAAACAGGTACCGCATCATCTTTTTAATAATTCGGGCGAACAAGGACCAGTTGACAACCAATTGGTTATTCGCATCCAACCCGACGAAGGCATTTTACTGAAATTCAGGATGAAAACCCCCGGAGCCGGATTTCAGGTGCAAACCGTTAACATGGATTTTCATTATTCCGACTTATCAGAAGTACGGCTCCCCTCTGCCTACGAACGGTTGCTGCTCGACTGCATGCAGGGCGATGCCACGCTTTATTCGCGCGGCGATGCTGTGGAAGAAGCCTGGAAATTTGTGCAACCCATTCTGGATGCCTGGAAAAACAACCCGAACATTCCTATTTACGGCTATCCGGCAGGAACCTGGGGCCCCGACAGTTCAGACAAACTCATTCAAAACGGTGACTGGAGGTACCCCTGCAAAAATCTTTCGAACGACGGAACTTACTGTGAACTTTAAATAAAATTATTTCTTAAATTTAGTCACTTAAATATTTAATTATGACTGCCTCAACAGAAGTAAAAATATTTGCCAACCCCAAAAAAGTGGCCAAAAGGGTAGCCAAGCAAATATTCAAAATGACTCAACGTTCGTCTCAGCCACGTTTTAATATTGCATTATCGGGTGGCAGCACACCCAAAAAGCTTTTTAAATTGCTGGTTGACAATCACAAAGATACTATTCCGTGGGAACGCCTCCATTTCTGGTGGGGCGACGAACGATGTGTTTCGCCCGATGATGAAGAAAGCAATTTCAAAATGACCAACGACATCCTCTTTTCGCAAATTGAAATTCCACAGGAAAATATTCACCGGATAAAAGGAGAAATCAGTCCCGAAGAAGAAGCCAAACGGTATTCGGAGGAAATTACAGAAAACCTGGATTTACGCAACGGCATTCCGGTTTTCGACCTGATAATTCTTGGCATGGGAGATGATGGCCACACCGCATCAATATTCCCCAACCAGTTGAACCTGCTGGAGGAAGAACAAATTTGTGCGGTTGCCAAACACCCAGAAACCGGGCAACAACGAATTACCCTTACGGGAAAAGTAATCAATAATGCCAACCGGATTTTCTTTTTGGTGACAGGGGAAAACAAAGCACAGCGGATTGCTGAAATTATGAATGACGAGGAAGTCGCCAAACTTTTGCCGGCCTATTATATTACACCGGAAAACGGCAAACTCATCTGGTACATCGACGAAGCCGCATCTTCAAAAATTGCCTGAAATTAAAGTCAGTTTGCAGGTTCCATGCGAAGAATTTCTTCGCCGAACTTAATGGTTTCCCTGATAACTTCATCTACTGATCCGGAAGTCAATTCACAGGCAATCACATGCTCGCCTGCATTGGGGAACGCCATTTTTACCTTACGATTTTCGGGGGTTCCCAGTTTTTCAAACATATCCAGCATGGCACTCACTTTCACCACTTCATCCTGGTTATCGTCATCTTTATAATAATACCCCAGAAAGACAGGAGCAGTCACCCGCTCATAAGTTTCATCAATCATGGTTTCATCAACCAGTTGTTGCAGGTAAACCACCGCTTCCAGCCGGTATTTGCAATACCAGTACCGGCATTCTTTTGATGTGGAATCCTGGCTTGTCACCCGGTATTTTCCATCGTAAACCGAACGGGCAATTTGCAGTCCCCAGGGTTTGGAAAGCATAAATGCCGTATTGTTGTTAATCCTGATGTTGGGCGAATAGAGTACCAACCCATCAACGTATTCCGGAAATTCGGCAGCAAGCTCAAGCGCAAGTGTTCCTCCTGTGGAAGTACTCATAATTACCACCTTTTTCCCCAGGCTGCGTGCAATCATCAAAGCTTCTTTTGCCGACTCCCAAAGCCTGTCGGGAGTCATGTCAATCAAAGGATCTTCGGTGTCCAAACCATGCGAAGCTAGCCGGGGAAAGTAAGCATTGGCACCAAAGTGTTTTGCAAACTCAACATTTGCCGGAAATCCTTCGTACCATGAAGCCGAAAACCCGTGAAGGTAAAGCACGCTGTAATCGGTGCGCTCTCTAACTGAATCACTGGCCCAGATAATGCGCGATTCGTTGTCGGGCCG
This sequence comes from Bacteroidota bacterium, assembly GCA_051747885.1. GTDB lineage: Bacteria > Bacteroidota > Bacteroidia > Bacteroidales > Prolixibacteraceae > Tangfeifania. The sequence continues at coordinate 3,298 of JBNJGR010000014.1, read as the reverse complement.
CACAGGCATTTCTGCTTCTTTTGCCGCAATATATTCCTCAATGTTACGTATGCTTGCCGCCACCGATGGCAGGTTTTTGTTCAATTCGGGTTGTGGTGGTTTGGGTCCCAGAAAATACCCTGCAATTACTACAACAAGGAGGATTAATAAAAAACGTTTGAGCTTTTTCATTTCAGAAAATTTTGGCCGAAATTACGATTTTAATCGCGACGGCACAAAACGGGACCCAATAGATTATCCGGCTTTTTGCCGGTTACCAGCACAAAACAAATCCCGCTGGCAAATAATATCAGATAACTACCAGTAATACAATCAAAAGAAATATTACAGTGGAAATGCTATACCCGTGTTGTACTAAATAGCTTTTTATTGCCAAACCTGTTAATGCAACTTTTTCATCCTGAAAATTTTCGAATTCAAAACTTCCGTTGGAAATGGTGCTTGTATAATTTACTGATTTGTTATTTCCAGCTACTATCCAGTTCAGGTGAAAAATATTTGTATATGCGAATTCATATTCTTCAGAATCAGAAAAATAAATTTTTGCTCTCAATTTCCAAAAGTCGAATTTTATCTCCCCTATTTTTTCTTTTTCGGAATTGAAAATATTGAGATTACTATTTAAAAAACCTCGTGGATTCAAAAAGATTCTTTTCCCGTTTAACTCACCAGTGAAGTACATTTTAAAAGCAGAATTAACGAGAAAGCCAACTTGTTTTCCATCCTGATAGAGCAAGTATCGCGAATCGAGAAGATTTTTCACCCAGACAATTTGAGATGTGTTCATAGTCGTTGATTTGGGATTAAAAATAATAAAAAATTAGAATTCGATTGTCAGCTGCACCGGTTGTTTTTGCTCTTCATGCTGAAAGTTGGAAAGAGTTAACCCCAGCAGGCGGATTCCTTTGCTGAAATTTCCTGATTTCATCAGTTTTCGGCTTTCAGCAAAAAATTCTTCTTTTGAGAGAAAGTAACCATTGATGGTTTTGCTGCGGGTATGTTGCTCAAAATCGGCATATTTAAATTTCAGTGTGAGTGTTTTGGCTTTTATCACTGCCCGTTGTGCACGTTTCCAAACTTCATCAGCAATGCTCAGTAGTTCTTTTTCCAGTTCGTGCTCAAGGTACAAATCCTTAGAAAAAGTCTGCTCTGCCCCCAGCGATTTCCGTTCCCGCGTTGGCTGCACCGGCCGGTTATCCTCTCCCCTGCAAATATTGTAGTAATAATTACCAGCTTTCCCAAACAATCGCACCAGTTCAAACCGATCGATCTTTTTCAAATCGCGGCCAAACCATACGCCAATACTGTTAAGTTTTGCAGCGGTTACTTTTCCTATTCCGTGAAACTTTTTAATTTCGAGGTTCTCAATAAAATCCTGGGCTTTTTCGGGGGTAACCACAAAAATTCCGTTGGGTTTGTTTACATCCGAAGCCACTTTTGCCAGAAACTTGTTGTACGAAACACCTGCCGAAGCCGTTAATTTGGTTGCTTCAAAAATACGTTTCCTGATTTCCTGAGCGATAAGCGTGGCCGAAGGTTTTCCTTTTTTTGCATAGGTAACATCGAGGTAGGCTTCGTCGAGCGAAAGTGGTTCCACCAAATCGGTATATTCATAAAAAATTTCGCGGATTTGGTTTGAAATTTCACGGTAGCGCGCAAACCTTCCTTTTACAAAAATCAACTGCGGGCATTTGCGTTTGGCAACTGATGAAGCCATGGCCGAACGTACCCCAAATTTACGGGCTTCGTAACTTGCTGCTGCCACCACTCCCCTCTCGCTGGAACCACCTACCGCAACGGGTTTTCCTTTCAGCTCCGGATTATCGAGCTGCTCCACCGATGCATAAAAAGCATCCATATCAACATGGATTATTTTTCGGATTTTTTCCAATTCACTTCGCCGCTTAAAACTTAAGGGCAAAACTAATCAAAAATTGACTTCCACTTTTCCTTCCGCTTTTTTCAGCTCCACCTCTTTTGTTTCTCCGTCAGCGGTAATTTTGTATTTTCCGTAGAATGCCGGAACTGATAACTCACCGTTATTAGTTGTCCCGTACACATTCACATTTGTCCACCATTCGTCAAAAATTAAAAATTGATACGCTTCACCAGCCGGTGTGGGCGACCAGTCGCGTTTGTAGAGCGACGACTGCGGAATCCAGTTGGCACCTTCCCAGAATCCCCACATCAAAATGCCGTCAACTGCCGGGTGGGCAAAACAAATTTTGTAGTAATCTACCAAATCCTTTGCTTTTCGCTGCTCCTCTTCCGGCGTCATTTTTAAATCGCGGTTTTGATAATATTTCGACCGTTGTCCGGGCATGTTAAACTCGGTAATTTTTATGGGCAGGTTAAACTGTGCCAGCGAATCGAGCGAACGTTTCAGTTCGCCGCGATCGAACGATTCGGCATGAAGATGTCCCTGAACACCGATTCCGGCAATGGGAACACCCTGGCCCAGCAAACCGCGGATGTGGGCCATGTATTCATTCAGTTTATTTCCGGTAAGAATATCGTAATCATTCAGATAAAGTTCGATATCCGGATCGCCGTTTTGCGCCCATTGCGCCATTTTTTTGGTGATATCTGAGCCCAGCCGGTCTTCGTAATAATTGCCGTGAATCATTTCATTGTTCAGGTCGTATTCGGCAAACCGGCCTTTATAGCGGGCTGTCACCATTTCAGCACGTCTTTTCAACGTTTTTTCCAATTCTTCATCCGAAAGCTCTTTTACCCAGGATTGAATAAACCGTTCGATTCCCCAGAACAGGTTGTGCGCCCTCAGCGGAATGTTGTTTTCTTCCGTCCATACAAGCATGGAATCAACCAACCCGTAATCCACTTCGCCTTTTCGCCGCTCCATGCCCGGCCATTTTACGGCATTCTCGGTTACTGCCGAATTGAAATTCTGAAGGAAAATTTGCTTGTACATTTTCACATCATTTTCAGAGGCTCTTCCATTAAAAATCCCATCGCTGATGGCGCACCCGAACCAAAATTCGTGATCCTGCTGTTCAACCCGAATTTTGGCACCTGGCTTTGCCTTAATGATTATTTCTCCTTTCCGGTGCTCGGCAATCGACTTTTCAAGATCATCCACCTGAGCAGTTACCGGCAAGAAAAATGAAATGAGCAGGAAAATTATCAAAGATGGAAATGCATATTTTCTACTAACTAAATTTACAAATGATCTCATAGTTTTTTATTTTGTTTTCACCAGTTTGTAATCATCCATCGTTACAAAAAAGTCGTTCACAATTCCGTAAATATCGAACCATTCCCAAAGGGTAATTTTTCG
>JBNJGR010000013.1:0-26004 GCA_051747885.1 Bacteroidota bacterium | reverse complement strand
CTTTTGGGGACATTGCTTTCGTTTACTTTAGCAATTGTGACAGGAATAGTTATTAAATATTTAATTCAGATTTAATCCCTTCCCATTTTTGGAAGGACAAGAACGGACTTTTTATGCTTGCAAAAAGAATAATACCATGTTTGGATATCCGCAACGGGCAAACCGTTAAGGGGATAAATTTTGTAGATATCAAAGAAGTGGGCGATCCCGTGGAACTGGGCGCAAAATATGCTGCCGATGGCGCCGATGAGCTGGTTTTCCTCGATATCACTGCCACCCACGAAGGCCGCAAAACATTTGTCGAGCTCGTGAAACGGATTGCCTTGCATTTAAATATTCCGTTCACCGTAGGCGGTGGAATCAGTGAATTGAGTGATGCTGACAAGTTGTTGAATGCCGGCGCCGACAAAATTTCCATTAATTCCTCGGCGGTGCGTAATCCGCAACTGATTGACAATATGGCCAAAAGTTTTGGAAGCCAGTTTGTGGTGGTGGCCATCGATGCCCGGGGCGATGAAAATAGCCACTGGACAGTGACCGTAAACGGCGGACGAATCCCAACCGATAAAGAGCTGTTTTCGTGGGCGGAGGAAGCTGAGGATCGCGGAGCGGGCGAAATCCTGTTTACTTCCATGAACCACGACGGAACCAAAAACGGGTTTGCCAACGAGCAACTGTCGCAACTTGCCGAATCGCTGAAAATTCCAATTATCGCTTCGGGAGGCGCCGGGGCAAAGGAGCATTTTGTGGACGTGTTCAACACAGGAAAAGCAGATGCCGGTTTGGCGGCCAGCATTTTTCATTACAACGAAATTCCCATTCCCGAGCTTAAACAGTACTTGAGGGAACAAGGAATTGTGGTGCGGTAAAATTAGAATTGTTAAATTCGCGGCAAAATTTTTATTATGAACGAGTTTTCAGGTATCGAACAGATAGACTTTAACAAGCTGGGCGGTTTAATTCCGGCAGTTATTCAGGATAATTCAACATTGAAAGTGCTGATGGTAGGTTTTATGAACCGCGATTCCCTGCAAAAAACCACCGAAACCGGGAAGGTTACGTTTTTCAGCCGTACCAAAAACCGGTTGTGGACCAAAGGCGAGGAATCGGGTAATTTTTTGAACGTTGTTTCCATGTTGGTGGACTGCGATAATGACACGCTGCTTATTAAAGCCAATCCGGAAGGGCCGGTGTGCCATACCGGAGCCGATACCTGTTTTTTTGAAACGAATAAAGAAGGCGGGGTTCAGTTTTTAAGTTACCTCCAGGATTTTATCGATAAACGGAAAAAAGAAATGCCCGAAGGTTCGTACACCACTTCCTTATTTCAGAAAGGCACTTCAAAAATTACCCAGAAAGTAGGAGAGGAAGCAGTAGAAACAATTATTGGTGCCATGGCCAACGACGATGAAAATTTTATTTACGAAGCCGGAGATTTGTTGTACCACCTCATCGTTTTATTGACGCACAAAGGATATCGTATCGAGGATGTGGTAAGTGAATTAAAAAAGAGGCATTCCTGATTTTTTCATCCTAACTTTCTATTTTAATGTTTATTACAGAATAATTTCTTTATATTCTTTTAAGAAACGTTTTCCTTAACATTGTTTTGTAACATAGTTTCATAACATAACTGTAAAACATTCAATATTTTGCGACACACATCTGGGGTTTTTGCGTATAAGTTGGTAGATTTGTACATATATTGTAAACTAAAAAACCGATACAATGGAAACTGAAACTACTTGTCTTACCAGCACTGCAACAATCTTAGCTTGCCAGAAAATCGCTAAATCATTTAAAGAAAACATTTATGAATTATCACGCATTCGTAGTGAATGGGATCCTGAATTTGCGACCTCTTTAAATGTGTGGATTGAAGATACCATTGAAAAATACTACAAAGAAAACCTCGATAGTATTTACGAACAAAAATACCGCGATTGGCATGAAGTATTGGTTGCCGGACTGCAAAGCCTGAAAATTTTACGCGCTTCAATTAAGGTCGATTTCAAAGACGATAAACAGTTTCAGAAAGATACGTTTAAAAAACTTGGTTACTCTGATTATTTCAGTGATGCCAAAAATGGCGATCACCTGAGTCTGTTTAAATTTTTAACCGCCTTTGCCAAAAACCTCGATGAGGCGACGCGTAAAAAGATTGTAAACAAGGGGGCGCCCGATTCACTTTTTGAAAAAATACTTGAGACGGCCACACGGATTAACGATTTCAAAGACTGTTTTCAGCGGCTTGAAAGTGAAAATGAGTTAGGAACTTACGGGCAAAAAGAGGTGGCTGAAATATACCAGACGATTCAGGATATTTGCCGTATTGCAGTTGCTTATTATCAGTTTGACCCCGAAAAACGCGATAAATTTAATTTTTATAAAGTACTTGTAAACTTGTAAACTACCTAATAGTTAACTTTGTAAAACGGCCGGCTGATTTTTCAACCGACCGTTTTTTTTATCATTTCTTTTTTGTGAACAACGGATCGGCGCCAATTGTACCGGTAAGGTCGGCAATATATTTTTCCGATTCCACATAAGCTAACTTGTGCATTGCTTTTTCGATACGTGAATTTATTTGCATTTTATCAACCAGCGACCTGTTGGCCGGATTCTTTTTGAAGTCTTCTAGATATTGAAGTTGATTTTTCAAAAATGCAGTTTCTTTTTGCTGTTTTAATATCAGCCTTTCTTTGTACCAGTTGGTTTCAAGCACGTAATTTCTGTCGAATTCTTTCCGAAGCTCACCATCACTCAGGTCTTTTTCGTTGAAGTGCCCGTATGCCATAATATGAAGCAGGATTTTCAGCGGAGGAATAGCCGATTCAACGCTTCCGTCTTCAAAGTATTGCAAAGCGACTTTTTGCTGGGCTTCAACAATGTTTTTTATGCCGTCAACATAAACATCCATATCCTGAAGTTCCGGCTTTAACATTTTTTCGTTGAAAACGGCAAGCGGTTCATCAAAGAGCCGGTTCATGCAGCGGAAAGCAAAATTTTGGTTAATCCGGTAGCCCAATCGGCTGGCAAGTATTTTCTCTCCTTTATACTCGAAATCTTCCAGCTTGTCGAGACATTTGTTCTGAATGAGTTTCCCTGCATCCCTGTCATTGGGCTCGAGGCGTGCCCATATTTCCGGGATGAGGATACTGATGTCATGATCGAACCGGTTTTCCTGGCCTACATAACCCGCAGCGGAGGTAAATCCCTGGTATTCTGAAAGGATGTAAGAAAGCAATGCGTTGTTTAAATCAGTTGTAGGCACCAGCATATTAAAGGGGCCTTTGGTGAGTGCGCCTTCGGAGCCAGCTCCTGTTGTGGAGGGCGATTTACCGGTGAGGCTGCAAATGAAATCCATGAATAACTCAGGTATCTCCTGGTAATGGATAGGATTATAAACACTTAACGAGCGTATTCCTTTTTCTTTGTCGGCCGGATTGTTCCTTCGTCCTGGCAGAACCGCATTAACCGGAAAATGAACCGGTTTGTCGGGCGCCACTTTGCGAAACAATCGGGCGCCGGTTTCGGCAAGATAGGAATCCTGGTTTTCGTTTTTAAACCTGTTGCGTTGCAAATACCTGGGGTTATTGGTAGGTACGCCGTTCACCAGGCGTGTATGCGAAGGTGCCACAAAATAGCCGTCTTTTGGGCTGTCCATTACTTTAATGATTAAATCTTTTACCGGTTGGGTATATTCATCAAAATGAATGGCATTTTCGTACAGGTTCCTGGCATCTTCCCGGGTTAATGGCTCATAATTGGTGAGGAATGTATTTCTCTCAACAATATCGGCTTCTGCGTCTTTGTCGTACCCTCTGATTATTGCCTCGTCGGGGCGTTGGAAAAGGAAATTTTCGCAATTTGTTGTCAGTTTTACACTTTTGTTGGAGTACTCCGGGTTTAAATTGTTAAGCTGGCTTGACGGAACTGTTATTGAAGCTGTAATGTCATCTTCGGTCTGAATTTTTTGGCTCGGTATAAAATCAGACCGTAATTTATGCAAATACCATTTTCCTTCCGGATTAAATCCAATACGCACATAACTGGCCATAATTTTGTTGTGTTTGTAACGTAGTGCGTTTCCGTCGCGTCCGTTTACAATTTCAACATTTAAAAAATCTTTCCATGAACCTTTGTCCTGATGTGTGCGGTACATTCTTTTAATGTACAGCGCGAGTGTTCTGATGTGAACAGGAATGCTCTCCAGGAAATTATTGTACTCGTCGTTATACTGATCTGAGGGAGTGAGCAATTTTACAGCTGAACCCAAGGTGCGGTGGGGGCTCAGAAATGACCGCGATTTGGCATTGGGATGAATATTTTTCCAGCGGTTGGTGTAGTTGTAGTTGATCAGTTTATCAACCATTTCGTAATCTTTTTTTAGGTTCTGGATGTAGAATGAACCATATTTAATGGCATTTTGCATCGACTTTGAAATTTCCGACTTTCCGCCGCCGGAAACTGTACTTGGCTTATGGCAGAAAATCCCTTCTGGTGCAGTGTCGATTATTCTCCACAGCTGCTGACCCGGATGTTTTACCAGCTGAAACTTATGGCCGGTGGGGTGAACGTAAGTTTTATAAGGTGAAAGCTTTAAATTTTGCTCTTTCCCATTATGCATCCACGATACCGTTCCTTTTTCAATATCGATATCAGCATGTTCGGGAATGTAGATAATATCGGGGTATTTTTTGTCGATGGCATAATTTTCAGGCATGACATCAATTTTCCCTTCAAGTAGTTTTTTTACTTCTTCAAAAGAATAATTGTTGTCGAATTTTTCGGAAAATGGCTGACCGTAAATATTGTCGCCCATATTACCGCACGAAAAAGCAATAGCGCCACCTGCATGTTCTTCTTCAACAATGCCATACAAATTGGCAGAGTAACCTATTTGGGTTTTTATTTCTTTTTTGGAATAACCGAAATAGTTGTCTGCAATTAGTGTAACCACCACTCCACGTTCGTCGCGGCAGGTAACTTTAAATGCGCTTCCATCGTTGTACAGTTCATTTTCATCTTTCCAGTACATCCCGTCTTTGCGTTGCCTTTCGGTGGCATCATTAAAGTGTTGCAAGCCGACATCTTTCTTTTTGAGTTTGGTCAATTGCGGGGCCAGTATTATACAGCCGGTGTGCCCTGTCCAGTGTTCAATATCCAGCGCTGCATCGTTAACTGCAAGATTATGGTCGCCGGCATTGCCGAAAATAGTTTCAACAAAATCGAGATTACTCACCAGGCTTCCCGGTGCGAAAAACCGGATTTCCATGCTTTTTTCGCTCATCAACCCTTTTACCTCGGGGCAAACCACCGGGCGAAGCAATAAAGAAACCATGGTTTTAGCTTTTTCTTTTTGATTGGCTGTGAATGGTAAAACATTTAGTTCTTCAGGTGGATTAAGCGCCTCGTGCAGCATGTGTGCAAAGGCAATTTTTGGCACTTCTTTCTTGTCGGGTGCCACCGGGAGTCCACCTTCAACAATATGAAAAGTTCCTTTGGTAGTGCGCTTGTCAGCAGCCGGGTTGTTTAAAATACCCTGCTTAATCCGGTACGAGCTGACCAGTTCGTTTTTAAAGGAATTCCCGTTGGGCGGGAGACTTACCTCGCGTGCCATACCCGGCTGGTTGAGAACGAATGTTGATCCCGGTAACCTGTAAGGTTTGTCGCATTCAACATCTTTTAAATAGTCGTTAATATAATTTTGAATGCGCGTATCGGCAGGCGATAGGTGGTCGGAGAGCAGTCTCGATTTTTCGCGGAAACTGCTGATTAAACTTTCAGTTAAAGAAATAAACCGGGCATTGGCAAGCCGTGTTCCTGAGTCTGCATCATCGCAATACAGTGGCTGGTCAATTGATGCCAGTTGAAGATTGATATATTGAATCAACTCTTTCCGGTCTTTTTTTCCTGGTTTTAATTTGTTTTTTGTATTCATACTCATATCGTGGATTTTTCTTGTTCTTCCACTAAAATACAAAATAAAGGCAATAGTTGCCAAAAATCAGTTATCTCCTTTTCAATATTAACCCAAAAAATAAGTTGGCTGAAGCAGCGGTGTTTGGGAGTTAAAAAAAAGCGAAAAACTATAATTGCTTATTCCTCGGTAACCGGAGTGTAACCTTCAGGCACAGCCGACTCTGACGGATTGTACGGGAAAACATCTACGATTGTGCTGACAGCAAGGGCGGAAACTACGTAAGGAATTACCAGGTACGAGAGGCTTTCGTCGAGCCGTTCCAGGGCTTGTTTAATATCGTCGGCCATAATCAGGTAATAGGTGCGCAACTTTTTTTCCTTGCCTGCCTCTTCGTCAATAGTAACCAGGTTGATGGTTGCTTTAAACCACCATTCACCTATGTCGTAGGGAAACACTTCCCCAATGCGCGATTTTTTGATATCGGTAACCGAGAATTCTCCCTTTACCATTTCCTGCATTTGCTTTGTAATGCGTGTTTCGGCATCGGTGAACGAAATGGCATCTAATAGAAAATTTTCGGTAACGGTTTGTTCTTTACCACTTTCGGTAACTTTTGTGTATTTTACTTTACATTCGAACCAGGTTTGCATATTCATTATATTTTGGACTGCAAAATTAATATTCCGGATAATAAATCAATTGCAGCCCGGAATTAATTCCGAATAACTTTTCAACAAAAAAAACCGGCTGCTTTTTTTGCAGTCCGGTTCTGATGTAAACTAAACAGACGTAAAAAACCTTTCTCTGGGTTTGTTTTTTTTCTGAATTTTAAAAGAAAGGATCCGCGCCTACAAACGGATCCTTTACAGACAGCTACAGACTAAAAATGCAGAAGAAGGTACAGTTAATTGTAGGCATTTTCTCCATGTTCGTAAACATCGAGTCCTTCTTCTTCTATGCGCCTTGAAACGCGCAATCCAACGGTTGATTTAATTACTTTGAAAAGGATCAATCCCAAGCCGAATGCCCAGGCGAAAACTGCTGCAACTCCGATTAACTGCGATAGCAGCAAACTGGCCCCGCCTCCGTAAAACAGGCCGCCCTCGGTCGCAAAAAGCCCAACGGCAATAGTCCCGAAAGCGCCGTTTACGCCATGCACTGAAATTGCACCCACCGGGTCATCAACTTTAAAAACCTGGTCGAACAGTTCAACGCTGAAAACGAGGATTATTCCGGCTGTAATTCCAATAATCAACGCCCCTCCCGGACTAACAATATCGCAACCCGCAGTTATTGCCACCAAACCTGCGAGCGCACCGTTAAGTGCGAGAGATAAAGCCGGGCGTTTGTAACGCATCCACGAGGTAAACAGCGCGGCCATTGCCCCGCCTGCTGCTGCCAGGTTGGTAGTTAACACAATGTGGGCAATTGCCAGGGTGTTGTCATTTCCGGCAGCGCCAAGCTGCGAGCCGGGGTTGAACCCAAACCAGCCAAACCAAAGGATGAAAACCCCGAGTGCTCCGAATGCCAGGTTGTGCCCGGGAATCGCTTTTGCTTTTCCTTTAACATATTTGCCGTAACGCGGGCCGAGCACAATGGCTCCTGCCAGTCCTACCCATGCGCCCACTGAGTGTACGAGCGTTGAGCCGGCAAAATCGAGGAACCCCAGCTGATCGAGCCAGCCGCCGCCCCATTTCCAGTGGCCCGAAACAGGGTAAATAAAAACAGTAATTACGATTGTGAAAATAATGTAGGCATTGAATTTTGTCCGCTCGGCAACGGCTCCCGAAACAATGGTTGCGGCTGTTGCGGCAAACACGGTCTGGAACATCAGGTCGGTTTTGTTGGCATAATCGCCTATGCCGTTATCATTGATAAAAAGAGACGGTGTTCCGATAAAACCCGCTATTGATTCTCCGTACATAATTGTGTATCCAATTATCCAGAATAAAATAGCTCCAACTGAGAAATCCACCAGATTTTTGGTGAGAATGTTTGCCGTGTTCTTCGAACGGGTGAATCCAGCCTCCACCATAGCAAAACCGGGTTGCATAAACATTACCAAAAATGTAGCAACCAAAACCCATATATTGTTAATTGAAATCGAAAGTTCTTCCATGATAATTTTTTTTGTGTGGTTATTACTCTTCTTTTCCTTTAATGTAGAGCGACTCGTCGCCCTTTTCGCCGGTGCGTATGCGATAGGACTCTTCGATGGGAATGATGAAAATTTTGCCATCGCCGATTTCGCCGGTCCGGGAGGATTCGAGAATCGCATTTACTGTTTTTTCCACATTTTTATCACGCACAATAATGGAGAGTTTAATGCGCTCAATGGTGCTTGTGTCGTAAACAATTCCGCGATACACACGTCCTTCACGCGCCTGGCCAACACCTCTTACATCCCAGAATGAATAGAATTCAATTCCGGCATCATGAAGGGCTTCGTTTACCTCGTCAAATTTTGTTTTGCGAATAATTGCTTCAATTTTTTTCATTTTAATACGTTTTTATGTGTTACAATGAAATTCCAACTACAATGTGAAACTGTTCGGATGAAGGATTCAGAATGGCTGCTCCTGAAACGGGCAGCGAAAAAGAATCGGTAATTTTAATTTCTTTCGATGTGTTGATTGCGATGTTGCACACATTAAAATCACCGTCAACGGTGTATGCGCCATCGCCGCCTCCAAGTGTTATGTCAACCGCACCGGCAGAGATGCCTGCCTCAAGGTAAATGTCACCTTCGCCGTCGTTCATCATATAAGCGCCGGTAAGTGTGAAGCTGCCGACGCCAAGGCTTACCATCGGTTCAATGTAGTGCGATGTGCCTTCGAACCATAAATCGCCGGGGAAATAGTAATCGGTTACTGTTACATCCAGCGATGCATTGTCACCCAAACCGAACCCGTAGCCAACGTAAAGATCTGCTTCAGCTGCTTCGTTGGTGGATGCGTTGTACGACCCCCAGGCACCTATTGCAAAACCGCCGGCACTAAATTCAATACCTGGCTGAAAAGCCGGACCCGACCCAAATTTGGTTCCGCGCCAGACATAGCTGCTGTAAATGTCGAGATTTGTGCTCCATTCCTGTGCTTTAAGTGTTGAGGTAATTGATGTCAGAAGCAATAAGATTACACCAGAAAGTAGAAATTTTTTCATGTTGATAGTTTTTAAATTAAACAATGCTTATAAGTGAATAATCAGATTTTCGTAAAATGTAAATTTTAAAAATGACTATCTTTTTTTTAAGGGGTATTATTTAAAATAATTGCATATTTTGAAATTTAACCCCTTTAAAAATTGATTGTTGATTCAAAAATGAATTAAAATATTGATTTCGCCCCCTATTTTTATTTTTGAGTGGCTGCTGTTAACAAATATTTAATATTTGAGTTATTTTGTATCTAAACGGCAGTATATTTTGAATAAAATAGAAATATGTTTTAGGGATGTAGGTTTTTGTTTCTCTGTGCTTATAAAATGAATTGGATTTTACTGGAAGGTTTTGTGGGAAAATTGGGGTTGCGGAGAAAATTGAAGGGTGACGAAATTATTATTCAAATAAATCGTCGTAGCGAAACGGCAGAACTTCGCCTCTAATCATTTCTTTCGAACGGGTAAAAAATGTTACGGGAATGTTTTTTTGCAGTAACTCTTCGGCAACAATAAGTTTTATAATGGCTTTTTCGCCTTTTTGAAGAACCGTATTTTCTGATGAAGTTGTTAAAGGAGCCGAAATAATTTCTTCTCTGTTTTGCAGAATACCCAGTACAGGTTCCGAAACATGGTTGGTGAAAACAGGGTGGCCGGAATTATTGGTGAGGCTAAGGTTAATTTCATACCCATTTTCGTTCTTTTTAATATTCAGCAACGAAATGTCAAGCTTTTTCAGTGATTGGAATTCTTCAATTTCAGTAAAACCTCCCACTTCTCCGTTAACCATAACTTTTTGGCGGGGCGGATTTAAATGGGCTGGTTGCATTGCCAACAGCGGCTCTCCGTTGGCATACTGTTCATACTCCCATAAATCGTACTGGCAAAACCGGTAGGTTGGGGTTGAAAGCAAAATTGCCGAATCGCCGGTGTAGAAAATATAGTTACTTAGGGTAGCATAACTGTTGTAAAATCCTACTTTTTTACCATCAGCCATTGTTTTAATTTCCTGGGCTACAGCTTCTCTGTTGTAAAATACACTTTTTGATTTTCCGATACTGGGAATAACATCCAGAGCGATGTAAAAACGGGCAAGTATCAAAATAAAAATAACAGGAATAGTCAGTCGTTTAAACCACAATTTTAACTTTTCCTGATTTGCAAACAACGGATAGGTAACCATCATTAACATGGGGATTATAGCAGCACTCCAGTGCGCCTCAATTCTGGTTTTAAAACTCAGAAAAAAGAATAAAATGTAAAAACCAAGGATATTGAAAAGCAGTGCCCGCTGAAAATCATTTTGAATTTTAACTTTGCTGAGCTTCCAGAATATAATAATCCCGGTGAGCGGACCGGCCAGCAGCAGTTGGCTTATAATGTTTGGCAAAACAGTTCTCAGGCGAAAAGGATTGGTGCGCTCAAGCAAGTGGTATTTAAAGCCGCCAAATTCGTTTTCAACCAACCACAAAATGTGAGGTGTGAGCAGCAGGAGTGTGAAAACGACAGTTGTCCAAAAATATTTATTCCGAAAAAGTTTCAGGTTCGAAAATACCGTAAACCCGATTACCAAAAAAGCGTGGTACTTGCTGTAAATCATGGCTGCAATAGCAGTTGCCAATAAAATGCTTAACTTTAAGTTGGGGTGCAGAATAAATTTTTTGTAAACAAGCAGAAAAATTACTGTGAAAAATACCAGCGGAACATCGGGAAGTGCAATGAACCCGGCTATGTGGGTATGAATTAAGGGAAAAGAAAAAACAAAAATCGTTTGGAAAAAAAAGTCTTTTTTTTCGTTAAGTTCGTTAAAAATTATTGCAAGTGTTACCGTGGAGAGAATAACAATAAACACACGTACGCCTAATTCTCCCGGGAATAGTTGTCCCAGCCAGATAATAAACGCTACCATTGGGGGGTGTTCAAAATATCCCCATGCCATTTTCTGCGAATACATCCAGTAGTATGCCTCGTCGTAGTGTAGCCCTGTAAATGCAGCCTGCACAAGGTTTATAATAAACCATACTCCAATTATGTAATAATGTGCTTTGCTCAGGTTTTTCATTTCTTTGAGTTTAGCTGTTATTTTTCATTAGTTTCTTTTGCTTTTTAACTATTACTCAATTCTGGCAAGAATTAATTGTTTAAAATGCTGTTCCCTTGTTTTGGGATTCAAAAACGGCAGCGACTGACGGGTCACTGTTTTATGCAGAAATATTTTTTCTGCAATTACATTTTCTTCCATCTCCTTCAGCTCTTCCAAACCATCAGGGTCGGTGAAATACCAGCCTTTTTCTTTTCTTTCATAATTTTGAAAATCATCTTTTTCCAGCAGGTACCTTCCGGGATTTTTCGAGTAGAGAAACAGCTCCCAGTATCTGGCCCCCGGACCGTAAATGCTCAATGTTGCATCTTCGGGTGCATTCTCGTCGAAGTAACGGCTGGCATCAATCGATGACTGGTATTGCAGCATTGAGGGAAGTATGCTTGTGTTCAGCGAAAACAAAAGGAACACAGCCGAAAGTGCCAGCATGATTGTTTGTTTTTTCAGGTCGGTTGGTCGGAAAAATAAATAGAAAAAAGTTATAAGTAGGATGCCGCTAAAAAACCAGTAAAAAATAGTTGTTTCAGGATAAAAATAAGTGGTGAATACCAGGCTCAACAAGATGAGAATAAGTGCCAGTCCCCTGTTTGCCGAAAAAACAAACCGTTTTAATTTTGAGGCTTCATCGCTGTTCAAAATTTTCAGTGCCCATTTGGCAGAAAGAATAAAAATGAAAGGGACAACCGCCAGCATGTAGTGCGGATTTTTTTGTTTGGCAATACTCAGAACAATAAGGTAAAGTAAAATGGCTCCAATGGTTAAAAACTCTTCGCTTTTGGCTTTGGTCTTTATCAGTTCTTTTATTTCGAGCACGATTGCTGTAAATCCAAAAATAGTCCAAGGCGCCAGCACATAAAGGGCGTTATGGATATAAAATATAGGGTCTGTATTACTTCCTGCGTAGGTTCCGGTTATGCGTCCCACGTTGTTGGTCCAGAAATAAAATATAATTCCTTCCGCGCCAAACTGGTTTACCAATCCGATTAGCGCCGGCGAAATGATTACACCAATTATTAAAATGGCTGCAATCCACCGGATGTTGAAAATGTCTTTAAAACGTTTATGAAGCAAAAGGTCGGCACCAATAGCAAATGCCGGTATGGCCACACCCACCGGGCCTTTGGTGAGCATAGCCAAACCTATGCCAACTGAGCCCCACACGAACTGGTGCCACTTTTGGTTCCTGAAAAACAGGGCAAACTGCCATACTGAAAAAACGACAAATGTGGCTAAAAGCGTGTCGGTGTGAATGTCATTATGGAAATGCAGATAGGCTACCGAAGTGACCCAAAATACCGTGGCCAGTAATCCGGTTTTTTTGCCGTATAGAAGTTTCCCCAGTTTATAAGTGGAATAAATTCCCAGTAGCGATATGAGAATTACGGCCAGTTTGTAGGCAACAACCGAAAAGCCGAATAACTGAAATGAAAAAGCTCCAATCCAGAAAAGAAGCGGTGGTTTCTGGTCGTAAGGGGCTTCGGCAATGGTTAGGTTTATCCAATCCTGATTGATAAGTATTTCGCGACTCACCTGCGCATATTTGGCTGCATTTGAAATCAACTCAACTGGCAAGCCTGTTATGCTAATCAGTATTGCTGCAAAAAATAGAAAGATTATGAAGGAGCGATTAAAAGTCATTTAAAATGGATTAATTGGCACCCTGATTTCTAAAAATATTAATTTTGACGCAAAAATACATTAATTAGATATTTAAGGCCATGAAAAAAGAGAATTCTCTTGTTACCATACTCGATGTTGTTGTTTACAGCCTTGTTTTTGGAATAATTATTTCGGGAAAAATGCTCGGGCTTCAAAGCTACGATTTGTTTTTTGAACTGGTACAAGAAGACGGGCTGGCCGAATATCTCACTGCCTTTTTTTTACTTGCCACAGCTGTTGTTTTTGCATTCAGAACGGTTCGTTCAGTAAAAAAGCAGAACAAATACCACTTGATTTTCAATGCGTTCATGTTTCTTGCCTTTATTTTTGGAGCAGGAGAAGAAATTTCGTGGGGGCAGCGGCTGCTCAATACCGAAACAGGTGATTTTTTTCAAAAATACAATTACCAGGGCGAAACCAATCTGCATAACCTGGAAGTGTGGGGCATTAATTTGAATAAGTTAATTTTTTCCCAACTTATGCTGGTGGCGCTGGTTTTTTATTTCATGTTGCTGCCGTTTCTTACCCTGAAATATGATTTCATCCGGAAACTGGTTATTCGTTTTGATGTTCCGGTACCTAAACTCCACCATGCCGTAATTTTTATTCTTCAGAATATTTTTATTCTGTGGATTAACCTCCTTAAAATTGATGAATTGCATGAACTCTCGCTAGGCAGTATTATGTTCCTGATTTTAATGGCGCCCGCAACTGAAATAAGAGGGAAGGCAGTTCGGGAATGATTGTAGCTTAACCTATCTGTTGTTTTTTTAATTTTATTCATTTTGCCCCTTTTTGAATAATGTGATGTAATTTTGGTCAAAATAGAAATTGAATATTTTATCATGAAACTTTGGGAAAAAGGAATTCCGGTAAACCAAGCCATTGAAAAATTTACCATTGGAAAAGATCATGAACTTGATTTGTGCCTGGCGCCATACGATATCTTGGGCTCCATGGCGCATGTAATCATGCTCGAATCGGTGGGGCTGATTGAAAAAGAAGAACTCCCTGTTTTGCTGGAAGCCATGAAAAAACTGTATCGTCGGGCTACTGACGGAAAATTTAAAATTGAAGATGGTGTGGAAGATGTCCATTCACAGGTGGAATTCCTTTTAACCAGGGAACTGGGCGATTTGGGCAAAAAAATTCACAGCGGGCGGTCGCGCAACGACCAGGTGCTGCTCGATTTAAAACTCTTTACCCGCGATGCCATTAAGGGAATTGTCCTGTCGGTTGAACAGGTTATTGATACGTTGCTGGCCAAAAGCGAAGAAAACAAAGACATTTTAATGCCCGGCTACACTCATCTTCAGGTAGCCATGCCGTCGTCGTTCGGTTTGTGGTTTGGCGCTTATGCCGAAAGCCTTGCCGATGATTTGGAATTACTGTTATCGGCATTTAAAATTGTTAACCAAAACCCGCTGGGTTCTGCAGCCGGCTACGGCTCCTCGTTCCCGCTTAACCGTCAGATGACAACCGATTTGCTCGGATTCAGCAATATGAACTACAACGTGGTTTATGCACAAATGGGACGCGGAAAGGTTGAAAAAATTGTTTCGTTTGCGCTGGCAAATATTGCCGGAACGCTTTCAAAACTGGCATTCGATGTTTGTTTGTTCAACAGCCAGAACTTTAATTTTGTAACTCTCCCACCTGAATTTACAACCGGTTCGAGCATAATGCCGCATAAAAAAAATCCCGATGTTTTTGAACTTATTCGTGGTAAATGCAATAAAATTCAGGGAGTTCCAAATCAAATTACTTCAATTATAAACAATTTGCCAGGCGGCTATTTTCGGGATATGCAGGTGGTGAAGGAAGCATTTCTTCCACTTTTTTCGGAGTTGGATGATTGTCTTTCGGTTACCGGACTGGCACTGGGAAAAATCGAAGTCAACAAGAATATCCTTTCAGAAGAAAAGTACAATTATCTGTTTAGCGTGGAGGAAGTAAACAGGCTTGTTATAGAAGGAATTCCGTTTAGAGAGGCCTACAAACAGGTAGCCGAAAAAATTGAAAAGGGGGAATTTGAACCTGTAAAGGAAGTTGTGCATTCCCATGAAGGCAGTATCGGAAACCTGTGTCTCGATAAAATTTTCGAAAAGAAAAAACAGATAATTGAAGCGTACCGTTTCGAACGAATTGAGAAGGCGATAAATAAACTGCTCGGTTAATTTTGGTTTTATCAGCAAAATTTTTCATTCCCTCTGCGTAAAAACCAAAGTTAATTGTATGTTACGAAACACATTTTTTCAGGTGTCGGGTAGCAAAACATCATTCTTTTCGCTAAATTTGATTTCACTTCGTTACTAAAAATAGTGTTTTCCTTTCATTTTTACACAAAAGTTTAAAAACACTGTTTTGCGCCGGAGAAAACAAGTAATTTAAAAAAAATAACGACTATGCAGATGAGATTACCTGAAGCACAGGGTTTATACAACCCGGCTAATGAGCATGATAACTGTGGAATTGGATTTGTGGCCCATATAAAAGGTAACCCATCACACGATATTATCAGAAAAGGCCTCGATGTGCTTCGGAATATGGATCACAGGGGGGCAATCAGCGCAGATAATTCAACCGGAGATGGGGCAGGAATGTTGTTGCAAATTCCTCATGAATTTATCACCCGGGAACTGAAACTCGATGTGGGTGAACCAGGCAAATATGGCACCGGTTTAATCTTTTTACCGAAAGACACCAAAGAAGCCGAATTGTGTATCGAAGTGCTTTCGAAGCATATTAAAGCAGAAGGATTAACATTGGTAGGCTACCGCGACGTGCCTGTTGATAGTTCGGCCCCCGGCGAAATTGCCAAATCAAATGAGCCGTTCATCAAACAGGTATTTGTAAAGGCTGAGCTGGAACAAGATGTGCTGGAAAGAAAATTATATATCGTACGCAAACTGGTTGAAAAAGAGATTTTAAACTCGAACTTGAAATGCAAAGAGAACTTTTATCAACCAAGCCTTTCGGCAAAGGTAATTGTTTACAAGGGAATGTTAACACCCGATCAGCTTGCGGCTTATTATATCGATTTAAAAAATGAACAGTTTAAAAGTGCCATAGCATTGGTGCACTCCCGGTTTAGTACCAACACTTTCCCCACGTGGGATTTGGCGCAACCATTCCGGATTGTGGCCCACAACGGCGAAATTAACACTGTAAAAGGCAATCGCCTCTGGATGCAGGCACGCGAAGCCCTTATGAAGTCGGAGGTTTTTGGGGAAGATCTGAAAAAACTTTTACCGGTTATTGAACCGGGGAAATCCGATTCAGCTTCGTTCGACAATGTGCTCGAATTTTTGCACATGGCCGGCCGGACCTTGCCGCATTCGCTTTGCATGATGATTCCCGAATCGTTTAATGAGAAAAACCCGATTCCCGAAAGTTTAAAAGCTTTTTATGAATACCACTCAACTATTATGGAACCGTGGGACGGACCTGCTTCGATGGTATTTTCCGATGGCCGCTACATTGGCGGAACACTCGACCGTAACGGATTGAGACCTTCACGCTATGTAATTACCAAAAATGATTTAATTGTGATGGGATCGGAAGTAGGAGTTCAAACTTTTCCGCCCGAAGAAATTGTTTCAAAAGGAAGGCTGCGCCCGGGGAAAATACTTCTTGTTGATACTCAGTTGGGAATAATTATTCCGGATGAAGAGGTAAAAAACCAGCTTAGCCACCGGCATCCATACGATATGTGGATCAAAGAAAACCGCATGATGATGGATGACATTAAAGTGAAAAAACGGGTCCCTTCTGCCATCGACAAATTTACCACCTACTCAAAAGCTTTTGGTTATTCCAAAGAAGACATGTACGAGCTGATTAAGCCCATGAGCGAAAAAGCAGCCGAGCCAACCAATTCGATGGGGAATGATGTGCCACCTGCAGTTTTTTCCGATAAACCCAAACGTTTCTTCGAATATTTTAAACAGATGTTTGCACAGGTGACCAACCCGGCCATTGACCCCATTCGCGAAGGACTGGTAATGGCACTGACAAATTACATTGGTTCGCTGCATTCCAATATTTTGGTAGAAACACCGGAGCACTGCAAACTTATTAAGTTTAAAAGCCCGATTGTTACCAATACCGACCTTGGGAAAATTAAAGATTTGAAGGATGAAATGTTTTCTCACAAAGTAATCCAGATGGTTTTCCCGGTTAAAAAAGGGGTTAAAGGATTTGAAGCAGCCCTCGATAAAATGCTGAAAGATGCTGAATGGGCTGTGGACAACAACAAAAACTATATTATTCTCAGCGATCGAAAAATCAGTGAAGAACAGGCTGCAATTCCGTCACTGCTTGCAGTGGCAATGGTACATCACCACCTCATTAAAAAACAAAAACGCATGCAGGTGGGTATCATTGTTGAAACCGCCGAAGCACGCGAAGTTACTCATTTTGCGCTTCTTTTAGGATATGGCGCCAGTGTTATTAATCCGTACCTTGCTTTTGCCGCCATCGATTATTTGGTGAAAGAAGGTAACATTGACCTGGAATACAAAGAGGCCCGGAAAAATTACATCAAAGCAATCGACAAAGGGTTGTTGAAGGTGTTTTCGAAAATGGGGATTTCAACGCTGCGCAGTTATCATGGGGCTCAGATTTTCGAATCAATTGGTGTTAGTAAAGAATTGATTGACAAATATTTTACAGGCACTGCAGCAAAAATCAGTGGAATTGGCCTTGAAGAAATTTGCAAAGAGGCAACCCAGTTCCACGAAAAAGCCTACCAAAAAGAAGCTGCACCCAAACCATTCAGTTTTGAAAACAATGGGGTTTATGCCTGGCGGAAAAACGGAGAGCACCATGCCTGGAATCCGGAAACCATAGGATTGCTGCAGTGGTCAACCCGCACCAACGACTATTCAAAATTCAAGGAATTTACCAGTTTGGTTGACAGGCAAAACCGGAAACCCGCTTTTATCAGAAGTCACTTTAATTTTAAAAAGAATCCAATTCCGTTAGATGAGGTTGAATCCGAAGAGGAAATTACGAAGCGTTTTGTAACCGGGGCAATGTCGTACGGTTCAATAAGTATTGAAACTCACGAAGCGCTGGCCATTACAATGAACACCATCGGCGGCCGCAGCAATACCGGCGAAGGGGGTGAAAATCCCGAGCGTTTCGGAACTATCCGTAACAGTAAAATCAAGCAGGTGGCATCGGGCCGTTTTGGCGTTACCAATAATTACCTCATTAATGCTGAAGAATTGCAAATTAAAATAGCCCAGGGAGCCAAGCCGGGAGAAGGTGGCCAGTTGCCCGGCTACAAAGTAGATAAAATTATTGCCAAAACAAGGAACTCCACACCGGGAATTACACTTATTTCTCCTCCTCCGCACCATGACATTTATTCGATAGAGGATTTGGCGCAGCTGATTTATGACCTGAAAATTACCAATCCAAAAGCTGCCGTTTCGGTTAAGCTAGTTTCCGAAGATGGGGTGGGGACCATTGCTGCAGGAGTATCCAAAGCTTTTGCCGACATCATTACAATTGCGGGCACTTCCGGTGGTACAGGTGCCAGTCCGGCCAGTTCAATTAAACATGCCGGAATGCCCGTGGAACTCGGAATAGCCGAAACCCAGCAAACGCTTGTCCTTAACAATTTACGTGGAAGGGTAAAACTTCAGGTTGACGGACAATTGAAAACAGGACGCGATGTTATTTCGCTTGCCTGTCTGGGTGCTGAAGAGTTTGGTTTTTCTACCGCTCCGCTGATTGCACTGGGCTGCGTTATGATGCGTAAATGCCACATGAATACCTGTCCGGCAGGAATTGCAACCCAGGATGAATCGCTGCGGAAAAGGTTTATTGGAAGGGCTGAGTACACCATTAATTTTTTCAGGTTCCTGGCCAAAGAAGTCAGGGAATACCTTGCTGAAATGGGATACCGGAAATTTGAAGATATTGTGGGGCGCACCGACTTGCTGGAGGTTGATCCGGAAGTGGTGAACTGGAAATCGAAAAATGTTGATTTCTCAGGGTTACTGCACATGCCCGACGAAGCAAAACAATTCCCGATTCACAATATTCATCCGAATACAAAGAAAATTGAAGGACACATTGATTTGGACCTGATTAAGGAATCCAAAAAAGCCATTAAAGGGGCCGAAAAAGTTTGGATTTCACACAAAATTGTAAACGTTGACAGGACAACCGGAGCAATGTTATCAGGCGAAATCTCCAAAAGATATGGCGAGGAAGGACTGCCCGATGATACCATTAATTGCAATTTCCACGGCACTGCCGGCCAGAGTTTTGGCGCCTTTTTGGTGAAAGGGGTTACTTTCAGGCTCGAGGGTGATTCCAACGATTACATCGGCAAAGGACTTTCCGGAGGAAAAATTATTGTCGTTCCACCATTCGGAACAACCTTTAAGCCCGAGGAGAATATTATTGTTGGAAATACTTCCTTTTACGGTGCCACACGTGGTGAGGCCTACATCAGGGGAGTTGCCGGAGAGCGTTTTGGCGTCCGGAACTCGGGTGTGCATGCTGTTGTTGAAGGCACCGGCGACCATTGCTGCGAATATATGACCGGCGGTAGAGTTGTGGTTCTCGGTTCAACCGGCCGAAATTTTGCTGCAGGTATGAGCGGTGGAATTGCTTATGTGCTCGATAAAACAGGCAATTTCGATTACTACTGTAACAAAGGCCTGGTTGATTTAACACCGGTGGAAGATAAAAGCGATGTAAAAGAACTTCAGTCGCTTATCAACAACCACTTACTATATACACAAAGTACGCTAGCTGCCGAAATTCTTACCAACTGGGAAGAATACCTTCCCAAATTTGTGAAAGTTATTCCATTCGAATACAAAAAAGTACTGGAAGAACAAAAACTGGTAGAGCTGCAAAAGAAATTGCAGTTAACTGAAGACGATCCGTCGCGGCATGAGTAAAATTTATTATTAACTGAAAAACCCGATAATAAGATATGGGAGATCCAAAAGGTTTTATGAATGTGCCCCGGCAAAATGCGGGGTACCGTTCGGCAAAAGAGCGAATTTACGACTACGGCGAAGTGGAGCAGACGCTTAATATAAACGACAGGAAACTACAGGCGTCGCGGTGCATGGATTGTGGCATACCTTTTTGCCAATGGGGGTGCCCCGTGGGTAGTAAAATTCCTGAGTGGCAGGATGCCCTTTACCGGGGAAACAAGAAGGAAGCGTATAACATCCTGCAATCAACAAACAGTTTTCCTGAAATTACAGGGAGGGTTTGCCCGGCCCCCTGCGAAAAATCCTGTGTGCTCGAGATTCACGAGGAACCGGTTACCATTCGCGAAAATGAATGTGCTACCATTGAACAGGCTTTTGAGGCCGGGTTGGTTACGCCTAACCCGCCGCAAACCCGAACCGGTAAAAAAGTGGCTGTAATTGGCTCAGGTCCGGCCGGGCTTTCTGCCGCCGATTTGTTAAATCAGGCCGGTCACTTTGTTACTGTTTTCGAAAAAAACGACGCCATAGGCGGATTGCTTCGGTACGGTATTCCTGATTTCAAACTGAATAAACGGGTAATCGATCGCCGTTTGTCGATATTTGTTGATGAAGGGATTGAATTTAAAACCAATGTTACTGTTGGTGAAGATGTTACAAAAGAACAGTTGCTGAAAGAGTACGATGCAGTATTACTGGCTGTTGGTGCTGAAAATCCGCGTGACCTGCCAGTGGAAGGTCGTGAACTGGAAGGCGTGCATTATGCAATGGATTTTCTTTCACGGCAGAACAAAATTGTAGCCGGGCAAAAATTACCTGACGAAAACCAGATTTCTGCAGAAGGAAAAAATGTGCTGGTAATTGGTGGTGGCGATACAGGCTCGGACTGCGTGGGCACTTCCATTCGCCAGCAAGCCAAATCGGTAACACAAATTGAAATTCTTCCCAAACCGGACGAAAAACGTGGTGATAAAGATCCCTGGCCTTACTGGCCCAATATTTTACGCACTTCGAGTTCACACCAGGAAGGTTGTGAACGCCGCTGGAGCCTTTCAACAAAACGGTTTATTGGCGAAAAAGGTAAACTGAAACAGGTTGAAGTGGTACAGGTGGATTGGGAAAAAGATGAAACCGGCCGTTTCAGAATGAAAGAAATTCCTGGCTCTGCCGAACTGCTCGATGTTGATCTGGCGCTTTTGTCGATGGGATTCACGCAGCCGGTGCACAATGGTTTGCTGGATACACTCGGTATTGAATACGACCAGCGGGGAAACGTGAAAGTCGATCAAAACAAACAAACTTCAGTGGAAAAAGTGTTTGCTGCCGGCGATTCGGAAAAAGGGGCCAGCCTGGTGGTTCATGCCATTGAAGCAGGGAAGGTTGCTGCGCGCGGTATCGATGCATATTTAACCAAAAGCAAATAAACTTTTGGGTTCTCCAAAATTTCAAATGAAAATTATAAAAGGGAGTGTCTCGGTTTACTGAGCGCTCTTTTTTTATGTTGTCAGCGGAATTTCGGGTGGGCGCTGGTGTTTCCAGCGGCGGTGCGACCATAAATAATGTTCAGGTTCCCTGGCGATGATTTCTTCCATTTTACGCACATACCCCAGTAAAATTTCTTTTGGTTCCACATCTTTCGGGTTCAGGAACAACGGTACAAGATGTACTTTGTACTTTCCTCTCGCTATTTTGGTTACCTGCTGAAAAAATACCGGCTGATCGGTTTTGGCTGCAATCTTTTCCGTCCCCGAAAAAAACGGAGCTTCACGGTTCAGGAAAATAGTCCAGAATTTTGAGTCGCGTGGTGGCGTTTGATCGGCCCCAAGCCACAATCCAGTGGGAATGCCTTTGCGGTGAAATTCCATGGTTACCCGTGCGGAACGGTGAACCGGAATGCATTTTCCGCCCCATTTTTCGCGCGAATGCAGCAGGAATTCTTCCATGGCCTGGTTACCACGCACAGGGTTGTAAATCATTAACCCCAAATGTTTTGCCTTGTTCTGGATAAAACTGCACCACTCCCAGTTGTTGTGGTGCATGGCCAAAATGATTATGCTTTTTCCTTCTTTGTAATATTTATCAACAAGTTCAAGCCCGGTAAATGAAATTCGTTTATCCATCTGCTGCACGCTCATGGTGTGCAGTTTGATGGTTTCCAGCATTAAATCGGTCAGGTGGCGGTAAAATTTCCGGGCAATATTTTTCAATTCGCTTTCCGGTTTTTCAGGAAAAGCGTGGTGAAGATTATTAAAAACTACTTTGCGACGATACCTGAAAACATGCTGAACAAAAAAGTTCAGCACATCAGAAATACCCCAAAGTACCCAAAACGGCAAAAGTGAAATTAAATAGAGGAAACCGGTAATCATCCGGTTGAGGTTTTTCTTCAGGAAACCTTCGTGGTAGCGTTTATCTTTTTTTGCCAGTTCGTTCATTCGTTTATCAATTCTGAAAAATTAATTTAATCTTGCAGCGGCACTCCTTCGGGGCGTTCGTATTTCCAGCGTTTGTGCGACCACAAGTAATATTCGGGCTGCCGGTAAATTACTTCTTCCATTTTATTTATATAGGCTTTCATTATTTCAGCCTCGGTTTTGTCCTTCGGGTTTTCAAACAAGAGCTCAAATTCCGATTCGTATTTTCCGCGTTCCTTTTTTATTATTTTCTGAAAAAACACCGGGTGGTTAAATCGTTTTGAAATGGATGCCGGCCCGGGGTAAAACATGGTTTCACGTTTCAGGAAAACCATCCAGAATTTGTGAAAGAATGGTGGGGTTTGATCGGCGGCCAGCCAGGTAAAAACCGGTTCGCTGTTTTTTTTGTTTGCAATCAAAGTCCTTAAAATAAGTGAATTTGAAATGAGCGAAGCACCCATTTTTTCACGCGACTGATTCAGGTATGCATCGAATTTTTGGTTGTGAAGCGGTTTGTACACACCCAGTATTTTGTGTTTTAAATAGAGCGGAAGGCAGCTGCTCCATTCCCAGTTGTTGTAATGCATGGTGAGAACAACCACGCTCCGGCCCTTTTCATAGTAGTTGTCTAATTTCTTTGTATTCTTAATAATCATTCGCTCCCGGAAATCCTTTTCGGTCATTCCGCCCATTTTAATGGTTTCAACAATTAAGTCGCAAAGGTGCCTGTAATATTTTTTGGTAATCCGTTTAAGTTCTTTTTTCTCTTTTTCAGGAAATGATTTTCTCAGGTTTTCCTGTACAACATTTTTACGGTAACCGGCAATATAATAAACCATCACAAACAAAATGTCCGATAAAACATAGATAATTTTAAATGGCATTCTGGCTATCTGTTTCAGAAAAAACAGCCCGATATTTGTTGTAAATGCTGATTTCATAGTTGATTGAAAGATGTGGTAAAACTACATTTTTTAAAGCAAATTTGGTCAAAAAACCTTTTTCCTTTTTATCTTCGGCATAAAATAAAACAACCATGAAATATCAGATTACATTATTATTCGCGATTATGACATTAGGACTGTCGGCACAAACACAAATTATTGCTCACCGCGGAGCTTCTTACCTGGCACCGGAAAATACAGTTGCAGCTGCCAATCTGGCCTGGGAGCTGGGGGCCGATGCTGTGGAAGTGGATGTGTACCTTACCAAAGACAACAAGGTAATGGCAATTCATGACAAAGACACGAAACGAACCTGTTCCGGTGAAAACAGCTATGTTATAAAAGACACACCCTCGGAAGTGTTGCGCGAACTCGATGCCGGCGCCTGGAAAGACGAAAAATACAGGGGCGAAAAAATTCCCTTCCTATCCGAAGTAATTGAAACAATTCCGGCGGGGAAAAACCTGGTTGTTGAAATAAAAAGCGGAAGTGAAATAATTCCGTACCTTAAAAGTGTTGTTGAAAACAGCGGAAAACAAGACCAGATTATTTTTATCGCTTTTGGCTGGGAAACAATTCTCGAAACAAAAAATGTTTTTCCCGGCAATAAGTGCTACTGGCTCAGTTCAGTAAAAGAGGGGTTGGAAGAAAAGATAAAACAGGCTGCAGATGCCGGTTTGGAGGGGATTAACCTGAACTACAAAATTGTGGATAAAGAGTTGGTAGAAAAAGCTGGTAAATACAATCTGGAAGTTTTGGTGTGGACGGTGAATGAACCGGAAATTGCTAAAAAAATGGAACAAGCCGGCGTGGTTGCTATTACAACCGACCGCCCCAAATGGCTGAAGGAAGAGATGGGGAAACTGTAATTTATCACCATGCTCGTTTCATTCTTTTGAAAATCTAAAAACTACTGAGATGAAACTTTTTACCACGAAACAAATAGCTGAAATCGATAAGTTTACCATTGAAAACGAACCCATTGCCGATATTGATTTGATGGAGCGGGCTGCCATGCAGATTTCCAACTGGCTGGTTTATCGTTTTTCAACTGAACAGCGGTTACTGTTTTTTGTGGGGCCGGGCAACAACGGTGGCGATGCGCTGGCCATTGCCCGGCAGATGGCTGATTTCAATTTTCAGTGCGAAGTGTTTTTGCTCGATTTGGGAAAAGAACTGAAAGGTTCGCCGGCCACCAACTGGCAGCGGCTTGAAAAACAGGGCAAAGTCAAACTTGCAAAAATTTCACAAATCAGTGAGTTCCCTGTAATTGAACCGACGGATGTTTTTCTCGACGGATTGTTTGGTTCCGGCTTAACACGACCATTGAAAGGGCTGCCGGCTGAAATCGTGGGCAAAATAAATGAACTGCCCAATACTGTTGTTGCCATCGATATTCCCAGTGGATTAATGGGTGAAAACAACACCGGTAACAATTTTGGAAGTATTGTAAAAGCCGATTTTACGCTCACCTTTCAGTTTCCAAAAATCAGTTTTCTGCTTGCTGAACACGAAGAGTTTACCGGCAAATGGGAAGTATTGTCAATCGGCCTGCATCCTGAGGCGATTGAAAAAACACCCTCAGACATGGTTTTTGTTGAAAAGACAGAAGTTCAAAAGTTGCTTCCGCCTCGCTCAAAATTTTCACACAAAGGAACTTTTGGTCACGCATTGCTGATTGCCGGCAGTTACGGGAAAATGGGAGCAACTGTGCTCGCATCGAAAGGTTGCCTGCGTGCCGGTACCGGTTTGCTAACTGCGCATGTGCCGCGACTCGGGTATTCAATTATCCAGACTTCCGTTCCCGAAGCGATGGTCAGCATCGATCCGCACGATTCAATGTTTACTGAATTCCCCGATTTATCGCCGTTTTCAGCCATTGGCATCGGTCCGGGGATTGGAATGAAACACAATTCACAAAAAGCGCTTCACGACTTGATTGAAAAAGCAGATGTCCCCATGGTTTTGGATGCCGATGCGCTCAATATTCTTTCAGAAGATTTGGAATGGCTTAAAAAATTGCCTGCAAATTCCATTCTCACTCCACATCCCGGCGAGTTCAGGAGGCTGGTTGGTGATTCGGAAAATTCGTGGCAACGAATTGAAAAACAACGAAAGCTGGCTAAGGATTACAATATTATTGTTTTGCTGAAAGGCGCGTTCAGCAGTATTGCCACGCCAGAAGGAAAGCTGTATTTCAACTCCACCGGAAACCCGGGAATGGCCACAGCCGGCAGCGGCGACACGCTAACCGGGATTATTCTCGGACTGCTTGCCCGGCGCATTCCACCGGCCGATGCTGTTGTTGCTGCAGTTTATTTACATGGCCTGGCAGGCGATTTGGCAGCTGCTGAAAAATCGGAAACTGCATTAATTGCCAGCGATATTTCTGATTTTTTGGGGAAAGCTATTCTGGAATTGAAATAATTTCTTGGATATGTTACCCACTTTATTGAAAATTAGGAAGTGTAACATTAAAGATGGAACCTTATTGCGATTCCGACTCAACCTGTATTTCCCCGTTTAGCATTTTTTCAGGAGAGAATTTTCTTTGTTACAAATGAGAATTACAAGGTTTTGTTTATCAACACCCAAAACTTTTTTCTTGAAATGCGCAATAAAAGTTCTATTTTTAGGTCATAAATAAAAAACATTATGCAGCGAATTATTTTAATCATTCTGACAATATTTATTGTTGTGCCGGCATTTGGCCAGCGGAACAGGAGAGGAGACGAAGAGGCCGAACCAGGTTTTGTGGAAGGTATTACCTATGCATTGCCCCGAACAGGAGTAAGGATTTATGTGAAAGCCACCAGGGTTACTTTCGAGCCCGGGCCTT
>JBNJGR010000012.1:0-29190 GCA_051747885.1 Bacteroidota bacterium | reverse complement strand
AGCAAAGCTAAAGCAACAGCAAATAATTATGGAAGATACGCTGGATTTACATCCTTTTTTCCCTGACATTTTTTAGGTGTTACTTTTATTAAAAAATAGAATTCAGTTAAAATATATGGAATATGCAATAAAAACCGAAACCAGCCATTTTCTTATGAAAATATTTAACAAGAGTGATTTTTCTTTAAATATTTTTTGTAAAATATTTGGTATAATTCCATTTTAGTTTTACATTTGTAATGCAATACGTCCTGTATTGCTTGTGTGTTTGGGGGTTAACATTAATAAAGGACAGCTGTTGAGCTGTCCTTTTTCTTTTTTAAACCCTTTTATCTATTTGCCGTTATAAATTAAATGAGCTTACATCCCATAATTTTATTTGATGGTGTATGCAATTTGTGCAACAACACAGTTGATTTTATCATCCGCAGAAAACATGGTGGACAATTTCGTTTTGTTGCGCTCCAGTCGGAAACGGGCGAAAAACTCCGGCAACATTTCAGCATCCCCCCAGCTACTGATTCGGTTGTATTGATTTACAATGAGAATGTATATTTTGAATCGGATGCGATTTTGAAAATAGCCTGGCTGCTTTCTTGTCCCTGGCGGTTAGCGGTTCTGTTTAAAATAATTCCTTTAAATTGGAGAAACAAATTATACCGTTGGATTGCCTCAAACCGCTACAGGTGGTTTGGGAAAAGGGAAACCTGCCGGATTCCTACTG
Organism: Bacteroidota bacterium; assembly: GCA_051747885.1. GTDB lineage: Bacteria > Bacteroidota > Bacteroidia > Bacteroidales > Prolixibacteraceae > Tangfeifania. The sequence continues at coordinate 28,466 of JBNJGR010000012.1, read as the reverse complement.
CTGCCGAGCGCAGGCAGTTTCCTGAATGGGATGACTTAAAACGCTAAGTCGCCTTTTTCGTAATCTCTGAAAAGTTTTGAGAGGTGAGCCAGCCAGTGGCTCAAACGTTTTACGGCTTCTTCCGTTTCGTCCGTAATTTCTTTTTGCTGAATTTTTAACATCAGGTAGCCGTAAATACCATCAATTGCTACATGTACATCAGTGGTTGCCTGCGGGTTTTTTTGTTTCAACTCGTTAAGCAACCCTGCCACTGCCTGGTAAATGGAAATGTAAATTTGGTCTGCTTTTGTTTCCATCAGGCGTACATGAAATTCGTTTAGCTCACCCAGTAAATTGGTAACAAACTGCAGATGCCCTTTTTTCTGAATGCCTTCTTTTTCCATCATCATCACCAGGTTTTCATACCAGTCCGAAATTTCTTCTGACGTTTTTTCGTCGGCCTGGTATTTGGCAACCAGTTTGTCATTAATCAGGTTCATATCGAGGTGAAAAGCGCGGATTAAATCCTCAACCTGGTAGAGGTATAAAATGTATTCGGCAATGTTTTCTTTTCTTTTTTTCTGAGCTATGAGCATTTTTGATTACGGCATTTAATGTTGTTGAAACAGACTTCGTTTTAAAAATAAGCAAAAATTAAATCATTCAGCTTAACTGTCAAAGAAATCGTCGAGTTTGCGCCGTTCTTTTTTTGTAGGTCTTCCGGTTCCTGGTTTTCGGTTGAACCATTTCATCTGCTTTTGGGTTTCCAGCAGTTCGAGTTCTTCCGCAGGGGTAATGTCTTCCACATAATCGTCGGTAAGTTTTGCTGACATTCGTTTTTCGGCCAGCGCAAGTACTTTGTACAGCCGGGTAACCGGAGCTTTTTTTACATGGATGATGTCGCCGGGAACAATTTCGCGCGATGGTTTCACAGGCAATTCGTCCATAAGAATTCGCCCTTTTTTGCAGGCTTCGGTAGCTTTTGAGCGTGTTTTGTAAATACGCACTGCCCACAGCCATTTGTCAATTCTCACATTTCCCGCCATTGTTTACTTTTTTTTATTGAAAAAGTTCATTGTCCGTTCTATGCCTATGGTTCCGAAGCTTTTAATTATTTCAATACTTGAATCAATTTTTTCAGGAAGCTCTTTTTGCTCCTCCCTGCTCCAGTCGCTCAGTACATAATCAACCTGAAAGCCTTTATGAAAATCGTCTCCGACACCGAATCTCAACCTTGGGTAATTGTTGGTTCCCAAAACATCAGAAATATTTTTTAGTCCATTATGTCCTCCCGGACTTCCTTTTGCTTTTACCCTGAGTGTGCCAAATGGCAGGGCAATATCATCTACAATAACCAACATTTTTTCGAGCGGAATTTTTTCTTTTTGAAGCCAGTAGTTTACTGCACGCCCGCTGAGGTTCATGAAGGTGGTTGGTTTTAAAAGAATAAATGTTCTTCCTTTAAATTTATATTCGGCCACAAACCCGTAACGCTTGTCGTTAAAAACAATATTGGACGCCCCGGTAAGAGCGTCCAATATTTGAAAACCTATGTTGTGACGTGTATTTTTATATTCCGGACCGATATTTCCGAGTCCTGCAATTAAATACTTCACAAAATTTCATTTTAGTTATTCTTTTGATTCTTCAGAATCAGATGATTCGCCTCCCTGGGCTTCTCCACCTTCACCAGTTTCTCCACCTTCAGTATCTGCTCCTTCTTCGCCTTCTGCTTCTTCCTCTTCTTCGTCTTCAGGCAGCAACATTCCGGCCATGGCAGCTCTTGATGAAATTACACCTACAATTAAATTGGAGTGGTTGTCGAGGAATTCCAGGTTTTCCCTTTCGAGTTCTCCAACTTTGTAGCTGTCGCCAATACCTAATTTGGTAATGTCAATTTCAATGGTATCGGGCAGGTACTTGGGCAAAGCTTTAATTTTAAGTTTGCGCATGTTGGTTTTGAGTTTACCCCCTGCTTTAATACCTTTTGCTCTTCCGGTAATAACGATTGGAACATTTATTTTTACCGGTTTGTCGTCTTCAACTTTCAGAAAATCAACGTGCATAACCTGTTCTTCAACCGGGTGCCACTGCATATCCTGAATAATGGCTTTATGCATTTTGCCGTCAATCTCAAGGTCGATTAAATATACGTTGGGTGTATAAATTAACGGTCTTAACTCGCTGAATGGGATAGTAATGTGCGTAAGCTCATCATTTCCATACAGTACGGCAGGCACATCACCTTGTTCGCGTATTCGTTTTGCACTTTTTTTTCCGAGGGCCTCGCGTTTGGTTCCCTTAACTGTTACTGATTTCATTTTTTAAAATTTTCGTTAATAATTATGGTACTCAGTCCTTCCCGCCAAATTGACGGAACAAACAGCATGCATAATTACAGGGCGGTTTTATTTAGCTGCTTTACTGTTTTTCGTAATAAAAAATAAAGCCAATCAACTACTAACGCCCTCAAAATGCTCCTGCTTTTTGGAAAAAGCGGTGCAAAGATAAAAATTAGCGGTAATATAACGAACTAATCGACTGATTTTTGTAAACCCTTTTAATGGCTTCACCCATAGCATCGGCAATGGTAATGTATTTTATCTTTTCACTTTCCGATTTGTGTTTTATTGAATCGGTGAAATAAACTTCTTCAAGTGCCGAACGTTCGATGCGCTCGATGGCAGGGCCCGATAATACACCGTGTGCCGCAAAAGCACGTACGCTTTTTGCACCTTTGTCTTTCATTAAATTGGCTGCTTTGGTAATGGTGCCGGCAGTATCAATCATATCATCAACAATAATAACATCCTTTCCTGACACATCGCCAATTACAGTCATGCTGTTTATTTGATTTGCGCGTGCGCGGGTTTTGTGGCAAATTACCATGTCGGTTTGCAGCATTCGGGCATATGTGTTGGCACGTTTGGTTCCACCCACATCGGGTGAGGCAATGACCAGATCTTCGAGTCCCATTTTACTGATGAAAGGAATGAATAGTGCTGAAGCGAACAGGTGGTCAACAGGCACATTGAAAAAACCCTGGATTTGGTCGGCATGCAAGTCCATTGTTATAACGCGGTCGACTCCCGAAGCAGAAAGTAAATCGGAAACAAGTTTTGCACCAATCGAAACGCGTGGCTTGTCTTTTCTGTCTTGCCGGGCATAGCCAAAGTAGGGAATTACTGCAATAACCTTGTATGCGCTGGCCCGTTTGGCAGCGTCAACCATTAAAAGCAGTTCGAGCAAATTATCGGCCGGAGGAGTGGTCGATTGCACGATAAAAACATGCGAGCCGCGGATGGTTTCTTCATAGCATGGTTCAAATTCGCCATCTGCAAAAACAGGGCACGATGATTGACCGAGGTCAACATCAAGGCTGTCGCATATTTTTTGAGTTAAATGCTGTGTGGCCCTGCCCGAAAAAATTTTTAAAGGATGATTTTTACTGCCCATCGCTAAATCAGTTTGGTTTTTATTATGGAAATCTAAAGATAATGCTTTATTACCTACACTTTTATCGATTTTCAAGATAATAATTTTTGATTGAAAACAAAATTATATGTTTTCGTGGTTAATGTCCTGTATAAATTTCAGAATTTCTTTTTTCCCTTCGCCGGTAGCTACTGATGATTTAAAAAATGGAGGCATGGCTTCCCAGCTCTCCAGCATTTTGGCTTTATAGTTTTCAATGTTTTTTTGCAGTTCACCAGGTTTTAATTTGTCGGTTTTGGTAAAAACAATACAAAACGGAATCTGGCTTAATCCCAGCCACTCCATAAACTCGAGGTCGATGGGCTGCGGCTCGTGGCGTGAATCAATTAACACAAACAGGCAGTAAAGGTTTTCGCGCAGCAGGATGTATTTTCTGACAAATTTTTCCCATTTTTTTCGTTCCTTCCGGCCGATTTTTGCAAATCCGTAACCGGGCAAATCAACCAGATACCAATCTTCGTTTATCAGGAAATGATTGATTAATTGTGTTTTCCCCGGATTGCCCGAAATTTTTGCCAGCGATTTCCGGTTGGTAAGCATGTTGATGAGAGAGGATTTTCCCACGTTCGACCGCCCGATAAATGCATATTCCGGCTTATTGGGGGCCGGGCATTTCTCAATATCGGTGTTGCTTACTAAAAAACGGGCTTCTTTAATTTCCATCGGGCAAAAATAATGCTGATTTGTTAATCAATGAAATTAAAACCGAATGATTTCTGGTTTATCGATAAAATCTGATTCCGATTCATGCTGTTGGGAGTTTTAACATTTTGTGATACTGTTACTTAATATAGATTTCAAGAATCTTCGCACTTTTGGTTACCGGTTTTAACCGGACCGACTCCAGGCTTGCCGGCAAAAGTACTGTTTCGCCTTTGCTTACTTTTTCATTCCCGCCTTCATATTCAATATTGAATTGACCTTCGAGCGTCATATAAACTACAAACGAATCGAAGTGGTGATAGTCTTTTTCCAGTTTTTCCGAGAAATCGAGAATGTTGGTTGTGAAATAGTCGCAGCTGACAATTTCCGAAGATCTGTTTTTTTCTGCCTTGTATTTTGTTTTGTACTCATCCTGGTAGGAAAAGTCGATGGCATCGAGCGCCAAATCAGTATGCAGTTCGCGTTTGTTTCCGTTTTCGTCTTTGCGGTCGTAGTCGTAAATGCGATAAGTAACATCAGAGGTTTGCTGAATTTCGGCAAGCAAAATACCTTTCCCGATGGCATGTACGCGCCCGGCAGGAATGAAAAATACATCGCCGGGTGTAACTTTTTCGTAGCACAGCAAATCGGTTAATTTGCCACTTTCAAGGTATTCAAGATACTTTTCGCGGGTTACCGGCTGGTTGAATCCTGAATTTATGAGCGAACCGTCTTCAGCATTCACCACATACCACATTTCGGTTTTTCCGTAGGCATTGTGCCGTTTTTTCGAGAGTTCGTCGTTGGGGTGAACCTGAATGGATAAATCGGCTTGTGCATCAATAAATTTGATGAGGAGCGGGAATTCAATCCCGAATTTTTTGTAAATTTTGTCACCCACCAAATCGCCCATGTAAACTTCTATGAGTTCCTGCAGGTTATTGCCCTGAAGATATCCATTGCTTACTTCCGAAATTTTCCCTTCAACCGATGTAATTTCCCAGCTCTCGCCACAATTGGGAAGGTTGTCAATATCTTTGTTTAGTAATTCTTTGAGGCGATTGCCTCCCCATATTTTTTCGAGCAAAATGGGCTTGAATTTCAATGGATACAAACCGGCCATAATTTTTATTTTTTATGATTTAAAATCTGTAATCAACTGCAGCACGTTCCGATGTGGTTTCTTTAATTCGTTCCACAACTTTTAAATGTTCAGGATGCACGCGGTAAGTGTCCAAATCTTCCAGCGATTCAAAATGAGATATTAGCGCAATGTCGTAGCTTTTAGATTCCAGCTCGTAGTTAGTGCCAACTTCAAGGTATTTTACTTCTTTTATTTTTTCTTTCAGACTCTCGAGCAATGTTTTGAGTTCCTCAACAACTTTAGCTTTCTCTATTGCCGGATAATCCTTCAGTTTAAAAAGTACAATGTGGTTAATCATAGCCTTGCGAATTTTTGTATCTTAGATTTTTCTGACAACGAAATTAGTGTTTTATTAGCAGCTGCATAAATTGATTACATATAATTCGGTCAGTTTTAACAATTAACTAAAAAGAAGATGCTTGTAATTGGCGTTGCCGGCGGCACAGGTTCGGGAAAAACAACAGTGGTGCGTAAAATAGCAGAACAATTTCAAGAAGATGAAGTTGCTATCCTTTCGCAGGATTCGTATTATTTTGACAATAGTGACCTGAGCCTCGAAGAACGAAGGAAGAAGAATTTTGACCATCCTGATTCGGTGGAATTCGATTTGATGATTGACCATGTGAAAAAACTTCAACAAGGAATTCCGGTAAATGAACCGGTTTATTCTTTTATTTCCTGTACTCGTGTGGGCAAAAGCCGGCAGGTAACACCCAAAGAAGTTTTAATTGTTGAAGGAATTCTGTGCCTCACAAATAAAGCGCTCCGCAATTTAATGGACATCAAGGTTTTTGTCGATTGCGATTCGGATATTCGGTTGGCGAGAGTCATCAGGCGCGACCTGAACGAGCGGGGCCGTAATGTTGAACAGGTACTCGACCGGTATGAAAAAACAGTGCGCCCCAGCCACCTGCAGTTTATTGAACCCACCAAGCGTTTTTCCGATATAATTATTCCGCAGGGGGGCATGAACCTGGTGGCAATTAATATCCTGACAAACCACATCAATCACACCTTAAAAAATAATTAAATGCTGAAAAATTTAAACATAGAAGAAGTCCTGTTTCTCGATATTGAAACAGTGCCGCTTGCACCGGAATACAACGATTTAAACGAAAAGTGGAAGCAGCTTTGGGAGAATAAAATGAAGTTTCAGATAAACAACGACGAGCCTGCCGAAGTGCTCTACGACCGTGCCGGTATTTATGCCGAGTTTGGCCGGATTATCTGCATCTCGGCCGGGTATGTTTTTCAAAAAAAGGGCGAGTTGGTTTTCAGGGTGAAATCGTTTACCAATGATGATGAAAAGGTATTGATTCAGAATTTTTTCAATGCATGGGATGCTTTTTCGCGCGCCGGAAAAAGAAGGCTTTGCGCCCACAACGGGCAGGAGTTCGATTTTCCATATATTGCCCGAAGGGCGTTGGTGAATAATTTGGTATTGCCAAAAATATTTGACATTGCCGGAGCCAAGCCCTGGGAACTTAAAGATCGACTGATTGATACGCTGCAGTTATGGAAATTTGGCGACTACAAACATTACACTTCTTTGTCGCTGCTGTGCGAATTGTTTAATATTCCAACGCCAAAAGATGACATCGACGGCAGCCAGGTAGCCAAAATTTACTGGGAAGAAAATGATCTTGACCGGATTGTAAAATATTGCGAAAAAGATACACTGGCAGTAGCCAATTTATTGCTGAAATATAAAGGCGATAAAATTATCCCCATTGAAAATATGGAAGTAGCTTAGAATTTCATCATCCGGTCCATTTCCCGTTTGGAATCTTTTTGTTTTAACGTTTCGCGCTTGTCGTACATTTTTTTACCACGTGCCAGGGCAATCTCGAGTTTGGCCAGGCCCCGGTCGTTAATAAAAAGGCGGGTGGGAATAATGGTGAAGCCCGATTCTTTTGTTTTGCGATCCAGTTTTTGCAGCTCTTTTTTTGTAAGCAGTAATTTCCGGTCGCGTTTGGCCTCGTGGTTGCTGTGGGTTCCCATTTCATACTCCGAAATGTGAATGTTTCTGGCGTAAAGCTCGCCCGAGAAGAACTGGCAATACGCGTCGCTCAAATTTACTTTGCCGTTTCTGATTGATTTGATTTCTGTGCCTGCCAGCTGCATGCCGGCTACAAATTTTTCAATCAGTTCATACTCGAATGTAGCTTTGCGGTTCTTAACGTTAATATTTCCTTTTTGATGTGCCACTATAAATATGCGGTTAAAAGTTTCGACAACGAGACACTTAAAAAACTAAAGATAAAAAAGTTTACCAGAATAGTTATAAGCGCGTACTTTTCAAATTTGCGTTCAGGAAAATCCAGCAACTCTTTTGCTCCCACCCAAAATATGTAAAAACTGTATAAGCCCAGTGCATCAATAACATAAAGAAACTGAAACAAGCCGGTAACCAAGGAAACCAGCAAAAAAGGTGTGAGTGAGAAAGCAACCAGCCTTCGGGCCGCTGTTTTGTTCTTTTCGCCGCCAAAAGTTTTCATCAGATGGTAAGTGAAAAACACGGAGATGAAGTATTGTAAAGAGAAAAGCAAAATTTCGCGCAGCGATTTTAACAGGGCAAAATCAGCGTAATAATTTTTGTTTTTTAGAAATTCACCTAAAAAAACGGCAATCGCAACTACTGCCAGAAGCGGAACGAAGTAGCTGATAAACAGGTTTCTTTTGGGTGACTTGTGCTGTTTCTGTTCCTGCCAAAATTCTGAAGGTTTAAAAATAACTGAACGTACCAACTGAAAATTTTCCAATAATGAAATTCCCATATCCTCTCCTTAAATTCGCAGCAAAAATACATTTTATTCAGCGGCTAAAAATTTTATCCTGCAAAATTGCTAAAAATTTTAAAAATCAAAATAATATTCCTAATTTTGGAACAAATTAATGGCGATGAGGATTGTCACTTTTAAACGTATCAGGGAATTTTCAAATAATTATAAAGATGCCAAAATTGCTCTGGAAGATTGGTATTTTAAAACTACAAAATCGAAATGGCATAATTTATCTGATATTCGAAAAACCTTTAATAGTGCTGATTATGTAGGAAATAACAGGTTTGTTTTCAATATAAAAGGTAATCAATACAGATTGGTTGCCATTATCATTTTCGCTTCGCAAAAAGTTTATATCCGGTTCATTGGCACACACGAAGAATACAACCGGATTGATTGTAAAAATAGTTAAGGGGGGACATTATGGCAAAAATAAAAACAGAAAAACAATACGAGAAAGCAGTTGAACGAGTAGAAGAATTGCTGCAGGTTGTTGGAAATGACACATCTGAAAATCACAAAGATTTTATTGAACTCGATTTGCTTTCAGACCTGGTTGCAGAATATGAGGAACAATACTATCCTGTTTCAAAGCCGGCATTGGCTGATATAATTCGGTTAAGAATGGCTGAGTTAGGGATATCGCAGAAAAAACTGGCTGAACTTTTAAATGTAAGCCCGTCCAGAATTAGTGAATACCTGAATGGAAAGAGCGAACCAACACTTAATGTCGCCCGGCGACTTCGTTCGGAATTGGGCATTGATGCCGATATTATTTTAGGATAATAAACTGTGCTTAGTCATAGCCTCACTTTAAGTGAGACCATGACTAAGTGTCCGGTTATTTTTTCTTTTCTTTCAGCAATTTTTCCAACGCAAACATTTCGTCACGCAAGCGGGCGGCTTCAATAAAATCCAGATCTTTAGCTGCTGCTCTCATCTGTTTCCGGGTTTTTTCAATGGTTTTTTCCAGGCCTTCGGGACTCATATATTGAACTACCGGATCGGCAGCTACATCGGGATGAACCGTATCTGCATATTCTTCCGGTTTCTTGCCACTGCGGTATTCATAACCAATAATTTCGCGCGTAGGCTTAACAATGGCCGTGGGAATGATATTGTTTTCTTCGTTGTATTTAAGCTGTTTTTCCCTTCGGTAGTTTGTTGAATCAATGGTACGCTGCATCGAGTCGGTAACTTTATCGGCATACATAATCACCATTCCGTTCAGGTTACGGGCAGCACGGCCAGCTGTTTGCGTGAGCGACCGTTCTGAACGAAGGAATCCTTCTTTGTCGGCATCGAGAATGGCCACCAGCGAAACTTCCGGTAAATCGAGCCCCTCGCGCAGCAGGTTGATTCCCACCAGCACATCGAACTCGCCTTTGCGCAGCTGTTCCATTATTTCAACACGTTCCATGGTGTCCACATCGGAATGAATATAACGCGTTTTCACGCCCATGTTCAGCAGGTATTTCGAAAGCTCTTCGGCCATTCGTTTGGTGAGTGTTGTTACCAGTACCCGTTCATTTTTTTCAATCCGAAGGTTGATTTCATGCATCAGGTCGTCAATCTGGTTGGTGCTTGGCCGCACATCGATAATGGGATCGAGCAGGCCGGTTGGCCGGATAATTTGTTCCACTACCACGCCGTCGCATTTGGCCAGTTCGTAATCCGCGGGAGTGGCGCTCACATAAACCACCTGGTTCACCAGTTTTTCAAATTCTTCAAATTTCAGCGGGCGGTTGTCCATTGCGGCAGGCAGCCGGAATCCATATTCCACCAGGGTTGTTTTGCGCGAATTGTCGCCGCCATACATTGCCCTGATTTGCGGGATGGTTACGTGACTTTCGTCGATAACACACATAAAATCGTCAGGGAAATAATCGAGCAGGCAAAACGGCCGCGAACCCGGAGTCCGTCCGTCGAAGTAGCGCGAATAATTTTCGATTCCCGGGCAGTACCCCAGTTCGCGCATCATTTCCAAATCGTATTCCACCCGTTCCTGAATGCGTTTGGCTTCCTGTGGTTTACCGATTTCATTAAAATAGTCGATTTGCCCCACCAGGTCGTCCTGAATTTGCCGGATGGCCGCGTTCATGCGCGATTTGGTAGTTACAAATATATTGGCCGGGTAAATCACCACTTCGTCCATCTGGCTGTAGGTCTGGCCGGTTTCGGGATCGAAACTGGAAATTTCTTCCACCTCATCGCCCCAGAAAACCAACCGGATTCCCGTGTCTGCATAAGCCGGAAAAATATCAACAGTGTCGCCTTTCACCCTGAAATTACCCCTCTGAAAATCTACTTCAGTTCGGGAATAAAGCGCATCTACCAGTTGGCGGAGCATGGCATTCCGCGAAACGGCCTGTCCAACTTTCAGTTCAGTAACATTTGCATGAAAATCTTCGGGGTTTCCAATTCCGTACAAGCACGAAACAGACGAAATCACCACCACGTCCCGCCGTCCGGAAAGCAATGCCGAAGTGGAGCTCAGCCGCAGTTTTTCAATATCCTTGTTTATGGAAAGGTCTTTTTCAATGTAAGTATCGGTGGTAGGAAGATAAGCCTCGGGTTGGTAATAATCGTAGTACGACACAAAATATTCCACGGCATTTTCGGGGAAAAACTGTTTCATTTCGCCGTAAAGCTGGGCGGCAAGTGTTTTGTTGTGGCTCAAAATCAGGGCGGGCCGCTGCACTTTTTCAATTACGTTGGCCATGGTAAACGTTTTTCCCGAGCCGGTTACCCCGAGCAACGTTTGAAACCGGTCGCCGCTTTCAATTCCCTCTGCCAGCTGCCGGATGGCTTCCGGCTGATCGCCGGTTGGTTTATATTCCGAGGCTACTTTGAATTTCATGCTGCAAAATTAGGTAACTGATTGATAAAAAAGAAATGTGGTTTGCAATAAACAAAACTCCAAAAGACTGAATGCAGCCTGAATTTTTGCTGATCGGTTAATGTTATAATTTCTGAAAATGAAACACTTAAAGTACTATATTAAACAAATTTTGCGTTTTGTAAGTAGTTAATAGTAATTTTACCTTCTCTAAAAATGATTACCTTTAAGTAAGATGAATAAAACAATTTTAACTTTATTACTACTACTGGCAGTTTTTGCACAGGTAAAAGCCCAGGAAAGTGTAACACACTCCACTCAGTCATACGATATGGGTACAGGTTTTTATGCCGGAGCCCTGGCATCAACTAATGGCCTGGGTATGGATGTTCAGTATTTGATAAATAAGCGGTTTACTTTAAAGGCGGGTTACGAAACATTAAATTTCAATCATTCTTTTAACCTCACCGAAGACGATATTGATTATAACACCAACCTGAATTACAAAACAGGAGGAATTTCCCTGTTGATGAACTGGTTTTACCGACCGGCTTTGTATTTGTCGGGAGGAGTGATTATAAATAAATTTCAGCCGGTTTTGGCAGGTGAAGCTGTAAGCGATATGGAGTATGGCGACATTTCCATCCCGGCAGAAGATGTGGGTGATTTCAATTTCCAGTTTGAATCTTCAGTGAAGACAGCTCCGTACATTGGTGCGGGGTTCCGTAAGTTTTTTGGCAAGCAAAATAGAATTACCTATAATTTTGAAACAGGTCTTTATTACATGGGACCACCGGAGCTGGATATTTCAGCCAGAGGATTGTTAAATCCAAGCGCCGATCCGGCTCATGGTCATAAAAGCTATCTCGAAAATCATTTTTCTGGTTATAAATATTATCCGGTTGTAAAGTTTGCTATTGCCGCTAAGCTTTTTTAATTTGGTACTCAAAATGTTATGAATATGAAAAACACTAAATTCAACACAATAAAAATTGCAGTAGTAATATTTGTTTTTGCAATTTTTGCAGGTTGCAGCGATTATCTCGACAATCCGTTGAAGGATGAAGAAACAGGGGAAGACATCAACCTGCTTGTTCTCGATTTCAATTTTTTTAATACCCGGATGACTTATAAGCTGTTTGATGCAACAAATGGCGAGTTAATTACAAGTACGGCCACAATTAGTTTTTCAGGAGAAAACGGGAATGATATTGTCACATATTCAGGCGAAAAAAAGCCTGAATATGTGTCTGAACTGGGACAATTGGAACTCACCGTTGATCCGAACGTGATAATTAGTGAGAGCAGCCCGTTTAAATTTGCAGTGAATGTGGAGGCAGAAGGTTATAACAATTTAACCAAAGCCTTTCAACTGAAAAATGAAGGCAAAAAAACGTTTGAACTCTATTTGTCGAAAACCGGGGATGAAGATGAAAGTGAAATTGGCGGCGATATCGATTATGGCGAGGGAGATACAACCATTGTGTTTTCTAAAGTTGTAAGCGATGGATTGAAATCGGCTGCTGAAGAAAAACCCTACAAAATACAATATGGAATTTCCCTGAACGATTTGGCCAGATTTAGAGATACCAACGGTGATTCATTTTTTTCATCTTCAAGTGAAGCTGAAGAGGCATATCTGGATGATCCGGATAACTTCATGAGTATTTCGTTGAAATCATTTTCTGACTACTCACCCGAAATTGATGTTGTAAATATTGATGGCATTCCGACCAGTGTGCTGTTCCACAAACTGGAAACCGGAAGAATAGAGAAAATCACTTTGGTGGGACGAGAAGTGGGAGATTTGAATGGCGGTCTTGTAAAATTAATTTCAGAATATACAGGCGAACCTGAGCCCGACATTTTTGGATTTGCCGTTTTTAGCGATGTCTGGGATATTATCGGAACACAGTCGGTTTACAATTCGCTGGATATCAGCTACACTTTGGTAAAAGCTTCTGCCGAAAATCTTTGTGATACGGGAAGTAAAATCACTTTTCAGTCGGATGTTATTTCCAGTTTTTCGATTGATGCTGATGTGTACGATATGTATGACAACCTGCTGACCACCATTAATTTTAAAGGAAATTTCCCTGAGGAATTTACCGTTGAAAATACACCGGGACAAGCAGTGAAACTAGTTTTCCGTGATAATAATCCTGCATTTAAAACCATCCCGGTACTTGAAATCGATAATTTCTGCTCGGGCAGTTATACAGTAAATGTTGAACCCCAGGAAAATTACGAAGAGTACCAGATAGTCCTGAAAGCTTTTTGTCCCGACAGTCCGGGCATTGCCGTTGCCCCAACTTACAGCGGAGAATTCAAAATTAAAGACAGCGATAATCCATGGCAGGGTGTCGATATGGCCGGCGGGGTGGTTGACCTGCTTGGTTTGCCCGGGCAGGAGTACGAGCTCCGGTTACTCTGGGAAGACGAATGGGAGTACTCCACTTTATTTACCGAATTTGCCAATGACGGTTCCTATTTGAATGAAAGTGGCTCCGATATAAGTTCCGAATTGATGGATGACAGCAGAGTCAGGATAAGAATTGACCATAACTTCAGCCAGAATGTTTGTGACGATATGAACTGGTAGTTCATTTAGTTTCAGTATGGCTTTGTGTTGATTTCAGGAGATTAGCTGTTTTATTTACCATCTTTTTTTAATGATGATTGCCTGATTATAAGTTCGGTGGGCATTACAATGTTTTGAAAATGGGAGGGTTGGCTTTTCAGTTTTATCTGTTCAATTATCAGTTCAGCCGCTTTTTGCCCCATTTCAAATCCGGGTTGCCCTATGGTGCTTATGGAAGGTGTAACAACTTCGGAAAATGGTTCGTTGCTGAAACCGACTACCATAATATCTTCAGGTACTTTTATACCATTTTCAACCAAATAAATAATCACGCTCAGCGCAGTAGTGTCATTGGCACAAAAAATAGCGTCAGGTTTTTGCGGATTTTTCAGCAATTTTTTAATGGCATTTGTACCGTCGGTGGGGGTAAGGCTGTTATGCAAAAGCATTTGCAGGTCAACTTCGAGGCCTGCTTTTTTCATGGCAGCGCAAAATCCATCCAGCCGTTTGCGGTAAATATTCAGGTTAAGTGGTCCGCCAATATGGGCAATATTTTTTGCTCCCTGTTCAATCAGGTGTTGTGTGGCTTTAAATCCTCCGTTAAAATCGTCAACCGAAATTTTATGAGCTTCAATTTCATCAACAACCCGATCGAAAAATACCAGGGGAATGTTTCGTTCTGAAAAATGTTTGAGGTGGTCGAATTTTGTAGTTTCCATTCCAATGGATACGATTACTCCATCAACCCGGTTGGAATAGAGGGTTTGGGCAATTTTTTCCTCCTTTTCAAAACTGTCGTTCGATTGCGTTATGGTAACGGCAAAACCACAGTTGTAAGCCACATCTTCGATGCCGCTGATTACCGATGAGAAAAAATGTCTGTTGATAAGGGGAACAATTACTCCGATGGTATTGGTTTTTCGGGTACGCAGGTTGGCAGCCATGGTATTGGGACGGTAACCCATTTTTGCCGCCGTTTCATTAATCTTTTTTTGCGTGGCTTTGCTTATCAAAGGATTATTGTTCAGCGCTCTCGATACCGTAGAGGCCGAAATCCCCAGTTTTTTGGCAATATCGTGGATAGTTATTTCTGTTTGCTTGCCCATTTACTTCAGTTTAACGGTAAAGTTAAAAATTATTTTTTTAGAAATGCAATCGATTGCATTTTTGTTTATTCTGGTTATATTTGTAGTTAGACTTTAATAAAAAGGAAAATATTATGGCAACAATTTATGAAGAAAGGTATGCATATCATCCTGAGGATTTTAAAAAGTATGATACTGAAAGAATAAGAAAAGAATTTTTGATGGAAAAAGTGATGGATCCCGGCAACATCCGGTTGGTTTATTCGGCCATCGAACGTTTTATTGTTGGTGGTGCCGTTCCGGTTGACAAACCGCTGAAACTGGAGCCGATTGATCCGCTGAAAGCTGAATTTTTTTGCTACCGCCGCGAAGTAGGTGTTATCAATATTGGTGGGAAAGGTACCGTAAAAGTTGATGGCACAGCCTACGATGTGAATACCAAAGAGGCCATCTATATTGGAAAAGGAAGTAAAGAGGTGGAGTTCAGTTCGGTATCGGCTGATATTCCGGCAAGATTTTACATCAACTCGGCGCCGGCACACAAGGAATATCCGGTGAAACACATTACGCTCGCCGATGCCAATGTGCTGCATAAAGGTTCGCTCGAAACTTCAAATGAACGCACTATCAATCAGCTGATAATTAATAAAGTGGTTGATACTTGCCAGCTCCAAATGGGAATGACCGAGTTGAAACCCGGTAGCGTATGGAATACCATGCCGCCACACAGGCACAGCCGTCGCAACGAGGTGTATTTCTATTTCAACCTGCCCGAAGATCAAACCATTTGCCATTTTATGGGCGAACCTGATAATACACGGCATATCTGGATGCATAATGAGCAAGTGGTGATCTCGCCCAACTGGTCGCTGCACTCGGCTGCAGGAACCGCCAACTACACCTTTATCTGGGGAATGGCCGGCGAAAATCTTGATTATACCGACATGGATAATATCGATCCAAAAGATTTAAGGTAATTCAGAATCACTAAATTCAAATCAAAAAAATCAAAATAATATGAACGAACTATTTGACTTATCAGGAAAAGTTGCACTTGTAACTGGTGGTACCCACGGAATTGGCATGGCCATTGGCAAAGCGCTGGGTAAAGCCGGCGCTAAAATTTGTGTCAACGACATTTCAGAAGAAAAACTGAAGAGCTGCAAAAACGAATATGCTGAAGATGGTATAAATGTTTATACTTTAAAATTTGATGTTACGGACGAAACCGATACGGATCGCGGTATATCGAAAATTGAACAAGAGGTAGGAGCTATTGATATTTTGGTGAATAACGCCGGAATTATTAAACGAATCCCCATCCTCGATATGCCGGTTTCAGAATACAAACAGGTAATTGATATCGACCTGGTTGGCCCTTTTATCGTTTCAAAACGTGTTGTCCCTAATATGATTGAAAAGCGCTTCGGGAAAATTATCAATCTTTGTTCAATGATGAGCGTTTATGGTCGTAACTCGGTTTCTGCCTATGCTTCGGCAAAAGGCGGACTGAAATTGCTGACTGCCAACATGACTTGCGAATGGGCCAAATACAATATTCAGATTAACGGAATCGGTCCCGGTTACATTGCTACAGAGCAAACTGCTCCTATCCGCGAGGGAAATCATCCGTTCAACGATTTGGTAATGACCCGCACACCGGCTGGTCGCTGGGGCGAACCCGAAGATGTAGGTAATGCCGCGCTTTTTCTGGCATCAAAAGCCAGCAATTTTGTGAATGGCCAGGTACTTTATGTTGATGGCGGTATTCTGGCAAACTTTGGGTATGTAAAAGGCGAAAATGAGATTTAAAAAATGAAAACCAAACTTTACATTTTTGTTTTGATAATCCCTTTTTTCTTTTCGTGTAAAAAACATTCAACTTACACTTTTGAAAATCCACTCGACAGTCCGCGAAAAAATGTGGTGGTTGTATTGGATAGAACGGCAATTGTTGATTATAATGAATTTGAGACAGGAACTTTACCGGTATTCAAATTTGATAATGGCGATTTCGTTCCAACCCAGGTTGATGATTTGGACGGTGACGGAGAATGGGATGAATTGGTTCTGGTTACTGATTTTGAAGCCGGGGAAACGCTCGAATTCGAAATCGGGTTTTTGCCTGAAAGTGAATATCCTGAGTTTAAAAAACGAACCAATATTCGGCTTGGAATAAAGCAGGAAGATGGGTCGTATAAAGAGGTGAATCAGTACGAGGCACTTCCCTGTGACGATGGCTTTGAAGTAATTGCCCAGAGTGAAAGTGTAAACTGGGAAAACGATAAAATTGGGTTCCGGAACTATTTCGACTGCCGAAATGTGAAAGATTTGTTTGGCAAACGAAAGCCGGAAATGATCATCGATAAAATTCACACCCCTGAATTGGGTGACTACCACGAATTGGCAGATTGGGGAATGGATGTGCTGCATTGCGGAAGTTCGCTCGGATCGGGTGGTCTGGCTTTGTTAAAAGAAGATTCGCTGTACCGGCTTGGTTCAACCGATGTTTACAGCTACCACAAAATTGTGGAAGGCCCGCTTCGTTCAATCTTTGAGTTGCGTTACGAAGGCTGGGACGTGGATGGCGACATGCTGGAAGCCGTGGAACGGATTTCGATTTATCCGGGAAAATACTGGTTTGAATCGGATGTTACGGTAACCGGCTGCCCCGAAGGTTCGCAAATAGTGACCGGAATTGTTACCAGCCATTTAAAACGCAAACCTTTTCAGTTTAAATCAAATGATTTCCAGGTCATCGGTACGCACGATGTACAGTCGCTCAATAACGACGAGTTGGGAATGGGAGTTGCTGTTCCGCTGGAGGAAGCCGGGAAAATCGGACGAACTTCCGATACCAATTTTTTTGAGCTGGGGTATGAAACGGTTCCTGAAAAAGGGTTCAGCAATATAATTTCTGAAACTTACTATATTGGCCAGCAGTGCAAAAGTAACCAGCCGGCAAAACACTACTTTTTTGCTGTGTGGGGGCTCGACAAAGACCAGTGGAAAACCGAAGAAGGTTTTAGGAAGTATATTGAAGAGGAGACAGAAAAGTTATCCGCAGGAATCCCTGTTCTTTATAAATACAAATATGTGCCTGGGTTATAGCGATTAATTTTGTTAAAAAGAAAGGGCACTCGGCAATTTCCAACGCTCTTTTTTATTATGTTTCCATAATTTCATTTTTTAATAGATTTCATAAGAAAATTTAGACGAATGATGTTCATTTGACTTTACCTGGACATGAACACCATAAAGACGTGCTAACTTGAGCCGGAAAACTTAAACCAACATTATGCGAACACTATTTTTTGTTGTAATTATTTCCCTCGTTTTTTTATCCTGTTCTCAAAAGAGAAAATCTGTTTCAGAAAAAATAGACCGGTTTGCTTTGGTATCAAGGCATAATGTAATGGTGAATAATTTCGATACGCTGGCCTCGCTGTCGGTCGGGAACGGTGGATTTGCGTTTACTGTGGATGCGACCGGATTGAAAACTTTCCCTGAGATTTATGAAAATGGAGTTTGTCTGGGAACGCAGTCTGAGTGGGGCTGGCATAGTTTTCTTAATGAAGGAAATTACCGAATTGAAGAATCATACAAATATTTCGATGTGGGAAACCGGAAAGTTCCGTATGCCGTGCAATGGAATAAGCCCGAAAGAAAACAGGAAGCTGCCAACTATTTCAGACAAAATCCGCACCGCCTGCACCTCGGTAATATTGGTTTCGAAATTTCAAAAGAAGACGGACAACCGGTAATACCTGATGAGATTACCGACATCGAGCAAAAACTGAATTTGTGGGAAGGACTAATTTCAAGTTCGTTCCAGGTTGATGGAGAAACTATTAATGTACAGACAACCTGCCATCCGTCGCGCGATTTAATTTCAGTTGAGATTCAATCCGAAAGAATAAAAAATGGGCTGCTTGGAATCAACTTGCGTTTTCCTTATGCAACCGGAAACCACACCGACGATGCTTTCGGCTGGGATAATTCGGAAAAACACCATTCCCATATTGTTTGGGAAAATGAAAACAGTGCCGTTTTTGAGCATATTCTTGATACAACAACTTATTTCGTGAAACTGAATTGGCATGGGAAGGCCGAAGTCATTCAAAAAGAGCCGCATTATTTTATTTTGCAGCCGGTTGGCGAATCAGAAGAATTTTCTTTTTCCGCAGAGTTCAGTGCAGAAAATACTTTTGCAGAGCTGGGTACTTTTTCTGAAGTAAAAGAAAAAGCTGCAACCCACTGGCAAAACTTCTGGGAAACCGGTGGCGCAGTTGATTTCTCAGGAACAGACGATCCGCGAGCCAAAGAACTGGAACGACGGACTGTGCTTTCACAATACTTAACGAAAATACAGTGTGCCGGCGAATTACCACCTCAGGAAACCGGCCTCACTTTTAATAGCTGGCATGGTAAATTTCACCTCGAAATGCACTGGTGGCATGGTGTTCACTGGGCGCTGTGGAACCGTTTGGATTTGCTCGAACAAAGTCTCGGTTATTATTTTGATATTTTTGAAAGGGCAAAAAATAAGGCTGAAATTCAGGGATACAAAGGCGTTCGCTGGCCCAAAATGACTGACCCGGCCGGAAATGACAGTCCGTCGGGAGTAGGAGAGTTTCTCATCTGGCAACAGCCGCACATCATTTATTTTGCTGAATTGATTTACCGTGAAAAATCAAATGCTGAAACGCTTGATAAATATGCAAAACTGGTTTTTGAAACCGCAGAATTCATGGCCGACTTTGCCCGTTGGGATGCGGAAAACAACAGATATATTCTGGGGCCGCCTTTAATTCCGGCACAGGAAAGTCTTGAAAAAGGAAAAACTTACAATCCGCCATTTGAAGTTGCTTACTGGCACTGGGGTTTATCAGTTGCCCAAAAATGGCGCCAGCGTATGGGACTGGCTGAAAACGAAGAATGGCAAGAGGTAATTGACGGATTGCCGTCGTTTGCACAAAAAGATGGGTTGTACCTCGCCGCTGAAAGTGCGCCCGATTCGTATAAGAATGAGCACTATTACTCTGATCATCCCATGGTTTTGGGGGCATTCGGATTATTGCCCGAAACGGTTCCGGCTGACGGGCAAATCATGGATAATACCTTTGATTATATTGCTGAAAACTGGAACTGGCCGCGCACCTGGGGATGGGATTATCCGATGGCTGCCATTTGCGCTGTCAGGCTGGGGAAACCGGAAAAGGCGGTGGAGTTGCTGTTGAAAGATGTTCAGAAAAATACATATCTGCCAAATGGGCACAATTACCAGGATGACCGGTTACGGATTTACCTTCCCGGAAACGGGGGTTTGCTTTGGGCGGTGGCAGCTATGTGCTCCGGTTTTGAAGGTGCCGAAAGCCATAATCCGGGTTTTCCGGAGGATTGGAATGTAAAATGGGAAAATTTATCCCCTCCATTTTAATTCAGCCAAATCTTGTTAAACAAAAGAGCAACAAGTTTTTAAAATTCACAGATTTATTCTTTTAGATTCCAGCCCTTGATTCCTGTGTTGCACTGATGTTGAATGCCATCAAAGCATCTCCGCGGCGCTGATACAACACGCCGTTTTTAATAACAGGATGTGAAAAATGTTCCTTGGTTCCTTTTGTAATTTTAAAGGAGCTTCGTTTTTCCAGTTTGCCGTTTTCGCAGGTAAATAAAGCAAGTTCGCCGCCCCAGTTGTAGTAATACAGCATGTTTTCGGCAGCAATAACAGCACCCGTTCCTGCTTTCAGCGAATCAACAATTTCGCCTGTTTCGGCATGAAAACTTTTGAGGTCTTTTTTGCGGGTACCGCAACCATACAGGTAATCCCCCAGCTTTACAAATCCACCCATGTAAGTATCAAAATCAGTGGTTCGCCATATTTCGGTAATTTCAGAACCATCCTCGGAAAGCTGAAGTTTTACTCCACGGTTGCCGTCGCCGGCTGCATAATAAATGTGTCCGTCTTCAAATATAACGTTGTTGCTGTGCGTGTCGCCAACTCCCGGCTCGTGTTTATCCACCGGGGTGTTGTCCTGTAATTGTGTCCAGAGCAGTTCGCCGGTTTCTGCATCGATTCCGAGCATGTGGTAGGCAGAAAAAGTCACGTAAATTTTCCGGTTGGGAAGTTCGATAATATTTCCGGGATTGTATCCCATTCGTTCGCCCATTCCTTCGCAGCTCCAAATCATACCGCCGGTAAAACGGTCGAGGGCAACCACGTTGTGCTCTTTTCCTCCGGGAGTGCAGAAAATTTTGTCGCCGCTGATAACCGGCGCTTCCGAAAAGCCGTGCATCGGAAAAATGGCATCGAAATCTTTTACGTAATCTTTCTGCCAAATGAGCGTTCCGTTTTCGCGATTCAGGCATGAAACTGTTCCAGCGCCCGAATTCACATAAATCATGTCGTCAACCACGGTGGGAGCCGACCGCGAGCCGGGGTAGTGTTTGGCCCACTCTTTTCCGTAGCTTTGTTTCCATTTCATATTGCCGTCCAAGTCGTAGCAAAACAGCCAGGCCAGGCTGTCGGTTTCACCGGTAATAAACAGTTCATTTTCGGTAACAGTAGGCGAACCATAACCATTCCCGATTCCTTCGGCAAACCAGATTTCGTCGGGGCCGTTTTCGGGCCATTCGTTTAACAGATTTTCTTCCTGAAATACGCCGGTGCGGTTTTCACCGCGCCATTGATAAATTTTGGATTCTTGCTGCGAGCATGAAAAAAGCAGGACGACAGCAAACGGTAGTAAGATTTTTTTCATTTTGAATTTAGTCTTGATTTTTATAACAAGACACCGGTTTTTCCCGATCGTTACAACAAACTGATCAAAATCAGTAAAAAAAGATATAATCTGAATTACCGGTTGAAATACCGGTAGACTTCTCCGTAGTCTTTTACCTCCATCAAATCGGCGCGCAGTTTGGCAGCTCCCGGAAAACTGTTCAGGTAAATTTTGTAAAACCGTTTCAGGATGTTGAAGTTTTTGATGCCTCCCCAGGTTTGCTCGAAAAGCCGGGTGTGTTGAATCAGTTTTTCTATGCGTTCTTCTTTTGCGATTTCTATTTTTTCTGGATTAAAAAACCAGGGATTCTGAAAAATTCCACGACCAATCATCACTCCATCGGCACCGGTTTCTGTTGCTTTTTTCAGCCCGTCAGAGTAAGAGAATACATCGCCGTTTCCATGGAGCGGGATATTTGGTTTGATTTGTTTTTTCACCTGAACAGCTTTTCTGATTTCGTCCCAGTTCGCTTCACCTTCCGACTGCATTCGCTGGGTACGTCCATGTAAAATAATTGCTGCGGGGTCGGTTTCCAGCAAATGGGAAATCCATTCTTCGGTTTGATGCTCTTTAATCCCCGTGCGGGTTTTTACGCTCACCGGTAAATTTGTTCCTTCTTTGGTAGCCAAAATTATTTCCTTTGCCAGGAAGGGATCGCCAATCAAAGCACTGCAAGCCCTGGTTTTTATTACTTTTTTTACCGGGCAGCCCATATTGATGTCCAGCCCGTCGAAATCGTAATTTTCTGAAATGTGCTTTGCTATGGTGTGATAAACTTCCGGATTGCGACCCCAAATCTGGGCCACCAGTTTTACATTTTTGGCTTTTAACAGTTCCCGTTCTGATTCATTCACAATCAGTCGCTCCGAAACCCGCTCCCGTCCTTTTGGATGGTTCATTCCCTCCACAGAGGTAAACTCGGTAAAAACCACATGAAGTTTTCCCGGAGCCGCCATTCCCAATACAATTTCACGGAAAACGGTGTCGGTCACATCCTCCATGGGTGCCAGCGAAAATGCAGGGCCTGGTATATTTTGCCAGAAATTGATCATCGTTTAACTTTCAAATTCCAAATAACAATTTTCAAATTACAAATAAACTTCAAATCCCAAAAATGCAACTTTCAAACAAAAGATGTTTAATCCGTTTGGAATTTTGAATTTGAATAATTGGAATTTATTTGATTTTTGTTTTTTGAGATTTGTAATTTGTCATTCCCGGTTTCTGCTTTTATCAACGCAAAACTTTTCCTGTATTTCCGGCTGTTTCCAAATTTTTTGGCTTTTGGTTTTTTCCCGGAAATTTTTCCATTTTTTTCTTCTGTGCATTCAGGTGTACAACAACCATCGTATTTTACTGCACACTCCGGGCACTGAATAAAAAGAATGTGGCAACTTTCATTAGCGCAGTTGGTGTGCGTATCGCATGGTTTTCCGCACTGGTGGCACCGCGATATAATTTGTCCGTTTACGCTTTCGCCCAGCCGTTCGTCGAACACAAAATTTTTTCCGATAAATTTCGACTCGAAATTGGCAGCCTTAATTTGCCTTGTATATTCCAGCACACCGCCGTGCAACTGGTTCACATCTTTAAATCCCTGGTGTTTCAAATAAGCGCTGGCTTTTTCGCAACGGATGCCGCCGGTGCAGTACAACAGAATTTTTTTGTCTTTTTTGTCCTGAAGCAGGTCAGTTGCAATTTCCAGTTCTTCGCGGAAAGTGTCTGCTTCGGGGCAGATGGCGCCTTCAAAATGGCCTATTTCACTTTCGTAGTAGTTGCGCATGTCAACCATCACCGTGTTTTCCTGCCCGATGAGGTTGTGAAATTCCAGTCCTCCAAGGTGGTTGCCCACGTTGGTTACATCGTAGGTGCCGTCCTCCAGTCCGTCGGCCACCAGTTTTGGCCGCACTTTAATGGTGAGTTTGTAAAAAGATTTGCCATCATCTTCAATGGCATGTTTAACGGGAATATTTTGCAGGATTTCATAGTTGTTCAGTGTTTCAAGAAATGCTCCGAAATGATGTTCCGGTACGCTCATTTGCGCGTTAATACCTTCGCGCGCCACGTAAATTCTTCCGAAACAATCCAGTGCAAACCAGTCGCGGTAAATGCTGTCGCGGAATTCATGAGGATTTTCCAGATAGTGATATTTGTAAAACGAAATGGTTTTGCGTTTAAACGGTTCCTCCATTAAATGCTTTTTCAGCTCTTCTTTATTTATTCTATTGTGTAAAAACATATCTATTAGAAAAAATGTGGAGCAAAAATAGAAAATTCAGAATAAAAGAACCAAAAAGAGATTTTAATCTTTAAAGGAAGACGTAAAAAGCCATCCCATACTAATGAGATGGCTTTTCTGATTTTTTTTATTGATTATAAATTTATAGTGTTCTCATCTGTTGCAACGAGACCATTAGAATCTGTAACGGTAATTACCACTTTATAATCACCGGTGGGTCCTCCTTTTTGTCCAAGTTCATTGGAACCACTCGCAGAAGATCCGGAAACGGAAGTAGTTGCAGAATCTACAAATTTACCTGAAGGATCGTACAGTTCGGTTAGTACAGTTTCTAAATTTCCATTGTCGTCAGACACTGCCCAGTTCACTGATACCCTTGTCCAGGCCGGATTACTCGAGTCACTTAAACTTAAATTTGTAATCGTCGGAGCAACGTTTTCTGAACTGCCTGAAACCGTAACATCTTTAGTGGCAGTGTCGGTAGCACCATCATCATCGGTAACGGTCAATGTTACAGAATATGTTCCACCTGCAGTGTAAGTATGGCTCGGATTCTGTGCTGTTGACGTATTTCCGTCATCGAATTCCCAGTACCAAGATGAAATGGAACCATCTGAATCGGTACTTTGATCGGTAAAATCAGCAGTTAAATCCGTTGTACTGAAAGTAAAATCTGCAGAAGGCGGATTATTTGTAGTTGTGCTGCCCGATACAGTAACATTTTGTGAAGTTGTTCCGGTTGCCCCTCCATCATCCGTAACGGTTAATGAAACAGTATAAGTTCCATCTGAACCATATGTATGGCTCGGATTTTGAACAGTTGAAGTAGCTCCGTCACCAAAATTCCAACTCCATGATTGGACTGTTCCGTCTGAATCAGTACTTGTATCAGTAAAATTTACCGTTAAATCGGTTGCAGAATAGGTAAAGCTGGCTGTTGGAGAACTATTGGTTGGGGTTGTTCCGCCATCACCAACTACTCCAATCGCGTCAGCACTTCCATCTGGATCATCACTGACTGTCCCATCAGTTTCAGGCGCTCCCCATAGCAAAATACCTGCCATGTGGGGCGCAGCCATTGAGGTGCCGCTCATGGTAGCATAATTACCGTCTTTATAGGTTGAGTAAATGGATGAACCCGGTTGACAAAAATCCACTGGAGGATTTGAAAAATTTGAGTAGTAAGCCCAAACATCATTATTCTCCATTGCTGATATTGTACGAATATAAGTTCCGTTAGCCCTGGCGGGTGAATGGTTATTGGCATCGTCGCTTTCATTTCCAGCAGCCAGTGAAAAATAAATTCCATTTTCAGAAGCGGCCACAACCGCGTCGTCTAACGATTGTGAAATACCTCCTCCAAGACTCATGTTGGCAACATCACCGTTGGCAGGGTTAGCATTTGCAGCTACATAATCAATTCCGGCAATCACTCCTGACAGGCTCCCACTACCTCTGGAATCGAGCACCTTTACGGCAACAACGGTTGCACCAGCAGCAACTCCAACAATTGAAACTCCTTTGGCTGCAATAGTTCCGGCAACATGGGTTCCATGGCCGTTTCCATCATCAGGGCTTTTATCACGGCCTGTAGTAAAGACAGACATACTTCTTTCTGTATCTACATTCAGTTCCGGATGATCCTGGTCGATTCCTGTATCCAAAACCCATGCTACTCCATTACCAGTATAGGTTTCTCCTCCTTTAACTCTTGCAACTCCCCAGGGCACTGATTGAGCACTTAAATCACCATTGAAGGTAATTGATTCAGGTTCGATTAACGTTACAATTTTGTCCTCTTCAACATATTTTACCGACGGATCATTTTCCAGTTTCTTCAATTGTCCCGGTGGTATTTTAACAGAGAAGCCTTTGATGGCCGTTCCGTATGCATGTCCTATCTGTCCATCAACAATTCCGGCACGATTCAATACTTTTGATGCTGCTTTTTGAGCCGCATCTTTTCTTTTTTCGTATCCTTTTAAATTGCTTAATTCAGCGTCCAGCTCAGCATCGCTGAGTACGACAATGTAACTTTGTAAGCCATTTTGTGCTGATTTTAACTCCAGTTCATTTGAGGTAGGTTCCTCAACCAGTGTTTCATTACAGGCATAAAAAAATCCGGCCAGCAATGTAACTGCGAAAAGTTTTAAAAGAAATTTTTTCATTTTAAAAGGATTTAATAGTGATTTTGTCTCTGCAATATCTGAATAAATCCTTACAAAAAAAACACTTTCAATTCTTTTTATTTTGATTTGGTGAAAACAGGGATTTGTTTCAGTTAATTTGAAAGCAGTTCTTCAACTTTGCTGATAATTTCCTCGAAATCTTCCTTATTGTATCCTGTGGAGGCAACAACTATTTTTCCGTTTTTATCGATGACAAAGTTTCTCGGGATATTTTGTTTGGCGTATTTTGAAAAGATTTCCCGCTCAGGGTCGGGATAAAACGGCAGCCTGTAATTATGGTCTGCTTTAAATTTGTTTACTTCTCCCCAGGTATGCTCCCGGCCAATAACCAGCACTTCAAAATCATCGTGGTTTTTGAACCCGTCATAAACTGCTTGCTGCAAATGGGGCAGTTCTTTCCGGCAGGGCGGGCACCAGGTGGCAAAGAAGTTGATCCAGACTACTTTGCCTTCCAGGTCGGAAAGTGATTTTGTTTGTCCGTTTTCCATTGCGATGGTAAAGTCCGGTGCTTTTTGTCCTTCTTCCACAAAGGTGAATTCGTCCTGTGCGTTGAGGATGAAAGCAAATAAAAGTAAAATGAGTGTCAACAGTGTAGTTGTTTGTTTCATATTGCTGTTTAATTGTCATAGCACCACTTTGCGTGGTGCCATGACTTCTGAGTGATTTTATATTTGTCCCATTAAGAATTCAGTAACGGCTATTTCAATACGCTGACGGATTTTTGAAGTATCCGATTTTTTAAATTCATCGCCGGTAATTTTTTCAAACAGTTCGATGTAGCGTTCCGAAACGGAGTTGACAAATTCATCTGACATTTCGGGAACCTGCTGACCTTCTTTCCCCTGGAAGCCATTTTCGATGAGCCACTGACGGACGAATTCTTTTGAAAGTTGTTTTTGCTGCTCGCCTTTGGTCAGGCGTTCTTCGTAGCCGTCGGCATAAAAATAGCGCGATGAGTCGGGCGTGTGAATCTCGTCGATGAGGAAAATCTTGTCTTCAATTTTACCGAATTCATATTTGGTATCAACCAGAATCAACCCTTTTTCTGCTGCCATTTCCGTTCCCCGCTGAAAAAGTTTGCGGGTGAAATCTTCCAACATTTCGTATTCAGCCTTATCAACCAGCCCCTGGGCAATAATTTCATCGCGCGAAATATCTTCGTCGTGACCGGTTTCAGCTTTGGTGGTTGGTGTTAAAATGGGCTCGTCAAATTTTTGGTTTTCAACCATTCCTTCGGGGAGCGGAACACCGCAAATAGAGCGTTTCCCGTCGCGGTACTCACGCCAGGCATGGCCGGTGAGGTAACCGCGGATAACCATTTCCACTTTGTAGGGTTGACACATGTATCCAACAGTTACATTTGGATCGGGCGAATCAATTTTCCAGTTGGGAACAATGTCAGCGGTGGCATCCAGAAATTTTTCGGCAATCTGGTTTAGCACTTGTCCTTTGTAAGGAATTCCTTTAGGCAGCACCACATCGAATGCCGAAATGCGGTCGGTGGCTACCATTACCAGTAAATCGTCATTTACATTATACACGTCGCGCACTTTCCCGTGGTAAACACTCTTTTGGTGGGGAAAATGATAATCAGTTTTTGTTAATGCTTTGCTCATTTTTTATTCTGTTTTTTTGTTATGGTCTTTCACTTTCATTCGCGCCTGTTCTTTCTCCTCAGCGTGTTTGTCATAGGCATCAACAATATCGCGCACCAGGCGATGCCGTACAATATCGTTTCTGTTAAACTGAACAACTGAAATCGACTCAATGTTTTTCAGGATTTTCATGGCAAACAACAAGCCTGAATTACTGCGCCGCGGAAGATCGATTTGGGTGATGTCGCCGGTAATTATGAACTTGGTATTCAGTCCCATGCGGGTGAGGAACATTTTTAACTGGTTGATGGTGGTATTTTGTGCTTCGTCGAGAATGACAAACGCATTGCTTAGCGTGCGGCCGCGCATGAAAGCCAGCGGGGCGATCTGTATAATACCGTCGCGCAGGAAATCTTCCAGCTTGCGCGGTGGAATCATGTCCTGCAACGCATCGTAAAGCGGCTGCAGGTACGGATCGATTTTTTCTTTCAGGTCGCCGGGTAAAAACCCAAGGTTTTCACCTGCCTCCACCGCCGGGCGGCTCAGAATAATTTTTTTGATTTCACGGTTTTTTAGCGCCCGCACCGCCAGTGCAATTGCCGTGTAGGTTTTTCCTGTTCCGGCAGGTCCAATGGCAAAACACAAATCGTTTTTCATACTCTCCTCAATGAGAACGCGCTGGTTGGGAGTTCGCGCCCTTACCGGCTTTCCGCTGTTACCGAAAACAATTATATCTTTCTCGGCAATCCCGTTTTCTTCCATGGCCGAAATGCCGTTAGCCATTATTTGCAATATAATTTCTTCAGTTAAAACGTTAAATTGAAAATAATGATCGAGTAGGAGAGCAAACTTCTTTTCAAATTGCCCAATCTCTGCGTTTTCTCCCTGAATGTAAAGTGAATTGCCCCGCGCTGTAATTTTAATTTTAGGAAACAATGTTTTGATGAGGTTCATTTTTGCATTGTTAATCCCAAAAAATTCCAGCGGGTCAATCCCTTCCAAATGAATTTTTTTCTCCAATCAATAATATTTTAGTTATACAATTCAAAATTACAAAATAAATTGATTTTAAAATGTGAACAACTAAACTCTATAAATCAGGTTGAAGTT
>JBNJGR010000011.1:0-32069 GCA_051747885.1 Bacteroidota bacterium | reverse complement strand
TGCCAGTTTATACGAGGTGGAAGTCACAAAATAAAGCCAGTATGAGGATAATTTTGGAGTCATAACCGGAACCTGGATAATGGTACGTTTCAGATTGCGGACTTTGGCAAATTTCATCAACATCTGGTTGTACGAAAGTACTTCGGGGCCGCCAATGTCAAAATTTTGGTCAAATGTTTCTTCATTCATTAAAACACCATGTAAAAACTCTGTCACATTGCGGATTGCAATGGGTTGCGATTTGGTTTTCAGCCAGCGGGGGGCAATCATCACCGGCAGTTTTTCAACTAAATCGCGAATGATTTCGAACGATGCACTCCCCGACCCTACAATAATTGCGGCCCGCAGTGTAGTGAGGTGAAAATCGCCTGAAGCAAGTATCTCTTCTACCTGTTTCCGGGAACTCAAATGTTTCGAGAGTTTTTCTTCGTTGATTATTCCACTCAGGTAAATGACCTGCTTTGCCTTTGTTTGTTGAATTCTTTCTTTAAAATTTTCGGCCGATTGTTTTTCCAAATCTTCAAAATCGCCGGAAGAAGAAGACATTGAATGGATAAGATAATAGACTGCATCAATGTCTTCAGGAATATTTCCAAGGGTATCTTTTTTAAGAAAATCAACCTCGATCACAGTCAGTTTTGGAGTGTTGTATTTTGATGCATCGAATCGCTTTTTATCGCGCACACAGCAAACAACCTCATGTCCTTTTTCAAGTAAAACCGGCAGAAGCCGCTGACCAATATACCCCGTTGTTCCGGTTAACAGAATTTTTTTCATTTGCTTGTATATTACGATTTCCCTTCGTCCACATTTTCAGGTTCAAGTCTCCACCCTCTAACAGTGGCACCCAGTACAATTCCTGCGCTCATCACCACAAGGTTTTTAATAATATACTGTCCTTCAATTGTTAAAGAATATGGGAAGACCTTAAAAACTTCATCAGGAAATAGAAACACCGGCATGAACGTTCCAATCATTTGCAAATAGAGCAACAACAACGTTTCGCGTAAGAAAAGCTTAAAAATTAATCCGATTCCAATCAGCACTTCCCAGGTTGCGAGTCCGTACAAGATGACCTTTTCCGAAAAGAATCCGAAAGTTATGGTTTCAATGGTTTTTGTAGCAATACCTTCTGCCGGGCTCAAACCTTCGAAATATTTTAGAAATCCAAACCAGAAAAAAATTATTCCGATGCTTAGTCGAAGCAGGGTTAACCCGTTGTTTTTCATCCACCGGGTAACCTTTTTATCCACTTTTTCAAATATTTTGCTTCTTGAGTACATTTTTTTAAATCTTTAAATTTTAACACTTCCCTAACAATAAACCAGACCATCGGGCTGTTCGAACAGAAAATCAAAATCAATTTCCTCATCCAGCACATTTAGCCGGTAGTAATTAAAATTGGGGTTATCGTTGTAACTGGCAATCACATTTTTACCATCATCACACAGTTGTTCGATAATTTATAACCTGGTCCGCAAGAACCTGTGATAATTAAAACTGTAGCCATTTGATTTTTTGTTTAAATTTTATAATTAAAAAAATAAACAAAATTTGACAAAAAAAGTTTTCCCTGAATAAGTGTACTTCCTTTAATTTATCGGAATAGTAAATGCAATCTGCATGGCGTTAAAATCGGGCTGATAAAAGATACTCATTCCCTTAACAAAATCGAACCGGTGGCTCAGTTGACTCCCAGCCATTATTAAATCAAAAAGCAGGAGGAAGCTTCCCTGTAAAATAACTGAATTTCCGTACCCGGTAAACAAATTATGCTTTTTAGGTTTCTTAATGGCATAGTTTTTAAGGAAAAAACCTGCCCCGATATAAAGCACATCGAGTCCGGCGTTTATAATGTAGAGGCTTTCGGTTTTAATGTGGTTTTGGAGCATTTGATTTCCGGAAAGGGTAGCAACCTCAGTTGAGTAATTGCTGTACAATGCAAACCCTGCAATAGAAAGATTCACAGTATTCCAAAACAAATTCATTTGATGAAAATATTTGCTTTGCCCTGTTGAATTGGCCCAGCCAATGGCTCCGGTTGTCATGTTGGCAATTGCCCACGAGCCCAGCACAAACATGCCGGTGTTGTTGGTTTTTAAGCTTTGCGCGTAGAATTGCTGATAATCAGTTTGTGCCCACACCGGGAAACAAAGGGATACCAGCAAAAGTAAAAACAGAATTTTTTTTGTTCGCATTTCAAAAATTTAACTGCCAATAACAGATTTTTTAATCATTTCAAGTCAGAACTTACTTTTCAACTCAATATCTTCCGAAAAAAGCATTGCGGTTTCTATAAGCGCCAAATGTGAATAGGCCTGTGGAAAATTGCCCAGTAACCGTTTGGATTCGAAATCAATATCTTCACTAAAAATACCCAAATGATTGCTGTACGAAAGTAGTTCGTCAAACAGCTTTTGTGCCTCATTCTTTTCGCCGATATTATAGAGCGCCTGTATCAGCCAAAAGGTGCAAATTGTAAAAGAAGATGACGGCAGGCCAAAATCGTCGCGGTTTTTATACCTGTACATCAAACCGTAACGACTTAGTTCCCTTTGCGTTGCCTTCACGGTACTTACGTACCTGGGGTCAGTGGCATCAATAAAACCATAAGCCTCCATCAGCAATGTAGATGCATCGAAGTCATTTGATCCGTATGCTTGCGTAAACGATTGCAGCTCTTCATTCCAGCCTTTTTCCAAAATATCTTCTTTTATGGTATCCCGCAGCCCCGACCATTTTTCAACATAGTGTTGGTTTTTAATCAGTTCTGCTACCTTAACTGCCCTGTCAACAGCCACCCAGCACAAAAGTTTCGAAAAAATAAAATGGCGGTGATCGTGTCTTATTTCCCAAATTCCACGGTCGGGCTTGCGCCAGTTTTTACGCACAATACGCACAATGCTGCGGGTAATTGTCCAGAGCTCTTCGCTGTTTTGCAACGAAACCTCAAACAAACTGAACTGCTGGTAAATAACATCCATTAAAATACCATAAATATCATGTTGCTTTTGTTTGTAGGCGGCATTTCCAACACGCACAGGAGTACTGTTTTCGTAACCTGAAAGATGGCTGAGAATCCTTTCGCGCAGATTTTTTTCCCTGTTAATACCGTACATGATCTGAATTTTTTCGTCTTTATCAGATACCACATCGATAATAAAATTCAGAAAACGTTCGGCGCTCTTCCAGTGGCCAATTTTAGTCATTATTTTAATTACCATCGACGCATCGCGCAACCAGCAAAAGCGGTAATCCCAGTTTCTGATTTCTCCAATGGTTTCGGGTAGCGAAGTTGTGGCTGCAGCAAGCACAGCTCCTGTTTTATCAAAACTTAAAAGCTTTAAAATTAAGGCGCTG
Organism: Bacteroidota bacterium; assembly: GCA_051747885.1. Taxonomy (GTDB): domain Bacteria; phylum Bacteroidota; class Bacteroidia; order Bacteroidales; family Prolixibacteraceae; genus Tangfeifania. The sequence goes on along the minus strand of JBNJGR010000011.1, from coordinate 28,709 downwards.
CGCAAAATTTCCTTATTATAGCTACTGAATCTATGCGTGTCTTCAGACCAGTTTAACCAGTAAACCTCGGTGCGTTGCAGTTTAAGGTATGCCCGTTCAACCGACTGATTAAGTAACTTTTGATTATAACTAATAAGGAAATAAACATCATTTTCTATTTCAATTTCATCGCCATTAACCACTTTATCTTTATTCAGGCTGGTATAGAGGTATAACGAGTCGTATGCACCGTTTTTGGTAAAACTTTTTATATATTTTTTACGCACCTCGGTAAAAGTTTTCCGTTCGGCAAATTCGAGTTTCGGATCGTAGTTTACCCTAAACCGCGGTTTTCCTGATTTCACTTTAATATACCTGATAACATCAGGTGGAGAATAAATCTGTTGACGCCCGTTATGATAATGATAGCGGGGCATAAAATCCAACAAATCAAAACTATCGGTCCCGTTTGTAAAATTGGTAATCAGAACATTTGTTTTATCTAAATATTTTTGAGAAATCCTGTAGCTATCGTCTGTGATAATTTCAAAACTTCCACCAATATTCCTGTCGAGTATTTTGGCAAACACCGAAGCCGAATCAAACACAGGCAGGCACAACCATTCCAACGCTCCTGTTTTCGAAATTAGGGCGGCGCTTCTGCAATTACCAATAATTCCGTAATTCAAATTGTCCATTTTAAAATCTTTTGCAATTTCTTTTTTGCAATTTGGTATATTTTCCGTATTATAATGTGCGAACAAATATAGAAAAACTATGAGTCGATTTTTAATTATTTCAAACCGATTACCGGTTCAACTAAATATTTCAGATGAGAACATTGAAGTTACCCCGAGCGTTGGAGGACTTGCCACCGGCATGCTTTCGGTAAGTAAATCATTTAACAGCCTTTGGATTGGTTGGTCGGGAGTTAACCGCGAGGAGCTTTCTAACGAACAAAACAGAAAAGTAAGCCAGCTGCTGAAAGAAGAAGAATGTGCTGATGTTAATTTAACAGATGAAGAAGTGGAACTTTACTACGAAGGATTCAGCAACAAAACCATCTGGCCACTCTTCCACTACTTCAATCAATTTGTTGAGTACGAAGAAGAACAATGGCAGGCCTACAAAAAAGTGAACCGGAAATTTGCCGATGTTATTGCTGAAAACATGAAAGATGTGGACAAAATCTGGATTCACGACTATCATCTCTTGCTGCTGCCGCAAATGATTAAAGAGCGGTTCCCCGATGTAACAATAGGTTTTTTCCTACACATCCCCTTCCCTTCCTACGAGCTTTTCAGAATACTACCGTGGAGAATGGAAATCATTAAAGGAATGCTGGGCGCCGATTTGCTCGGGTTCCACACTTTCGATTACGAAAGGCACTTTATGAGTTCTGTACGCCGGCTGCTGGGCTACGATATTAATATCAACGAAATTAATTTGCCCAAACGGATTGTAAAAGTGGATAATTTCCCCATGGGAATCGATTACGACAAGTTCCACGAGTCAGCACTGGAGTCGCAAAAACGCTCGGTACGCGACAAATCGGAAGTCAGAAAAGAGCTGGAGCGCTACTACCTGTTGTATCCCGAAACCAAATTTATCCTTTCAATCGATCGGCTGGATTATACAAAAGGGTTGATTAACCGGTTGGAGGCATTTGAATATTTTCTTCAGGAATATCCAGAATACCGCGATAAAGTAACACTGGTAATGCTGGCCGTTCCTTCGCGTATTGGTGTTGACCAGTATCAGCAAATGAAAAGTGAAGTGGATGAAATTGTTGGCCGTATCAACGGAGAATTTTCATCCATCAACCGAACACCTATCTGGTACTTTTTCCGCGCCATGCCTTTTGAAAATCTGGTTGATTTATATAACTACTGCGAGATTGCCCTGATTACACCAATCCGCGACGGCATGAACCTGGTTGCCAAGGAATTTATTGCTTCCAAAACCGACGGGCGCGGAGTATTAATTCTCAGCGAAATGGCAGGTGCCTCAAAAGAGATGAGCGAGGCACTAATCATCAATCCGAACGACAAAGCACAGATTGCTGCAAATATTAAAAAAGCAATTGAGATGCCGCTGGAGGAACAGATTGAACGGAACACGATACTCCAGAGAAGGCTGAAACGGTACAATGTTGAAAAATGGGCTACCGATTTTCTGAACGGCATGGAAGAAGTTCGCCAAAACGAACAAAATTACAAAGGGAAAAGACTTACCAGTTCTAATAAAGACAGGATTGTTAAGAATGTTTGCAAATCGGACAACCGGATTTTCTTCCTCGATTACGACGGAACACTCACCGGTTTTGAAGACAATCCGAAACATGCCAGACCTGACAAGGATTTATACGAGCTACTCAATGATCTGGCCCAAAATCCTAAAAACAGGGTAGTACTCATCAGTGGGCGCGACAGGAATACATTTGAAGAGTGGTTTGGCGATAAACCCTATACCTTAATTGTTGAACACGGTGTATGGTTCAGGCCTGCCGGCGAAAAGTGGCAGATGATTGAACCGCTGGACGACAGCTGGAAAGAGAGCATCTACTCGGCACTGGAATCGTATGTTGACCGCACGCCCGGTTCTTTTATCGAAGAAAAGAATTACAGCCTGGTTTGGCATTACCGGAAATCTGACCCCGAACTGGGTCTGAACCGTGCCATTGAGCTGAAAGATGAACTGACAAGCTTGGTTTCGAACCTTAACCTGGAAATACTGGAAGGAAACAAAGTAATCGAAATTAAAAATCGGGGAATTAATAAAGGACGGGCTGCCCAAAAAGTGCTCAAAACGCAGCCAGCCGATAAAATTGTTGCCATTGGCGACGACTGGACCGATGAATTCCTATTTTCAGAACTGCCCGACGATGCCATAACCATTAAAGTTGGAATGGCCAAAACGGTTGCCGGATATAAAGTGGAAAATTTTGTGGAAGTGCGCGATATGCTGAAACAATTTGCCTGCAACGGGAATTCAAAAAAATAAACCAGAAACCAATGTATTCAACAAGGGGTTGCAACCCCTTGTTTATTGAAAAAATCATCAAAATCGTGTTGTAAAACGGTTTTGATGATTTTTTATCAGACATCTTTAATCCTGAAGTCAGGTACCTCCTTTAAAAACGAATAGCTGCCTTTTTCATAATCGATAGCACAAACAAAATGCTGCAAGCCGTTGGAAATAACCACCAACTCAACTTTTAAAGACATATTGTACCGCACAACCTGATCAAACGTTTCCTGGTTTATTTTTACGCCCGGCGCCTTGAATTCAGCCACCAAAAATGGTTGCCCCGATCGTTGGTAAATCAGCAAATCGAATCGGAAAAGTTTCCGGTTCATAGTAATTTGTTTTTCAACAGACATGAGCGATTGAGGATATTTTTTCTGCCGGATAAGATACTGAATAAAATTTTGACGCACCCACTCCTCGGGTGTCAGCGAAACGAACTTTTTCCGCACCTCATCAAATATAAATTTCTTACCTTCCTCTGTTTTAAACCTGAAATCGTTTTCGGGTAAGTTCAGTTTTTGCATTTCAAAAAAAATTTTACTTGCCAACAAATATTGTTTGGCCAAATGTAAAAATGTACTTTTGCGAAGACCTGTTGTTTATTGAACAAATTAAACCATTCTTCTGTAATTTTAATTAATGAAAACGAAAAAAGAAATTGTTGAAAACTGGTTGCCGCGCTATACAGGAAAAAACCTGGATGATTTTGGGGAATATATTTTGCTCACCAACTTTATAAACTATGTCGAGAAATTTGCCCTGCGTTTCGAGGTCCCGGTTGTTGGCAGCGACAAAAATATGCCCAATGCCACTGCCGAAGGAATCAGCATCATCAACTTCGGGATGGGAAGCCCCAATGCAGCAACAGTTATGGATTTACTGGGAGCCATAAAACCCAAGGGAGTCCTTTTTCTCGGAAAATGCGGCGGCTTAAAAAAGAAAAATAAACTGGGCGATCTCATTCTGCCCATAGCCGCCATTCGCAATGAGGGAACATCGGCTGATTACCTTCCACCTGAGGTACCGGCACTTCCTGCCTTTAATATTCAGCGTGCCGTTTCGCATATTTTGCGCGAATCGGGAATCGACTATTGGACCGGCGTGGTTTATACCACCAACCGCAGGGTTTGGGAATTTGATGAACGCTTTAAAAAATACCTGACCAAAACCAGGGCAATGGCTATCGATATGGAAACAGCCACGCTTTTTACCGTGGGGTTCGCCAATAAAATACCCACAGGTGCGCTGTTGCTGGTATCCGACCAACCCATGATTTCGGCAGGGGTTAAAACAAGCCAAAGTGATAAACTGGTAACGCTCGAATACATTGATATGCATATTCAGGCAGGAATTGATGCATTGCTCGAAATAAAAAACCACGGCCTTTCTGTTAAACATCTAAGATTTTAATATGGATTTTGAAACCATTTTAGAAAACCTGAAAAAGAAAATTTATCACCCCATTTACCTGCTACAGGGCGAAGAACCCTATTTTATCGATCAGGTTTCGAATTACATTGAAAAAAATATCTTAACCGATGCAGAAAAAGGATTTAACCAGAGCATTTTTTACGGGAAAGATTCCGAACCGCAAAACATTGCGGAAAGTGCTCTCCGTTTTCCTATGATGGCCGACAGACAAGTGATTATTGTTAAAGAAGCCCAGAGCATGAAAAATATTGAAAACCTGGGTAATTATGCCGAAAAGCCCATGGCTTCAACAATTCTGGTTTTAAACTACAAATACAAAAACCTCGATGCCCGAACCAAACTGGCCAAAGCCATAAAAAAGAACGGGGTAATTCTTACCACCAAAAAAATCTACGAAAACCAGGTGCCCGCGTGGATTGATAAATACCTGAAAAAACACAACTTTACAATTGAACCGCAGGCAGCACAAATTTTAACGGCATACCTGGGAACCGATTTGAGCAAAGTTGCCAACGAACTCAATAAACTTGTAATTGCGGTAAAAGATACCAATAACATTACTCCTGCCCACATCGAAAAAAATATTGGGTTGAGCAAAGATTATAACCTCTTTGAACTACAGGATGCTCTCGGTAGCAGAAACATTTTTAAAGCCAACCAGATTATTCAATATTTTGGGGCCAACCCGCAGCAACATCCTATCCAGAAAACCACGGCCACGCTGTTTTCCTACTTTTCAAAAATATTTTCGTACCATTTCCTAAAAGATAAATCGGAACGTGGTGCCATAGCCCAGCTGGGAGGCCATCCGTTTTACATCCGGAAAATTATTGCCGCATCAAAAAAATACAACCCCACCAAACTGTACGAAATAATTGGTATTTTGCGCGAATACGATATGAAAAGTAAGGGGATGGGTGTTTCGGGATTAACCGACTCCGGTGAGTTGCAAAAAGAAATGATTTATAAAATACTGCACTAAATGATAACATTACTCATAATTGGAATAACGGCAGTGGTGTCGTTTATGGCCTTTCAGAACGGTTCGCTGATGGAAAAACTGCAGTTCAACGCGGTGCGAGTTGTTCATCATAAAGAATATTACAGGCTGGTTTCGCATGCATTTATTCATGTGGGCTGGACGCATTTGTTTGTGAACATGTTCGTTTTGTATTTTTTCGGGCAAAGCGTGGAAAATTACTTTGAATACCACTTTGCCAACCGGGCTGTTTTATATTTTTTAATTCTTTATCTGGGGGGAATACTGGCCTCCAACATCTGGAGCCTGATAAAACATAAAAACGATTATTACTACAACGCGGTGGGTGCATCGGGCGCAGTTTCGGCAGTGCTTTTTGCTTTTATCTTTCTTGAACCGCTCCGGATGATTTACCTGTTTGCAATTATTCCAATCCCGGGAATTCTTTTTGCGGTTGGGTACCTCATCTATTCGTACCAAATGAGCAAGAAAAAGACTGACAACGTTGCCCATGACGCCCATTTTTTAGGCGCTGTTTTTGGATTCGTTTTTCCTTTGCTGCTGAAACCCTCTTTATTTTCTGATTTTATCGATCAACTATTCTCTTTTCTGTAAAAATGGATTTTTTAATTGTTAACGGGAAAATTGTAAAAACAAAAGAAACCAACCTCTCGGAATTCATTATTGACGAGCCATTCAGTCTTTCACAAAAAATGTGGTTTGGATATGGCGGCATCCCGCTTTTTTCAGAAAACATTGAGTTACTGGCACGGCAGGCTGCAGCAATGAAAATGAACTTACCCCGGGAATTTGAAAACCGGAGGGAACTTTTCAGGATAACCAAACGCATGCTGAACAAAAACAAATTTTACCGCTCCGGACACGTTACTTTTCAGCTGTTTAAAACAAAAAACAAATCCGGTTTTGTTGTTACCAGCGAGCCTTTTAGCGAATTTGAATTCCCTTTTTCAGAAGAAGGTATTTTGCTAACTTTTTCGAACCAGAAGAAATTGTCCGGAAACGACTTTAATCCCTTTGCTTTTTTCAGTAAACCACTTTGGGAATCAACAATTTCCGAGCTCGGAAATACCCATTTTCATAATTCGGTATTCCTGAACGAAAAAAATGAAGTGTGCGAGTGTGCTGGTGCAAATATTTTTCTCATTCAAAAAAATGAAATAATTACACCTCCGTTAAATTCAGGTTGCTACAATGACATTCTCCGCCCCATGATTCTTGATTCGGCACGTGAAATTGGATTAAAAACAAATGAAACCACCGTTGTAAAAAAATCCGATTTAAAAAAGATGGATGAAATTTTCATTGCTTCTGAACTGACGGGTGTTCAGTGGGTTTTAGGTGTTGAGAACAAACGCTTTCTGCATTTCATTTCGGATCAAATTCATAATACCCTTATTGAAAATCTGAAAAGGAAAGCGTTGGATTAATTTTATACGGTTGCTTTGCAATTAATTCATGGCCGGATTTTCGGGGAAATTTTCCCAAATTGTGTATTGTTGCCCCACTTTTTTCACGAAATCGGCCCACGATGTCTGGTCCAGATTGCTCATCACCATTTTTTCATCCACATCGTTTACCAGCCAGGAGTCTTCTTTTATTTCCTGTTCCAGCTGACCGGAATCCCAACCGGAATATCCAACAAAAAAGCGAATATCAGCAGGGTTGAGCGAACCGTTTCTTACCAGCTGTTTCAACACTTCAAAATCGCCTCCCCAGTACAAATCGCCCAAAACATGAATACTGCCAGGTAATTTCGAACCCAGTTTATGAATAAAATAGATAGAATCGGTCGCCACTGGTCCGCCCATGTAAACATCCACATCAAATTCAGGAAACCCCGGCAAAATGTCGTGAATGGCAACATCTACTTTCTTGTTCAGTATAAAACCAACTGCACCTTTACTGCTGTAAGCCACAAGAAAAATTACCGAGCGGTTAAAATAGCTACCCGGCAAAAACGGTTCTGCAATTAAAATGCGCCCTTTCCTGGGTGCAACATCGTTTGTTTTAATTCTGAATATGTCTAAATTGTCATTCATACTAATGGCAATATAATAAAAAACAACTTTCTGTCAAACAGTTGTTAAAAGCATTACAAAAATTGTGCGATTTTTTCCGGTGAATTAATCCTCCTCGATTACAATAAAAACGTCCTCGTCGGGTTTCGACATGAAATATTGTTCGCGGGCAAATTTCTCCAGTTCTTTCTGCCCGGCATTCAGCTCTTCCAGCTTTTGTTTATCGGAGGCAATTTTTTCGTTATAATACTCTTTTTGCTGAATGAGTTCATTCAGGCGTTGCTTGTTTTCCAGGTTGGCCACAAAACTGTTTTCGTCAAAAAAAAGAAACCATGCCAGAAACAACACCGTGGCAATGAAATACTTATTGCCCATCACCCGCAGCCATTTCTTTTTTCCCATTTTGTTATTGTCCATACCCGTTTTTATTTGGTTCAAAAATAACACATTAACGGGTTAAAAAAAAGGGGATGAAAAAATTCAATCCCCTTTTTATGAACAAATTATAGTTTAAATTTTTATTTCTCGTCCGGCAGGAAGTTGGGATACATGTAATTTGTTGGCGGCACAAGGTTTTCCTTAATGCTGCGGATTGACGTCCAGCGCAGTAAATTGAATAATGTACCTGCTTTATCGTTGGTACCCGAACCACGTGCTCCTCCAAACGGTTGCTGTCCCACAATTGCACCTGTTGGCTTATCGTTAATATAAAAATTACCCGCCGTGTTGGTCAGCCGTTTTGTCATTTTTTCGATGTTGTACCGGTTTTGTGAAAAAATGGCACCTGTTAATCCATACATTGAAGTTTTGTCGAGAATATCGAGTGTCTCGTCCATTTTGTCATCTTCGTACACATAAATGGTTAAAACCGGTCCGAACAGTTCTTCCTGCATGGTCACATAATCAGGTTTTTTAGCCTGTATAACAGTAGGTTCAATGAAATAACCTTTCGATTTATCGCACTTACCACCAAACAGAACTTCTGCATCTTTATCGTCGCGGGCCCTGTCGATGTAGCCTTTCAGCTTATCAAACGAAGCCTCGTCGATAACGGCATTAATAAAGTTGGTGAAATCTTCCGCCGGCCCCATTTTCACTGTTTTGAGGTCTTCACCCAGTTTCTTTTTCACATCGGGCCAAATGCTTTTTGGAATATAAACGCGCGATGCAGCCGAGCATTTTTGTCCCTGGTATTCGTAAGCTCCGCGGATCATGCCAGTTACCAGCTCAGGTGTTTTCACCGTGTTATCGGCAAAAATGTAATCTTTACCACCGGTTTCTCCCACTATGCGCGGGTACGTTTTATACTTGTAAATATTGTCGCCAATGGTTTTCCAAATTCCCTGGAAAACTTCAGTTGAACCGGTAAAATGAATTCCTGCAAAATCGGAATGAGTCAGCACCACATCGGCAACAACCGGTCCTGAAGCATAAACCAGGTTAATTACACCATCGGGTACTCCGGCTTCGCGAAATACTTCCATCACCACACCTGCAGAGTAAACAGCTGTTTTTGAAGGCTTCCAAACCACCACATTACCCATCATGGCGGGTGCAGCAGGCAGGTTACCGGCAATGGCTGTAAAGTTGAAGGGTGTTAAGGCGAAAATAAAACCTTCGAGCGGACGGAACTCGTTGTAGTTCCAAACACCAGGTACTGAGCTGGGCTGCATTTTATAAATATCGGTCATGGCTTTTACACCGAAGCGTAAAAAATCTGCCAGTTCGCAGGCAGCTTCAATTTCGGCCTGGTACACATTTTTTGATTGCCCCAGCATTGTGGCTGCGTTAATTCGTGCTCGGTACGGGCCCGAAATTAAATCGGCCGCTTTCAGAAAAATGGAAGCACGGTGCTGCCACGACATGTTTGCCCATCCTTCGCGGGCTTCGAGTGTAGCATCAATCGCCATTTCAACATGGCTTGAATCGCCCTGGTTGTAATGCCCCAGGGTATGTTTTATATCGTGGGGCGGCGCCATGCGCACTTTGCGGTCGGTATAAACATCTTTGCCTCCAATAACCATTGGCAATTCAATTTCCTGCGACCTCAATTCCTCAAGCATTTTCTTTACTTCTGCCCTTTCGGGGCTCCCGGGAGCATAGCTCTTTACCGGTTCATTTTTTGCTTCGGGTACATTAAAAATTCCTTTTGACATAGTATTTGTATTTTTTGTTATTATGTTTTTTATTTTTATACAAAATTAAAGAATCAAGATTTTCAAAATCATAACAAAAATCAGGGACTTTAATTTTTACTATCAAATAAATTGTTTATAATTAGAGAATTAAATAACGGATAGGTAAAAACAAAGCAAAAGTCATATTTTTAAATTCAAGCACGGAAAATGGCGAACAAGTTGAATTTAATTAAAAATTTCGCTGATTTTAGGCCATTATATTTATTTTTATGGCATTGAGCAAACCTTTATACCATATTATTACAAAAAAACTGTGGACTAAGAATTCGCAGCAGGAAAAGAAACGTTTTTTTGAACTGTTGGTTACATTAGCGTTGATTCAGATTGCCACGCTTGGAAATTTGATCCATAATCTTTTCAGAGTGGGTGCCAATCCTTGCCATCTGTGCGATATAGGGATGGTCCTTTTGGTATTTCTGGCCTTAATGTGTTTGCTTAACAACAGGTTAAACTGCACGCTCAACACGTTATTTGCGGTTCCGGTTTTTATTTATGCCTACTTCATTTCCGATTTTTACAACCATGCCCCATTAAACGAAACCGTTTATCTCTCGGTAGCATGGCTTTTGGCCGGCGCGTTTTTTCTTTTTTACTTTTCAGACTCCGACTCCAAATTAATTCTGTACTGGATAATTTCGTTTTTTACTATTGGCTTTCATTTACATAAAGCTAACCTGTTTTTTGATTCGTTCTTTAACCCGGGATTACTTGTGCCTCATCCGATGCTGATGTTTATATTAATAAATGCCGGAGTTTTTGCGTTGCGTTCCAAATACAGAAAATCTGTTTCGGGGCTAAGTGCCAGGCTGGCAACAACAACCCAGGGAATTTCAAAAGTTATTCAGAACACCGGTTTCTCCGTGGCACAAATTAAGGCCGAAAGAGACGAACAGGGTAACATTGAGAAGTTCCGGATTGAAAGAGTGAATATTGCTTTTGAATCCACTTTTAAAATTAATCTTCATGAGGTGAAAGACCAGGAAGCCAGTTACATTTTCGACCTCATTTTCCATGACGACCATTTCAACCTGAATAAAACCCTGCTTTTTGAAAACCACAAAACGCACGAGTTTCATTCCAAAAAACTGGAAAGCTGGTATAAAATTCACGTGTTAAAACCGGAATACAACAAGTATTACATTCTTTTTGAAGATATTACCAAGGCAAAGAAAAAAATTGCCGACCTGGAAAGCAGCCGGAGAAGATACAAAGTGCTCCTGGAAGCTATTCCCGATATGTTTTTTGTTATTGGGAAAGACGGCACTTACGAAGATTTTGTAATAAAAGAAAGTGACCTGTTTAAAATTGACGACGTGAATATTGTGGGAAGCACCATTTATGAAGTGGGTTTCCCGAAGAACATGGCCGAAAAGATATACGGCTGCATTCAAACCACGCTAAAAAACAACTCGCTCGAAACCATTGAGTATTCGTTGAACACTCCCAACGGCACTTATCTTTTCGAAATGCGGCTGGCCAAACTAAATGCCCATTCGGTAATTTCGGTTGCACGCGACATTACCCGCCGGAAAAATGCCGAATTCAGCCTTGAAAAAGCCAGGAAAAAAGCGGAAGAATCCGACAGGTTAAAATCAGCGTTCCTTGCCAATTTGTCGCACGAAATTCGTACGCCGCTCAACATTATCACCAATTTTACACGAATGCTGGCCGACACCGACCTGGAAAATACGGAACGCACGGAACTGGCCGATGCCATTTCACAAAACGGCACGCAGTTGCTCAACATGATTGACAACACCATCCACCTATCGAAAATTGAAACGAATGCTGTTGAGGTGCGCCCCACATTTTGTAAGGTGAATACCCTGGTCCGCGATATATACAATCGCTTTAAACCACTCATCCCCGATTCGCGACAGGTTAAACTCATTCTCGACATCGATGTTCCCAACCCTGCATTTGGCTTTATAACCGATTCGCGCCTACTGAGCGAAGTGCTGCTGATATTGGTTGACAATGCCCTAAAATATACTCAAAACGGCGAAATTTATTTGGGCTACGAAATGATGCGCAACGAGCAGGTAAAATTTATTGTTTCCGATACCGGCATTGGCATTCCCGAAGAGGAGAAAGTAAATATTTTCAGCCGTTTCTACAGGGTAAAAAACGAAATCAATGAAATTACATCCGGTTCAGGTCTTGGGTTGCCCATCGCACAACATTACGTGTTGCTCTTAGGCGGGGAACTTGAGTTAGAAACAACGCCGGGTAAAGGCACTACTTTCAGTTTTTTACTGCCGTTTAAAGAGGGTGAAGGATATTTGAAAATTGTTAGCTGAAGTTAATCAGATAAAAAAATCCGGGATATGAACCCGGATTTATTATAAATTCTGCTTCATCAAAAAACTCATCTGCCAATATCAGTTTTCACCGCTTCACAATTTTAAAAGTTTGCAGCGGACGGCTGTTTTCTCCGCTCAATTTCAGAAGATAAGAGCCGCTTGCCCGGCTTTCAATATTGAGTTTTGTGATCTTGCTCGTGATTTTGCCTACCATCAGTTTTTCGCCCGATAAACTGAACAATGCATATTCCGCGTTTTCCAAAAGTTGAGAGGAATGAATCAAAACAAATTCATGAGTAGGATTGGGATACACTTCAATCGTTAAATCATCGGCAAAAATTTGGGTGGAAGTCACCGTAAGTTTTGGTTGATGGAATCCCTGGGTGACTGAATAATTTCCGGAAGAACCAGTTGCAATGACCGGTTCACCCAACGTCCAGCTCACTTCATATTCTGCAGCGGATTTTGTTTCACCCGCTGCCGAAATCACTTCCTGTGCCGAAACATAAACCACTGAATTTAAAAGTATTGTAAGGATAAATATAAATTTCTTCATAATCTTTCTATTAAGGTTTATATACAACAAATGAAAAGTGGGCATCTTCAGGATTGCCGTTATCGTCGTAAGTAAATACAAGCAGGTTTCCCGACACGGAACCACTTTCAATGAAGCCAACCTGTCCAATCAGGCTTAAGCTCACCGTATAGTCGGTATAAAAATAGCTTTCGCCATCAATTGAAATTCTGTATTCGCCGGTTCCCGATTTAGTTACCGATACGTTTTCGGAATTGGATTCGAGACTACCGGAAATTACAGTGCCATAAGCAATGGGGGCCATGTTGGCCGAGCCGGTAGCTTCGGTGTGAAGTTCATCCGAAATAGCTACATCACCGCTTGATTTCACTTCAAGTCCGTTTAATGAATTTAATTCTGTTGAGATGCTAAAATTGTTGTTGGTCAATAATCCGGCATAAAACTGGGTTTCACCATCCGACTGTAAATTAAGGTTCGCATTATTGGTGGTACTGGCTTTATCCAGAATTAAATATGCATCTCCATCCAATAAGCCCGCAGTTGTTGACCTTATTCTGATGCTTGAAGTTGAATTTACAAGATCCAAATTATGACCAGGATCGGAAGTACCGATACCAACATTATTTTCGAAATAGATATTGGAACCGTTTTCCAGCCACAAACTGCTTCCTGAAGCGGGGGTTTGCCATGATGCTTTTCCGTTTGCATCGGATGTCAGTACTTTTCCATCGCCCTCTGTTCCGTCTTCAATAATAATGCTTCCCCAGAATTCTGCGGCACTTCCACCGCCGGTATTTCGTGCAAAAAGAGCAGGATAATTGCTGTTGTTAACCGCTGCAATAGCCTGTACATCTTCAGCCACAACCTGAAATTGTCTTAAATCGTTACCGGGAATTTCGCCAATTCCAACTTTCCCGCCATTAAAATAAATATTGTCATCATCTTCCGACCAGAGATTGGGTTCACCTGCAGGCAAAGTAATTGTGTTCCCGTCTGAAATAGACAGATCATTCCCGCTAAGTGAAAGAGTTTGAATTTCATTGGAAGGATCAGTATCCGGCAATGTCACATTGTTTCCACCGGAAATTGAAAGTTCGCTGCCCGACAACGATAACTCCTGGTTATCAGTTAAATCACCAACAACTCCCAACGGACTGGAAGGGGTACCTTCGCCACTCAAAGTAGCGTCGCTTTCAACCGTTTGTGTTCCCCAGTTGTCGCCACCTCCTGATGAGGGCAAAGTAACTGTGCCACCACCGTCAGATAACGAAAGCTCCGTTCCGCTGATACTCAAACTTTGGATTTCGTTGGATGGATCTGCATCAGCATCATTCACTTCGTCGTTCTCAACCGTCTGAGCATGAAAAGCATAAGGAACGGCCAGCAATTGAGTGGTGCTGAGCTCTGTAAACGAACTGCCACCGTCAGGGTCAAACTCCACTTTTATAAAATGTGGCGCTTCTCCCCATCCTTCAGGACTAAAACTTCCGGAGACAAGTGTTCCGTTTCCAATCTGGAGGTTAGCCAAACCATAATCATTTGTCGTGATGAAATGCCTTTCGGTAAACACAGCAGACCCTGCTTCAGAATCCTGTAATATGCTTATCTGGAAAGTAATCTCCTGATTGGCAACAATGTCGCCAGATGCATTGCGAACAACTGCCTGGTAGCTAAAAGCACCGGGCGTTTGTGCAAATAGATTAACTGAAATAAATAAGGATAACAAAAAGAATAAATGTTTCATAATTTATTAGTTTTAATTGTTAAATAAAATATTTTAGGAGTATTTTATATTATTTTGAATAAAAAAATTGACCAGATAAATTCCCCGGTCAACAGAATTTTTTTTCCAGGCCTGGTGGTTTAAATAACCTGCAAGATAAATAATATGAATTTTGTGTTTGAATGTACTTCTGATTCATAGAATTAAGTTTTTAGTAAAACAAAAAGTAATAATTTGTTTAAACTATTTTTCTTACACTACGAAACAACACACATAAAAAATGTTCAGTAAAAGAATTAATATTTTTGAAAGAATTCAATTTTATATTTAGTTTTGAAATGAACTAACAGCAGCAAACTGGCGAATGAATAGCCTTAAAAATCCATTATTGTTTTGATGCCCCTCGAGGGATATATTGTGGTGGCAGTGATTTTATTAATCATTGTAGCGCTGGCCAAAGAGTTAATGCGCCCGGGGCTGGTATTTTTTTCGGCTTCGGTTATCTTAATGGCAACCGGTATAATAAACAACGAGGAAATGATTGCCGGTTTTTCCAACAAGGGGATGATTACTGTTGGAGTGCTCTTCCTTGTAAGTGAAGGGATCAGGCAATCAGGAATGCTTAACCGGCTGGCGCAAACCTACCTGCCGCGCAAAAGAGGGAAAATGGTATTTCTTCTGCCCCGCATCATGCTGCCGGTTTCGGTGTTGTCGGCTTTTCTGAACAATACACCGGTGGTAATAATTTTTGCCCCAATTATTAAAAAGTGGTCGGAAAAACTGAATCTTTCCTATAAAAAGTTTCTGATTCCGCTCTCTTATGCCACTATACTTGGAGGAATGTGCACTCTGATTGGGACATCGACCAACCTGGTTGTGCACGGATTAATTCTGGAAAACGGTTACGAAGGTTTTGGCATGTTCGAGCTGGGTAAGGTGGGACTTTTTATCGCAGTTATCGGCACAATTTATATGGCAATTGCCGGAAACAAATTACTTCCCGGGAAAAAAATTCTTTTTAATTCCAAAAGTTCCATCGATTTAAAAGATTACTATTACGATATCACCATTCCCGAAAACAGCAATTTTATTGGCCTTGAGATTAAAAATGGCCGGATGAAAGAACTCAAAAAAATGGTGGTAATTTGCATAAACCGGAATGGCAACACCATTGAAACAAAAAAGGGAACATTTAAAATCAGGCCCAACGATAAAATGCTGGTGGCTGGAAAATCAGACCGGCTTAATTTTATTCTGGGCAGCGACAATCTAAAACTCACAGGATTTGACCTGATAAAAAATGTTCCGAGAAACCAACTCAAACAATACGAAGCGGTAATTTCTCCGCGCTTTCCGGGAGTGGGAAAAACCATTTCCGAATTCAATTTCTACGAACACTACCAGGCCGTGGTGCTGGCTATACACCGAAACGGCGAACGAATTACATCAAATCTCGATAAGCTGAAACTCAAATCGGGCGATAACCTGGTTTTACTTACAACCGAAAAATTTATCCGGAACTGGGGCGAATCAAAAATATTTTACCTCACCTCGTACATTCGCGATTACCGCACAACCGGAAGTTTCTGGAAAAAATGGCTGGCTTTCATTATCCTTATTTTTATGATAATTGGTGCAACAGTGGGCCGCCATTTCCAATCGCCGGCAGGACTGACTTTCGATATGTTTTTCTTTTCGGTGCTGGCAGCTGTACTTTTAATCTGGCTGAAAATTATGCCCCACCAAAAGTACACCAAAGCCATTAGCTGGGATGTATTAATTACCATTGCCTGCGCATTTGCCATTAGCAAATCGATGCAAAATTCAGGAGCCGCCGAAGCACTGGCCCGCAGCACTGTAAATTTTGCCCGTGGATTTGGCCCCATGGGAGTATTGGCAGCAGTTTATATTCTAACAGCTATTTTTACCGAAATAGTTACCAATAATGCAGCGGCTGCACTGGTTTTTCCAATTGCCCTTGCGGCTGCACACCAACTCAATGTGGATCCCAAACCATTTTTTGTGGCCATCGCAATAGCAGCATCTGCAAGCTTCTCAACGCCAATTGGCTACCAAACCAACCTCATTGTACAGGCAATTGGCAATTATAAATTCACCGATTACCTGAAAATTGGCCTTCCACTGAACTTTCTGGCCTTTATTCTTTCATTGCTTTTTATTCCCTATTTCTGGAACTTTTAAAAAGTATTATTTAAAATTATTAAATATTACTTTATTTTTGCGTCATCACAGCAAAAGCCTGTTTATTTCTTTTAAAAAAATTGTACCATGAAACGCCTGGGAGAAAGGATAAAAAGAAAGCGAGAAAATTTGCATATGCGTCTTAATGAACTGGCAAAGAAAGTGGGTATCAGTGCCAGCGCAATGTCGCAAATTGAAAAAGCAAAAGCCTTTCCCTCCATTGTTACGTTGAAATCAATTGCCGACAACCTCTACACTACTGTGGGCGAGCTGATTGGCGAAAATGAAACATTAACTAATAACCCATTGGTGAAATTCTCCGAAAAAAGCTTTGTGGAAAAAAATAATTCAGGTGCATCGCTTTTCCTGTTATCCAAACATGAAAACGGGAAACAGATGGAAACATTTTTGGTAGAATTCAAAAAAGGATCTGATTCAGAAGGCATTATGAAAAATCATCCAGGCCAGGAATTCTGTTTTGTGCTAAGTGGAAAAATTGAATTTATTGTGGATGATAAAACCTATCTGCTTGAAAAAAACGACAGTTTTTATTTCAATTCGGCAAGGTATCATACAGCCCGCAATGTATCGCAAACAAAGGCACAAATTATTTGGATAGTTACTCCACCTGAAATTTAGAAAAGCAACTCCTGTCCTGTTGGTAACAGTTCAATGTTAATCCAATGTTATTCACTTCCGTAAAGAATTAAGCATATATTAATTATTTCATTTTTACTTCATTTCCGTGAAGTATTACTTCATTTTTTAATTTTGAAAAGATATTTTCGCTGTCGTAAAATCGCTTGGTAATATAAATTTATTGAGCGACAAAATGAATAAAAGAAAGAAAATGGTCATGAAAAATTTATTAAAAACCCTTGAAGAAAAAAATATCCATCTTCCTGAAAATGTTTATGATGTATTAACAAACTGCAAAAGTCTGGCGGTTTTCAATACAACAGAAGAGCTAGCAGATGCTTCCACGAATGGAAAGGAAAATGATGAATTCGAAGTGAAATATGAAATACCCGGGAAAGGAGATTATACCGAAGCAGTAATACACCGTGTAAAAAACGGCATCTCGGCCAATTATACCGAAGCCTACATGCGACGCAGAGACCCGGGAACGATGTCAATTGCAGATGACCAGTATTCCGATAAAAAAAGATTCAATGAAAAATATGGCTTTGAGTTTTCGTCACTTCAGCAAGAAACTTACGAGTGGTTAAAAAATCAGGATTTAGCCTGTTTCTTTTATTTTGCCGGAAGAAAAAACATTGGTTCCACAGGAATTGCAATTGCACCGGCCAATGCAGCCTTTTTTGCCATGGGGCTCTCCATGCTACAGCAAATAGTAGCACCAGCCGACCTTGCAGAAAATACCGAAATGAAATCGGTAATTTTTGTGGCCCCGGTTTTCAGACATACTCATTTTAACGGCAAACAGGTAGTTGTACA
Source organism: Bacteroidota bacterium (assembly GCA_051747885.1). GTDB lineage: Bacteria > Bacteroidota > Bacteroidia > Bacteroidales > Prolixibacteraceae > Tangfeifania. Next base: position 10,832 of record JBNJGR010000011.1, on the reverse strand, counting down.
TAACCGCACCGAAAATGTTCATGAACTCTATTCATACAATCTTTACCCTGGACCGAGTGCTAAAAAAGGTTTATACGGAGTATTGCTCACCCAGGGAGAAAAAGAAGGCTGGGTAACAGCACATTGTTCGGCGGTGCAGTCAGTAAGCCCGTACGACAACGTAAAGACATTTATGCATGAAGGAGCCAGCGGCGGAGGGAAAAGTGAAATGCACCAGCACATTCTCAGGGAGGATGACGGACGGGTGTTGATTGGCAAAAACCAGGTTACAGGCGAAGAACGTTTAATAACAATTCCAAGATTTTGTTCCTTTAATTCTGTTGCTGATGATATGGCATTTTGTCACCCTTCTATTCAGAAAAACAACGGAAAACTCTATATTCTTGATGCCGAAAATGCATGGTTTGTACGGGTCGACAGCGTGAACGAATACGGCGACGACCCTCACCTTGAAAAGGCAACCATCAATCCGCAGGAACAATTGCTGTTTCTTAACATTGATACAGTGCCACGTTCAACTGCCCTGATCTGGGATCATATTCAGGATGAACCGGGAAAACCATGTCCCAATCCACGTGTAATTCTGCCGCGAAATAATGTAGCAAATATTGTAAATGAACCGGTTTCTGTTGATATCAGGAGTTTCGGACTGAGAACGCCGGTATGCAGCAAAGACGATCCATCTTACGGAATTGTAGGATTATTCCATATTTTACCACCGTCACTGGCCTGGTTGTGGAGACTTGTTTCGCCCCGTGGCCATAATAACCCCAGTATTGTAGGCACAGGCGCAATGGAAAGTGAAGGCGTTGGTTCGTACTGGCCGTTTGCTACCGGGAAAAGGGTAACCCATGCCAACTTACTGCTCGATCAGATTATTAAAACGCCACGTACCACTTTTACGTTGGTGCCCAATCAGAACATAGGAGTATGGAAAGTAGGATTCAAACCACAGCTTCTTATGCGTGAATACCTGACCCGCCGTGGCGTAGCAAAGCTCAGGAATGATCAGTATCAGCCTGCCCGGTGTAGTTTACTGGGATATGAGCTGAACTACCTTACCATTGAAAGTTCAAAAATACCTACCCGCTTCCTGAAAGTGTACAACCAGGTTGAGGTTGGTACAGAGGGGTACGATGCCGGCGCCGAGATTTTGCAGGAATTCTTCAAAAAAGAACTGCAAAAATTCTGGAAAGAAGATTTATACAAAACAGGTAAAAGAATTATCGATGCCTGCTTGTCGAATGCGACAATCGAAGAATACAATGAAATTGTTCCAATGAGTTATCAGTATTCTTTCAATCAGATTGAAGATTATGAGCAAAGCAGTTTCTATCAGGAATACGACAAATAATATATTGAAGACCGGGAGTAATTACAATGCAAGAGCTCACTACCTTAATTCCATTTATTAATTCCAAATTTTTCATAAATAACAGAGGTCTGCAATCTCCCGGTCTTTTTAAATCTCATTACAGTCCACGAATAATCTCGTTATACATAAAGGATGAACATTGGGTAAATGTTTTGTATAAAAAAACTGGACTTTAAACCTTTAGTGCGAAGAAAGAAAAAAATAGTGATTTTTTGATAAAATTTTTATGGGCAACCGGAAATCTTAAGGAAGCAGAAACAAATCTTTACGACGTACTATATAATTTGGAGGAGTATGGTATAGAAATATTTTGAATAAAACTTTACCGGAATCAGGAATTGGCATTGCAATAATGCATCGGCTGAGAAAAGCAGCGGCAATAAAAGAACAAGTTACTTATAATTCAGAATAAAACCCAGCGGGGATTAATTTTCAGAATTTGTTGCAAAACTGCCGGTTTAATACTTCTACGAATTGTATTATATTTGCCATTTTTCAATCGTGTTTTTCCGAAAGAAAAGATACAATTGAAAAAGCGAACTTCACCATTTCGCTTACATCTAAATAGAAGATTATATTCAAATTTATGAAGGAATACAATTTAACGAACCTGCGCGAGCTCGAAGCCGAGTCCATCCATATTATCCGCGAAGTAGCAGCGGAATTCGAAAACCCGGTAATGCTCTATTCCATTGGAAAAGACTCATCGGTAATGGTGCGCCTGGCCGAAAAAGCTTTTTACCCGGGGAAAGTGCCGTTCCCGCTAATGCACATCGACTCCAAATGGAAATTTCGCGAAATGGTAGAGTTCCGCGACAGGTACGCCAAAGAAAAAGGCTGGAATCTGATTGTGCACTCTAATATGGAAGGTTTTAAAAAAGGAATCGGGCCGTTTACCCACGGAAGTAAAGTGCATACCGATGTAATGAAAACCCAGGCATTACTCGAGGGTTTATCGAAATACAAATTTGACGCTGCCTTTGGTGGCGCCCGCCGCGACGAGGAGAAATCGCGTGCCAAAGAGCGCATCTTCTCCTTCCGCGACCGTTTCCACCAGTGGGACCCGAAAAACCAGCGGCCGGAACTTTGGAACATTTACAACGCCCGCGTGCATAAAGGTGAATCCATCCGGGTTTTTCCGCTGAGTAACTGGACCGAACTCGACATCTGGCAGTATATCCGTTTGGAAGAAATTCCCATTGTGCCGCTCTATTTTGCCAAAGAAAGGCCCATTGTTGACATGGACGGCAACCTGATAATGGTGGACGACGACCGCATGCCAAAGGAACTGGCCGATAAAGCAGAAATGCGAAAAGTACGCTTCCGCACCCTGGGCTGTTACCCGCTTACCGGAGCAGTGGAATCGGAAGCCGATACGATCGAAAAAATAGTGGAAGAGATGATGACCGTCACCGTCTCCGAACGCACCACCCGCGTCATCGACTTCGACCAGGATGCCAGTATGGAACAGAAAAAAAGAGAGGGGTATTTTTAGAAGCCTCCCCTAACCCCTCCCAAGGAGGGGAATTGGGTCCGTACAAGCAAACAAACTGTATAATCTATTTGTAAAATCCGCTATGAAAAAACAAAATACAAATACCGACAAAATCAATTCAGAGGCTAACCTCCCCCCCGTTGGGGGGATTGAGGGGGGCCTTTCCATAAAAGAATTTCTCGATCAGGATCAAAAGAAAGACCTTCTCCGCCTGCTAACCGCCGGCAGCGTCGATGACGGCAAATCCACCCTCATCGGCCGCCTGATGTTCGACAGTAAAATGTTGTATGAAGACCAGCTTTCGGCACTGGAACACGACAGTAAACGCATGGGTCATGCCGGCGAAGACATCGACTACGCCCTGCTGCTCGACGGCCTGAAAGCCGAACGCGAGCAGGGAATCACCATAGATGTGGCGTACCGTTATTTCTCCACGGCCAAACGGAAATTTATTATTGCCGACACGCCGGGGCACGAGCAATACACCCGCAATATGATTACCGGTGGCTCCACGGCCAACCTGGCCATCATCCTCATTGATGCCACCAAAGGGGTAATAACCCAGACCCGGCGCCACACTTTCCTGGCTTCATTGCTGGGTATTCAGCATGTAGTGCTTGCCGTGAATAAAATGGATTTGGTGGATTTCAGCCAAAAGGTGTTCGACGATATTTGTGCCGACTACAAAGAATTTATTACCCAGCTTGGCATCCCCGATGTCAACTTCATCCCGCTTTCAGCTCTGAAAGGCGACAACGTGGTGGATATTTCAGCTAAAATGCCCTGGTACCACGGCAAAAGCATGCTTGAATTCCTCGAAAACGTTCATGTAACCAGCGACCGCAACTACGACGACTTCCGTTTACCGGTACAGTACGTGTTGCGCCCCGACCGCGATTTCCGTGGCTTCTCGGGCAGAATTGCATCGGGAATTGTACGTCCAGGCGATGAAGTGATGGCGCTGCCTTCACGAAAAACATCAAAAGTGAAGGCCATTCCAACTTACGATGGGAACCTCGAAAAAGCTTTTCCTCCGCAATCGGTAACATTGGAGCTGGAAGATGAAATCGACATTTCACGCGGAGAAATGCTGGTAACTCCCGACAACCTGCCCCGCATGGAACGCCACTTTGAAGCCATGCTGGTATGGATGGACGAAGAAGCGATGGACAGTTCCACCCAGTTTTTCATGAAACATAATACCAACACCACACGGGCACGCATCGACATGCTGCGGTACAAAGTGGATGTGAATACACTTGAAAAATCGAAAGTCGACAAACTGGAACTCAACGAAATAGGACGGGCAGTTTTCACCACGGCCAAAACCCTGTTTTTCGATCCGTACAAAAAAAACAAAAATACAGGGGCATTTATCCTGATTCACCCGGTTACCAATAATACGGTAGCTGTGGGAATGATAATCGACAAGATGAGCTCCGACGAACTACCATCGCGCATTACCGATACCGACAAGCAAAAAATTGATAGTGGAATAGGACTAATCGAAGGCAAAGAATACCAGAAACGATACAACCAAAAAGGCGAAACCATCTGGATTACAGGCCTTCATGGCTCAGGAAAAAACCTGCTGGCCTTCAGTCTCGAAAAACGGTTGTTCCAACTGGGAGCCACTGTAGTTTTGCTTGATGGCAGTACCATCCGCTCGGGACTTTCCCGCGAGCTCGATTTTTCACCAACCGACCGCGCCGAGCACCTGCGCCGTGTGGCACACATTGCCAAATTATTGAACGACCAGGGAATCATCGCTATCTGCTCGTTTATTTCGCCGTCTGACAACATTCGCCGGCAATGCGCTCAGGTAATCGGTGAAGAACGGTTTCACCTTGTCCACATGAATGCCAGTATGGACTATTGCAAAAATAATAAGCCAAAACTTTATCAGTTAGCAGAAGAAGGAGAACTGCGCCACATGCCGGGAGTGGATGAAAAGTTTGATGAACCGGAAAATGCAGTGCTCAAACTGAACCCGGAAGAGGACGGGCAAAACACTGAACGAATTATTGAATACCTGGCTGAAAAAAAGATTTTCCCGTTGCAATAATATGAGATAGCGACACAAAATTGGTAGAGACACAAAATTTTGTGTCTCTACCACCAAAAAACATTAAAATGAAAATTTTAATTACCGGTTCTGCCGGATTCATTGGCTTCCACCTTGTTCAGAACCTTCTTAAAACGGGTGCTGAAGTTGTGGGTATCGATAATATAAATGATTATTACACCCCTGAACTTAAATTTTCCAGGTTAGAAGAAGCCGGAATTTCCAGAGATGCTGAAAACTGGCTCCAGCCGGTTAAAAGCGAAAATAATTCAAATTACACCTTCATCAGAATGAATTTGGAAGACCGTGCCGAAATGGAACGGCTTTTCGAAACCGAAAAATTCGATGTGGTGTGCAACCTTGCTGCACAGGCAGGTGTGCGTTACAGTCTTGAAAATCCGCATGCTTATATCAACAGTAATATTGTGGGATTTTTGAATATTCTGGAAGGATGCCGCCACAACGGAGTAAAGCATTTGGTTTATGCCAGCTCGTCGAGCGTTTACGGGAACAATAAAAAAATGCCACTTTCAACCGATGACCCGGTGGACAATCCTGTCAGCCTGTATGCCGCTACCAAAAAAAGCAACGAACTGATGGCCCACACCTACAGCCATTTATACGGAATACCTTCTACAGGACTGCGTTTCTTCACCGTTTACGGTCCGTGGGGCAGGCCCGACATGGCTTACTTTCTGTTCACAAAAGCAATTCTTGAAAACAAGCCCATAAAAATCTTTAACCACGGCGATTTGCATCGCGATTTTACCTACATCGACGACATTGTAAAAGGCATAACAAAAATTTTAAATAAGCCCCCACAAACTTCCTCCAGGGGGAAGGAAAAAGAAGTTCCGTATAAAATTTATAATATCGGGAATTCAAATCCTGTAAAACTGATGGACTTTATCGAAACCATTGAAAAAACCTGGGGAAAAGAGGCGCTGAAAGAATTCCACGACATGCAGCCCGGAGATGTGTATAAAACTTTTGCCGATGTTAGTGCGCTGGAAAAAGATTTTGGTTACGCGCCCAAAACTACGATTGAAGAAGGAATTTTCGAATTTGTAAAATGGTATTCAGCGTACTACAAAAAATAATACCGATTAGTGTTTAATTTTACTCAGCAATCTCACTTTCCCGATTTTATCGGAACAGACTGTTTATTGCTGACTATTAAACATCTATCGGCATTATACCCATAAAGTTTTTTGAGTAATTTTGTAGTTAAAATGGTATAAAACCCGAACCGGGCAATTTCCCAATTCAGGTTAATTAAAAAAGGCAGGCCTGTAAGCCGGGTTCTGTATCCTCCGCCTGTTGGCGAAGAACCTTTATCATTTATCTTGTCCCGTCATTGCTGCCGGGATCCTTGCAGCCTACCCCTCCTGACTCCCGGTGTGCAGCCGGAAACGAAACGGGCCGTTTCGTTGAGCAGCAACAGCTTTTCAATCAGGATATATTTGGCTTTGCAACCCGCGAGGTGTACGGCTGACTGTGTCGCCACGGCCACCGGTGGGCTCTTACCCCACCTTTTCACCCTTGTCCGCCAGCCGGCGGACGGTTATTTTCTGTTACACTTCTATCCCCTTTCAGGGATCTCCCGGTTAAGGAGCGCGGTGCCCTGCGTTGCCCGGACTTTCCTCCCCGGCATTTGTTGCCGAGGTGATAAAGCAGCCTGCCGGTGCAAAAATACGAAATAGTTCCGAGTTTCAAGTTCCAGGTTCCAGGTTTAACATGCCAATTGAAATTGTAACATGAAACATAAAATCTATTTCCTCCTCAGCATCACCATTGTGGCACCGTAACCGTATTCTTTAAACGAGGCATCCTGAAAAGTGTATTTCGGAAATTTGGATTTGAGCAGTTTGGCAACCTCCTGCTTTAAAACGCCCTGCCCCACCCCGTGGATAAAAACAATGCGTTTGGCCCGCGACTGAATGGCTGATTGCATTTCATTTTTTACTTTCTCCAGTTGAATATCTAAAATTTCCTTATTGCTTAACCCGGCAGGATTATCGAGCAGTTCGTGGATATGCAAGTCCACTTCTATGATTTCCTCGTCGCGGCGTCGCTCAGGCTTTTTTTCTGCAGGTTTCTGTTCTTTTGCTTTCACCACTTTCCGGAAATCATCGTCGGTAAGCTTATTTATTTCAGTATTTAAGAGGTTTTCAGTGATCTGAAAAATCATTGCATTCTGCTCGAAAAACAAATTGGAATGGAAACTTTTTTCCTTGTAGAATTTCACAGGATTTACTTTGAATTTTTTTGATACCGGCTGGCGCTTTTCTTTATCTTCATCTTTAAAAAAGATAACATTGAAAAAGTACTCAGGTAAATCACTGATATCATTTTCGGCAATACTTTCCAGCAGCTTTATTGAATTGGGCTGAACTGTTCCGTATTCCACCGTTTCATAAACATCTTCGTTGAAGTGGGCATAATGAAAAAGCAGTGTAAAATTGCTGTCGTTTACCAAAACAAGTTCAATCTCGCCGGCCAGCAGATTTTTATCGTCGGTTGGCACAAAGCAAAAATAGAAGTCGGGGGAATCTTTGCCTTCAATAATTTCGCCTGTTTCCTCTTCTTGTTCTTCATCCTCCGCCTCTTCCTCAATTTGGGGCGCGGTAACCCTGTCGGATTTATTTAAGTCGGGGTCGCTCACATTTATCAGCTGCGAAACGGGATACGGAATTTCAAAACCATCCTCATTCTCCACGTTTACCATGTTCTTGCCAATAAAACCGGTTACAATTCCTCCTCCAACATCGTTCAGAAATTTGACCTTATCACCTGTTTTTATCATATCCTCAAATTTTTTTGCAAAAGTACAATATTTTTATCCATTCAATTTTTCAGCTATTTTTGCAGCCTCAAAAAATAATTGATTTGCGCGAATTTCAAAACATAAAAATAAGTGATTTCACGTATCGGCTGCCGGAGGGGCGAATTGCCAAATACCCGCTGAAAGAGCGGGACAGTTCGAAGCTGCTTTTCTGGCAAAACGGAAAGACAGAACAAACTGTTTTCAGGAATATTGCAAGCTACCTGCCCGAAAATTCGCTACTGGTTTTTAATAACACGCGGGTGATTCATGCACGCCTTTTTTTCCGGAAAAAAACCGGGGCAAAAATTGAAATATTCTGCCTGGAACCGGTTTCACCAGCTGATTATCAGATTGCTTTTCAGGAAAAAGAAAAAGTGACCTGGAAATGCATGGTGGGCAACTCCAAAAAATGGAAAAGCGGTGAATTGCATCGCGAGTTTGAGATGGAAGGCAAAACAGTTGTTTTGAAAGCCGGCAAAACTGAGCAGAAAGGCAATTCGTTTACTATTGAATTTAACTGGAATGGCGGATTTACGTTTGCTGAAATTATTGAACATGCGGGAGTGCTGCCTATTCCTCCCTACCTGAACCGTGAAACCGAACCGGAAGATGAACTCACTTACCAAACGGTGTATGCCAAAAACGACGGCTCGGTGGCAGCCCCCACGGCCGGTTTACATTTCACCCAAAGTGTGCTGAAAAATCTTGCTGAAAAGAATATTGAGACCGCCGAAATTACGCTGCATGTGGGAGCCGGAACATTTCAGCCGGTTAAATCAGAAACCATCGACGGGCACACCATGCACCACGAGCAGGTGCTGATTTCGAAATCGTTCATCGAAAAATTGCTTGCACCTGCCGGAAAAATAATAGCCGTGGGCACCACTTCGGTTCGCTCACTGGAAAGTTTGTACTGGCTGGGGTTGAAACTTGAAAAAGAAAACCACCCGGGCGACATTCCGGAAGTTTTGCAGTGGGAACCATACGAAAATGAGGCAACAATCAACATTGAAAAAGCACTGCAAAACATCCTGGATTTCCTGGAAAAAACCCGGCAGGAAATGGTACGTTTTTCAACTCAGATAATTATTGTTCCGGGCTATGAATTCAAAATAATTGAAGGGATGGTCACCAACTTTCATCAGCCACAAAGCACGCTGCTGCTGTTAATTAGTGCTTTTTTGGGCAGCGACTGGAAAAAAGTTTATGATTTTGCGCTGAACAACGATTTCCGCTTTCTGAGTTACGGCGACAGCAACTTATACCTGAGGTAAACAACCAAAAATTTAATCTGTAAAGTTCCAATTGTTTTTGCCATATTTACGTTACATTTTAAGAACAGAAAAAATGAGAATTTTAGAAAAACTGGAACCGCAACCTTTATTCAACTATTTCGAAGACATTTGCCAGGTGCCTCGCCCCTCGAAAAAGGAAGAAAAAATCAGGAAATTTCTGGTCGATTTTGCCGCTGAAAATAACCTGCTAGCAAAATCCGACAGTGCCGGGAATGTGCTGATTTCGAAACCAGCCATGCCCGGCAAAGAAAATGTATCCACAGTGATTTTGCAAACCCACATGGATATGGTGTGCGAGAAAAATAGCGATAAAGTTTTTGATTTTGACAATGACCCTATTCAGCCACTGATTGAAGGCAACTGGGTAAAAGCCCATGGAACAACCCTGGGAGCCGATTGCGGAATTGGTATTGCCGCACAAATGGCGGTTCTTACTTCAAACGAAATAAATCACGGGCCCATTGAATGCCTCATTACCGTGGATGAAGAAACCGGATTGACCGGTGCATTTGCGCTTGAGAAAAATTTCATGATGGGTTCAATTCTTCTAAACCTCGATTCGGAGGATGAAGGTGAAATTTTTATTGGTTGTGCCGGAGGGATCGATACGCTTGCATATTTTACTTATGAGAATGAAAATGTTCCCGAAAATTCAGAGGCTTTCAAAATTTCTGTCACCGGTCTTCAGGGCGGCCACTCAGGCGATGACATTCACAAAAACCGCGGCAATGCCAATAAAATAATAAACAGATTTCTATGGATTACGAGTCGCGATTATGGAATGCGACTAAATGAATTCGACGGTGGAAACCTGCGAAATGCCATTGCCCGCGAAGCCCATGCAAAAATTGTTGTCCCCGCAACTGAAAAAGAAGAATTCCTGAACACGTTTCAGCAACTTGCTGCCGATATAAAGGTTGAATTTAAATTTAATGAACCCAAACTTCAGATAAAGGCAGAAAGTATTGAACTTCCGGAATCAGTAATTGATGAAGCAACACAGACAAACCTGCTCAACGCGGTGTATGCCTGCCCGCACGGAATCCTCGAATGGAGCACGCGCATGGAAGACATGGTTGAAACTTCAAACAACCTCGCCTCGGTAAAATTTGTGGCGGGCAACAAAATAATGATTACCACCAGCCAGCGCAGCGAACTGGAAAGCCGCAAATATTATGTGGCCGAAATGGTGCGTTCGGTTTTTGAAATGGCCGGTGCCGAGGTGAAACACACTGACGGCTACCCGGGCTGGACGCCGAATCCTGAGTCGGACATTCTGAAAATTACAGTGGATGCCTATAAAAAGCTTTTTGGGAACGAACCAATTGTACGTTCCATACACGCCGGGCTTGAATGCGGATTGTTTCTCGAAAAATACCCGCATCTCGATATGGTTTCTTTTGGCCCTACCATTTTGGGCGCCCACTCGCCCGATGAACGGCTCGATATTGAAACCACTTCCAAATTCTGGAAACACCTGGTTGATATTCTGGAGCAAATTGAATAGAAGAAAAAATAAAAAGCATTAAAACCGGCCCGGAAAATATTTTTCGCGGGCCGGTTGGGATATCTGGTTTTGAATCAAAATCTATTTGGTGAAAATTAATTAAGCCAGGCGGTAAACATCCAGTGGTATTTTTCAGTTTGTTTTACCATGTTGTTTACCAAATCATCTATTTATTTCTCGTGATAAACAAGAACGGATTTGTTGAAGTGAGTCAATACATTTTTCGTATCGCTTGATCCAAATATCTGGCTGAAAAAACCTCTCTTTT
>JBNJGR010000010.1:30736-33181 GCA_051747885.1 Bacteroidota bacterium | reverse complement strand
TAAGTCGATTCAATGAAATAATCAACTCCCTTATTTTGCAGGCCAACAGCATTTAACATTCCTGAGGCTGTTTCAGCCATTCGTGGATATTCGTTTCCGTCGCGATTGCGCAAAGTTGTTCCTTTCAGGAAAATACCTCCCACCTGCGAAACATCATAAAAATCATTAATTTCTTCGGCAAATCCGCATGTTCCTGAAGCGAGCATTACCGGATTTTTTAAATTCAGTTTATGTATTTTCACACTTAAATCTGCCATTTCAAATCATTAATATTAAACACCGGACCTTCAGTGCATACACATTTGTTACCATGTATTGTTGGTTCAATGCAACACAAGCAAACGCCAAAGCCACAAGCCATCAGGTTTTCGAGCGATACTTCACAAAAAACACCAGCCGTCTTTGCTTCTTTGGCAACTGCTTTCATCATTGCATCAGGGCCGCAGGCATAAATTTTATCGTAAGAATTCAGTTTTTCCCGGAAAACAGGATGATGGGTAACAAAACCTTTTGCACCTAGCGTACCATCTTCAGTTGTAAAATGTAAATTCGCAAATTTTTTATACCCGTCAACCTGAATGTGATCTTCAGCACTGCGGGCGCCCAGGATTATATCTATATTTTCTGGTTCTAATTTTGATTCTTTGGCCAAAAACAGAAGTGGAGCAACTCCGCTACCACCGCCAATAGCAAGAATTCTCTCGTTAGCTGACGGAATAGTAAAACTCTTCCCCAGCGGATAAATAAGGCTGATTTTATCTCCTTCTTTAATTTCAGTAAGTACTTTTGAACCTCTGCCCAGGATTTTTACAATAAGTGATAACGTATTATTGGAGTAGTCTGCTTCGAAGACGGAAAACGGACGGCGCAGGAATATTTCTTTCGCATTTTTGATGTCAACGTTGACAAACTGTCCCGGGGAAATACTTGGTAAACGACCGGGAGCAGCCAGTTTTAAAAGAAAATTGAATTGATTAAGCTTTCTATTTGAAATTACAGTAAAATCACCTACTGCCTTTTTGCCCATATCCTAAATATTTACCTGCAAAGATAGCTTTATTTTATTTTCAGGAAATTTGAAATTGAAGAAACTTAATAAAAAAAGGACCGCTAACTGGTAACGGTCCCTCTTCTGTAATTTAAATTAAAAATCTTAGGGCTTGTAAATCGAGAAATCAATATATTTAAATTATCATCTCGTCATTGTTTAAGAACACTACAAATGTAAAATAATATTTTGAATTGTAGTTCATTTTTGTAACATTTAATTTTATGTTTTGCAACATAATTTTTCAAATGTAAAAAAGCTCTCTGTTTTCATAAATATAAGTAAGAAATCAAAATGTGAATAATTTAGAAGAATCAATTGGGAGTATAAGATGTAAAAGTACCGTCAGAATGAAGTAGTATCACCTTTTCAACCTTATTTTCAATTTGATTATCAGTGATTTCAGCATTAATCTTATTTGAAGCTATATCATTCCTGCCAGAAGCGGTTTTAATAGTATTGTTAGATATTGTGTTGAGCATATCTTCTTTGCCTGTAAGCAGCCAGCGGGCGTTTACATCTGGAAATGTAAGCAGAAATCTTTCGATAAAAACAGCCCCTGGTTTATTTCTGCCATTAAGGATATGTGAAACATTCGAACGCTGAACATCAAGTAAATCAGCTAATTCACCAGCTGATATACCTTTGTAATCAATTATCTTTTTTATGCGATCTTTCATTTCAACAATACACATTTAACCTATACAAATGTAATTATATATATTTTTATTTCCTAAATTTTTTCAGAATATTTATTCAATGTTGTTAGATTTTATATTTCCGGTTGTTTATCTTCTATTTTGTTAACTACCTAACATTTAATGCATAAGCACAAAAATTGAAATCTATAAATTGATTTAATTATATCATTATTTGTAACTGAATTACAATCATTTAAGTTGTTGAAATGAATAATTTAACCTCCATGTGTATCCATAAATATTAGTAATCTATAAATCACTTTAAATAATTAACATTAAATTACTGGAAATATGAATTTTAATACTTTATCGTTAATAATTGTGTTTTATTTCATTCCCTATAAAAACAGGATTGTGATTTTGACTTCCATGTATTTTTGAAAATCTAAAGATGATTTTTTTAATATACATTTGTATAACTTTGTTACTAACCACAAGCCAATAATTAGTTTACAAATAAACATCTTCTCCTACTTGTCTGCTTCATATTCCTTTTAAAAATGTTAACCAGGAGAATTAAAGAATCAGGATGATTTTTTTGTTATTCAATTTATGCAACTAAGCGGAATGGTTATTTCAACACCCTATCATCATTTTTCTTTGGCCTGTTTACGTATATTTGTACGATTAAATGGAAATATTCAATTCTCACGAATTTAAAAGCACTCATTCTTGAGTTCAAATGATTGACACATA
>JBNJGR010000010.1:0-30636 GCA_051747885.1 Bacteroidota bacterium | reverse complement strand
TCTTTGGCCTGTTTACGTATATTTGTACGATTAAATGGAAATATTCAATTCTCACGAATTTAAAAGCACTCATTCTTGAGTTCAAATGATTGACACATAACCCAGTAATAAGTTGAAAAGAAATACGTTCAAAAGTAAAATTTAGTTTAAAAAGCATGCGGTCATTTCAAATACTATCTATTCTATTTTTTATCATTTTTTATTTATTGTTGGCCGGAGGATCAATAAAAAATCTAACAGTATTTTTTTTGCAGAATAACAAAAGATTACTCAAGCGTTCATTATGGTTATTAAATGTGATAATTATTTTAGGATTTATTTTTTTGTACATTTACCCCAATCAACCCCGAAATGCTATCAACTACCCCGTTTATTTCTACTTCAACGCTGCCCTGTTTACCTTTTTCATTTTCAATTTTCCAAATGCACTGGCGTTTGTTCTGCATTGGTTTTTCGAAAAAAAATCAAAAATCATTTCGCTGGCAGGTTTTGTAATTTCAGCAGGACTGGGGATTAGTTTACTTTATGGTGTTGCAATTGGAAAACAAAGAATAACTGTAAATGAAATTACTTTGAATTATCAAAAGCTACCGGAAAATTTTGATAATTATCGTATCGTCCAATTTTCTGATTTGCACATTGGAGGAATGTTAAAATCGAATAAACTTCTGGATAAGACTAAAGCCAAAATTAAAAAAATGAATCCTGATCTACTTCTGTTTACAGGAGATCTGGTTAACAATTTTCAAACAGAGACCAAAGGTTTTCTGCCGGATTTAAAAGATATCGGTGACCTCAGCCTTTCATACTCTATATTGGGAAACCACGATTATGGGGACTATACCGATTGGAATTCACCTGAAGAAAAGCAAGCCAACCTCGATGGAATTATTTCGGTTTTGAATGAAACCGGATTCACGCTTTTAAATAATCAGCATACTATAATCAAAGCGGGAAATGACTCCATTTTTCTGGTAGGGGTTGAAAACTGGGGGCATCCGCCGTTTCCGCAATATGCCAATCTGAAAAAAGCATTGCACGGAGTTCCTGAAGAAGCCTTCTCAATTTTAATGACGCATGATCCGGCCCACTGGGAAAGCCAGGTTGAAGGTAAAAAGAGTATTGAATTAACATTGTCGGGGCACACACACGGATTGCAGTGGGGAATAAAACCAGCAGGAATTCCTTTTAGTCTGTCCTGTCTTACAACAAAATACTGGGGTGGACTTTACCGAAACGGTTCATCGGTTTTGTATGTGAATACAGGTTTGGGCGCAGTTGGAATCCCCTGGAGGCTCGATATGAAGCCCGAAATAACAGTTTTCACGTTAAAACGAAGTGAAGTCGATTGAAAAAAGAAAATCGAAATAAACATCTTTCATTTCGGGAATCCATGCAGCCCGGAACCCGATATCTGCCGGAGCATAAAACCGGAAAAAATTAACATCCGAAGTAATTTCAGTACCAAAGGAGGAGATGTCTTTCTCAAAAGTCCCGGTTACTTCCCCATTGTGGTAAAAATTTCCTTTCAGCCGCGAAAAGTCGCCAAAAAACGCCATTTTTATGCGTCGAACATACAATAACCCACTCAGATTCCAATCAGGATAAAAAAGCGGAAATTTATAGTCAACTCCCACAGTTGACAAGCACGTGGTATTTATTTTTCCCCAGTTGCGTGCGTACCTCACCATGTCCGAAAACCCAAGCGTACCGTCATTACTCGTTTTTTGCGTTCCGCCATACAATTTTATTCCATGCGAACTAAATAATCCCGGTGCATAAATTACCGTCTGCAAAGCCCACACGTTACCCGGATTTAGCGAGCCAGCCACTGAATGCCGGTAAGCACCGTCGAGCACAAAGCCAAAATCAGGATACATGTCATGGTAACTTTTTTGTAAAAGCTGGTGGTAGTAAAACCGGTAACTTAACGTGTGAAAATTTCCGTCGGTAAATCTGTCGGGAGTTGAATTGTGCCTTTTATACGAAGTGAAATTGTATTGTATTTCAGGCTGAAGATACCGGTTAAACTTGCCTTTACTCAAATTAAAAGGTAAACGGATGCCTGAACCTGCACGCAATTCCCCCCAGGTAAACTTCCGGGTTGTTGTGTCCTGGCTGATAACATTTCCATTCTGGTCGGTGGTTTGTTCAATTTGTAAGTATTCCGATCGTCTGTTTCCGCTGGTCAGTTCAAAATCAATTTTTGGGTACCACCCCTGAAACGTGTAATTTCCGTAAAACTGACCAGATTTTTCAGCAATATCCCATTTATAGCCCAAAACCGTTTCGGCGGTTCCCAGTTTGTTTTGCGACATCAGGCTGACTCCCGGCGAAATATCGTACGCTCCGGCATCGATGAATAGCGGGGCCCAACTGTGAAAATTAAACAGATGTGCCGGTTTGCTGTATTTCTTTGAATTATATGTAACCGAGTCTGTCCCGCTGAAATCAGGTTTTCCAATCTCCTGTTCCGATAATGCCTCTGCCAACGGATACTCACCTTTATTTACTTCTGAAAGCGGAATTGTTTTATTTGATTCGGCAGGAATTGTAATCAAACGAAAACCATCAGCAGTGTAATCGCTTATAACTATTTTTGAACCATCTGCCGAAACAGCCGGCGATTCAATCCCAAAGCGCGGCTCAAAAATTTGTTCAACCAACTGGTTTGAAAAGTTATACCTGTACAAACTGTTTTTTGCTGAATAAGAACTAACGAAATACAAGTAATCACCCGCAGAGACCAAATGCTTTAAATCTCCCAGATCGCTATCCAGCAGTTGTTCCATTTCGTTATTTTGAAAATTGATTTTTGCCAGCCGTTTGCCTTCTGCCGACAGCGTTATGGCGGCTACTTCATTGTCGTTTAGCCACACCGGCGAAAAAAAGTAGTGGTTTTCACTGGTCTGGAAACGCTCAATAAGTTCGCCCTGCGGAACAGAATAAACCGAAAGGTAATAGTTGTTTGAGAAATCGGTTTCCACCACCACAAGTTTCCTTTTATTTTTTGAAAGTGCCGGACTGAAGCTCTTGAAATCAGGTTTTATTTCGAGCAGCCTGCCTGTTTTTGAATTATACAACCTCAACAACGATTTTCCGCTATGTTCCCATCTCAAATCCGGTATTTGCTCCGACCAAAGAATCCATTCGCCGGAGTAGGAAACCGATTCATTAAAAATTGGCCCGGGCTTGAAAATTTTTTCTTCGTTGCCGTTCAGATCAATTTTGCTGAAAGAAGGAATTCCATCATACGAAGTTTTATAGGATATCAATGTTGAATCATTTAACCAATGATTGTATTTGTAGCTTGCAAAATATTTTGGCTGAGAAGTTACAGGCTCAAATTCGGACGGTTCGTAACGTTCATCAGAAGCTATCCAATCCGATTGCAGATTATTGAATACCGATTTGTATAGCGTTTTCTTTTTCAGTCCTGTTTCTTTTTTAAGTACCTGGTTCACCGGAAAAACAGAAAACGGCTTATTTCCCACTCTGTTTAAAACTTTCTCCCACAAGTCAGTGCCATATTTTGCCCGTGCACTTCCCACCATGTAATACCCCAGTTTATAATGGTTGGGCACAAAATCGCGGTACGAACCGAAATAGGCTTTGTCGTAACTAAACACGCCTTTCTCAACCACTTGTGCGCGGTGTTCCATCAAAAAAGAAGGAAACCGGCCACGGCCATGGTCACTTAATGCAGTTTCAGTAACCACTGCATCTCCTTCAATAAACCACCAGGGCAGGTACCCGCCAAATACCAGTGCAGTGCCCTGTTCGCCAAGTACTGCTTTCACAATTCCGGGTAGCAAACTGTTCACCTTATCGATCTGCACAACATGTCTGAATTCGTGCAGTGCCAGTTGTTCGAGCCAGTCCTGCGGATAAATTTCCTGATGTGGCGTGGTATAAAACTCAGCACGTTTGGGCGCCCAGGCTACCAGTCCGTTTGATTTAACCGTTTGGGTATGTAATACTACCGATATTTTCCGGGGTTTATGCTTAAGCGAATAAGAACCATAATTGTAAACAGCTTCCAGTTTTCCGGCCAGTTCCTGTGCCTGTTCTTCATAATAATCTGGGTAAATCAATTGGAAATTTTCCGTATCAATCTGGCGCCATTTTATGGAAGCCGGGTCCTGTCCCGTTTGGAAGTACTGGGCAAATGCCAGGTTCGAAATCCAATAAAAAAATATCAGTAGTAACGTTTTCTTCATTCCTAAAAATTAGGCTTCCAAAATACGAACAAAGTAATTCACATAAAACAAAAAACCCGGAAAATTCCGGGCTTCTTCATTATTGATAATTCTGTATTTATACTTCATTCACCCCTAAAATCGGGATTGGATTTTCATCATCGCTTTGGTTTAAAACAGATTGATAAAGTGTTGCAAAAGCCGCATGGTACCACATTATTGAAACAATGACTCCAACAACAAACGCAATTAATCCTGCAAATACAACAAAGATTGACACAATTGCCATCCAGAATACTTTCCAGCCGTGGCCCCGGGTCATCTGCCAGCTTTTTTCCACGGCCTGCATGGCTTCCAAATCTTTGTCCATTACCAGATAAGGCACAAATGCCAGGCGACAGGCAACAATTATACCCGGCACAATTAATAATACCAACCCAATTACTGTTAATGCAACCACAATTAAATTGGCCAAAACAATTTGCAGGTATTTACCTCTAAATCCGTCAAACAAAACCTTAATTTCTGTTTCTTCGTCACGCATACCTTTCAAAAACAGGTATTTCTCACCGTAAGTAATTACCGGAAGAAAAAGGAATCCGTAGGCTAAGCCGAATATAGCAGCGGGCATCACCCACACAAAATCCATCCAGTTTCCACTGTCAACCTGGTAATTTACACTCAAAGGACCTCTTAAAAGTCCGGCAATAATTACAGCCAGCAAAAGTGGCAAAAACGGTTTTCCGAACATGGTGCGCCAGCCGTAACTAAAACTTCCACCAACCGAAGGAACTAAATTGTAATGTTTTTCTTTTTCCATTTTTTCAAGTTTTAAAATTTTCTGCTTTCCCGTATTGTTGATTCAAATGTAGGCCTTCCATAAAAAATATCCTTCCTACTTTGGTTGGATTTTAAATATTCACTACTTTGGTAGGCAGCAACAACTGAGGCAATTCGTTAGATTTGTATCCACTACCAAAGTAGTAAACCATAAAATGTTTATTGAGTATTTTTCGTATCTGGCCACTTTTATCGCAACTACCGGATTGGCAGTTATTGGTACACTTGTTTCGTATCAGTGTTTTCAAAAACTGAAAAAGCCGGTGCTGCAAATTCTGCTGTACCAGCAAATTTTTCTTTTCTCATTTTTTATTTACGGCATTTGGGGCAACCTGGCAATCCGGGAAATTATTGCCGACATTGATTTGAGCGCTGAACTAACCAGTAAACTTGCATTTTACGTGCCTGTTTTGGGCACCCCGTTTTTAATTGTGAGCTGGTATATGTTACTGAAATTCGGCTTCAACCTGAATAATTATAAAATTCCGAAACCGGTTGTTTATGCTTATTTCGTTGGATTTATAGGGTCTTTGCTGTTGCTCACATTTGCCATTCAGAACAATTTCATTCAGCTTCCGGGAGAGCCTGATATTTCAATTGTTTGGGCATTGACTGGTTTTAATCTTATTGTTAATGCTGTGTTAATTTTGCCTTTTGTGAACCCCAAAAAGAGTGCAAATGTCCCTTTTCCAAAAAAAGAATTGCAGAAAACTTTTTTCATCTATTTTTCCGGTGTGGTCCTTTATACCTTTTTGCTGATCTTTTTCGATGCTTTCGGTTTCGTTTCAACAAACTTAGCGTTGCTGGCCATGTTTGGTGCAAGTGTCGTTTTCCCGGTCAGGCTAAAATACCTGGCTCATGAAAATGCCACGGAAATTAAAAACATGGATTTTGAATCGTTTTGCACGAAATATGAAATTTCGAAGCGGGAAGCAGAAATTGTACGGGAAATTTGTACCGGGAAAACCAACAAAGCCATTGCCGAAAAACTTTTTATAACGCTTCAAACCGTAAAAGATCACACGCATAGAATTTACACGAAAACCGACGTAAAAAGCCGTGTTCAGCTGGCCAACCTGGTGCGCGACAAAACCGGGTTAAACGATTTTTAATCACGAATCAATCTTCAAAAAACATATCTTCTTTAATGCGTTCAATACGATTGAGGGCATAGGTTACATTCCTGGCTTCTTCCCCGGCTTCTTTCAAATAAATTTGGTAATAATTGAGCGCCAGTGTTTTATTGGAATTAAACTCTTCGTAAGTGGTGGCAATTTCAAAAAGTACTTCATGAGCTGAAGGATTTAGTTCATAGGCTTTTTTAAGCGCTTCAATCGATTCTTCAAACTTGCGTTGCTGACCAAGAATTTGTCCCAAATGATGATACATTTCGGGAAGGTAGGTTGGGTACGACATTTCGATGGCTGCTTCCATATATTCTTCTGCTTTCTCGTAGTTTACCAGTTTTTTGTTGCACAAACTCCTGTAGAACAAAACAAAAGAATCGTTCGGATTCAATGTGTAAAGGGAGCGTAAAAGGTTAAGCGATTGCTTTTCGTAACCGGCAAAGTAGCAGCAGATGGCATAATTCAGATTGATTTTGTAAACGGAATCCCCACCCGCCGAGTAGTAGTTTTCAAATTCGGCTTTGGCAGATTCGTAATTTCGGAGCCCAAACTGAAAATTGGCCATCTCCAAATAAAAATCCGGATCACCCGGGAATTGCTTTATTCCTTTATTGAAGAGAGCGACAATTTTATCATTATTTTTCCGGGCTGCATAAAGTTTCATCAGGTTGAAATAAGATGAATAATCGCGCGGATTTAACTCCAGCACCTTTTCATACAAACGTGTTGCCAGCTCTTTTTTATTGGTTTGATAGGCGCAATACGCAAACTGTTTGTTCCAGAAAACATTGGAAGAATCGGCCTGGTAAATATTTTCAAAAACCGAAAACGCTTTTCGGTAGTTTTTAAGTTGAATGTAATTTCTGCCCAGCTTTCCGGCGACTGGCAGATTGCCCGGTTGCTCGTCAACTGCTTTTTGGTAATGCTCCGTGGCATCATGGTGGTTCCCCAATGTGGAAAGCGCATCGGCCAGTTCGATGTTAACTTCCGGGTTGGCAGGCTGCAATTCCAAGGCTTTTGAGAAGGCATTCACTGCTTCGCGGTAATTTTGCATTTGGTTGAACACAATTCCCTTTTTCATAAAAAGTCCGGCATCCGGTTTTTCATGAATATGTTTTTCAATTAGCTGCAACGCCTCATTATAGTCGCGTTTCAAAATCAACAAATCAATTTTTTCCTGCGACAAAACAATTGTGGGAATGAATAGCAGAATAAGCAGAAATTTATTCATAGCAATTAGATTTTCCTCATTAAAATGAAATTGCCCTTCCTGCGAAAGAGAAAACCTGTTTCAATTGCAGACTCATCACTTTCACTGGAAGGGCAAATTAACATTTCAACTTTATTGAAGCGCAAAATTTATTGGTACGGTGTAGCTCACGTTCACATTCTCTTCCCGCTGTTTTCCGGGCGTCCATTTGGGCAGGCTGTTTACCACGCGCAAAGCTTCTTTGTCGAGCGCAGGATCAACCCCGCGGGCAATTTTGGCATTGGCCACGCTGCCATCTTTTGAAACCACAAAAGTAACATACACTTTTCCCTGAATACCATTATCCTGCGCTGCCTCCGGATACTTAATATTATTTGCAATGTATTTGCGTAAAGCCATTTCTCCACCCGGAAACTCCGGCATATCTTCCACGATGAAGAATACATCTGCATCGGTGTCGAGTGATTTCGGTGTTTCTTCTTCTTTCTGAACCAAAAAGACATTTCCGAGGCTATCGGTTTCAATTTTAAAACTGTTTACGTCGGAGTACCGTTTTGTAAACTCTTCCATGTCTTCTGCTGTTCCTTCAATTTTCATTCGGCCATCCTCCAGGAGCGTAGATTTTATTGTAACTACATTTTCCTCAACTATTGGTTCCTCCAGTTCCATTGTTTCTTTCTGCTCACAGGCAAAAAATACTATCAGTGCAAGGGCAGTCAAAACGCCCAAAATAATTTTCACGTTAGCTATTTTCGAAGATTTCATTTTTGACATCATTTTAATTCGGTTTTTAATTAGTGAATAATTGAAATTATTGGTTAACACCAGCTGTCCACCGGCAAACTGATTTAGCAAAAGTTTTTTGTAATAGCCGCGGTTTACACCGGAGCCAAGCACCGCCTGATCGGCCAAAAACTCATGGTTCTCGCGAATGGCACGGCGCAGCATCCACATAAACGGATTAAACCACTGAAAAGCAGTGAGCAGTTCAAGAATTAAAACATCGAGCGAATGCCCTTGTTTAATGTGTTCCATTTCGTGCGCCATCATGCGGTCGTAGCCTTCGGTGTTTTGCAACGGGCGGCTCACGAAAACATAATTCATAAAAGAAAACGGGCTGCACTCTTTTTCCAGGACTACCAGATTAAAACGGTCGTGCTTCTGCACCTGATTTTTCAGAATGACAACTACAATTTGAGCCACACGAAATAAAAACCTGCCAAGGAAAAAGGCCACGCCCGCAAGGTAAATCCAAATCAGCAAAGTGGTTGAAAGCACGGCCTGTTCAACGGTTACCGTCAAATCCTGGCCATAAACAGTTACTGATTCCAATACATTTCGATACGGCGTAACCGTTATTTCCGAAAGCATCACCGGCTGCGGTTCATACACCCTGAATTTGAGAAACGGCAGAACTACAGAAAATAAAAGCGAGCCCAGCAAAAACAAACGGTTCAGTCTGAAAAACGTCTCCTTACGCAGAAAAATTACGTAAATAGTGGCCAGTAACGAGAGGCTGATTCCGGATTCCAGTATAAAATTAACTGTACTATTCATCTCTTTCAGGATTATCGTTTTCCAAATCGCGCTTCACGTCGTCCATCAGTTCATTTAATTCTGAAAGGCTCATGTTGTCCTGTTGGGCAAAAAATGAAACCATCTCTTTAAACGAACCGCTGAAGTAGTTGCGCATAAAGTTTCTCATAAACGAGCGGGTGTACTCTTTTTTCGAGACAAGCGGATGGTATTCATGGGTTTTCCCGTAGGCAGTGTGCCCCACAAATCCTTTTTTCTCCAGAATGCGAATAATGGTAGAAACCGTGTTATAAGCCGGCTTCGGCTCGGGCATTTCTTCAATCAAATCTTTAACAAACGCCTTTTCTTTTTGCCAAAGCAACTGCATCACCTGTTCTTCCGCTTTTGTAAGTTCTTTCATTTTAATCTGATTAACTATTTTAAATCTAAACTTTTGGCCACAAAAATTGTGCCTGTAAACTAACAAGTTAGTTGAATTGGAAATAATTTTCAAGCACCTTGCAAAATTTTATTGTAATTGAAAATTTATCACCGCATTGTAATAAACCTTAACTGGTTTTCCGCGTTGTTTGCCGGGCTTAAAATTGGGCAAACTATTTATAACCCGCAGGGCCTCATTATTCAGCGACTGATCGACTCCCCTTAATACTTCGGCATTGCTTACGGCACCCTGTTCATTTACAACAAATTTCACATACACTTTCCCCTGAATGCCGTTCTCCTGGGCTATTATGGGATAGTTTACTGCATCGTTAATATATTTGTACAGTGCTCTGTCGCCTCCCGGAAATTCAGCCGGATCCTCAGCAAAGTAAAAAATTTCTTCCTCATCTTCCTCC
This sequence comes from Bacteroidota bacterium, assembly GCA_051747885.1. Classification (GTDB taxonomy): domain Bacteria; phylum Bacteroidota; class Bacteroidia; order Bacteroidales; family Prolixibacteraceae; genus Tangfeifania. The sequence continues at coordinate 20,885 of JBNJGR010000010.1, read as the reverse complement.
TCATCTTCATGTGTTTGTAAAACCGGTTGAATATCGATAATTGTATTATCGTCGGCTTCCGAATCCTGAATCACAAGCTCTTCATCAATTTCCACATCATCATCCACAATATTCAGCACTTCCACAACTTTTGGAGGCGGCGGTGGTGGCGGTGGATTTACCTCGGGTGCACGAGTAATGGGTATAATCTCTTCCTCCACTTCCTCCGACACCAAAATGCCGAGCGATTCCACACTGCCGGGTTGCACTCTCCAGTTGAAGGCCAGTAAAATGACCGATAACGCAATTACAAGCCCGGTTAAAAAGAAGGTGTTCCGCTTGTTTTCGAGGTCTGCTTTGTTTGACTTTTTTGTTTCCATAATTCTTAGTTTTTAAAAATCAGTTAAACTGAAGTACATTTCTACTTTCAATGCAATCCGGATCAATCCTCTACTCTACTCCTTGTGGTCAACCAGCTTTTATTTTCTTTTTTCAAATATAAAACTAATATTTTAGTTTTCAAACTAAATTGTTAGTTTATTTAAATATTTAATCATAAATATCTTATTATCAATCATAACCAAAACTAAGTTTTTAGTTTAACGAAAATGTTTTAGGTTCATTATTGTAATATCTTGAGCTTAAATCTATATTTGGAGTTGCATTCAATTTTCGATTATGAAGAAGTTTAGTTGGTTTATCCTTTTTATTGCAATTGCAATACACCTTACAGGTCAGAATTTCTTTAGAGATAATTTTGATACTGATAAAAAATACATCCTGCTCGCAAATCCAACAACAGCCAACTTAAAAACAGTTAATTATCTTGTTAACAATGGATTGCTCAAACTCAATCTTCATGAAATTCATTTTGTAGGAGTTTATTATGAAAACCAAAATTACGATTTTGAAAAAACCCGTGACTTCATCGAAGAAAACGGATATCATCATTTCAAACTGCATGAATTCAGAGGCAACCTGAGAGAAAAGAGGTTGTTTGAAAACAATATTCTTTCGGAAGAATTGAAATTTGTTTTTCAAAATTCATTAGGAATTATTTTTTTTGGAGGCCCGGATATTCCGCCGGTTGTTTACGGGGAGCAGAACACGCTTTCCGTGGTTACTGATCCTGAAAGGCACTATTTTGAAACCACTTTCCTGTTTCATTTGCTGGGGAGTTTTCACAACGAAAATTTCACACCTTTTCTGGAAGAAAATCCGGAATATTTTATTACCGGTTTTTGCCTGGGCATGCAAACCATGAATGTGGCCACCGGAGGCACACTTATCCAGGATATTCCGGCAGAAATTTACGGCACCCAATCCAATGAAGACATCCTGCAAACCGACAAAGAGAATCTGCACTGCAATTACTGGCAAAACGTTTCAAACGATCCGCAACTGATGGGCATCAATTTTCACTCTATCCGGTTTACTGAACACCCGTTTTTTACCCGAAAAATGAAAGTCCGGAAATCTTCAAACCCGATGGTTTACAGCAGTCATCACCAGGCTCCCAAGAAGTTGGGAAAAGGAATGGAAGTTACCGCTGTTTCACCCGACGGAAAAATTGTGGAAGCTCTTGCCCATAGTACTTATCCGCATGTTTTTGCCGTGCAATTTCATCCAGAGGTGACTGCACTTTACGAAAACCGCGAAAAAATGAAATTCAATCCCGATGATGAGCCGCGGACTTATCACAAAATCATCGGAAAAGAAGGCAGAAAATTCCATAAAAAATACTGGAAGTATATTTCAAAAACGATAAAGAAAGCCGGAAGGTAAACGGGCACAGCAAGGATGACGTATTAAAAGAAATTTTTAATCCCCGGGAAGACAGAAACAAAATCAAAAACCCTGCTTTTTCATTAACTGGTGCAGTTCCTTCCACCTTTTTCCTTTGCTGAAAGTGGCTGCGTCCTCCGGTTTCAAATCTTCAATTAAAACCTGGTACAACCCCAGTCTTTTTATTCGTTTGCCCAAAATGGCGTTTCCCTTGTTTTCTTCGGCAATCATGCCCGCATACAATACGTTAAACCAGATTTCAACTTCAAGCGCATCTTTTTCATAAAAACGGCTAAGCAAACGGATTAATTTCAGTATGGGTGGGGCAATATCCCTTTGGGTACGGTTAAAAACAACAACAAAATCTTCATAAATTTTCTGTGAGCCATATTTTTCACCCAGTTTTTTAAGTCGTGAAAAATACTGAATATCCGTAGGGGCAAACCGTTTGCCGTTTGAGCGCGTCAAAAAAACACACCAGTCATCGAAACTGCCGGTGTCAAATTCAATAAAACCCCCGTTACTGAACTGATTTATCCTGCGCGACATAACTCATTATTTGTTGAAACAATAAAAATAAGGAAATATGTGCTCTTTAAAAACCTAAACCCAAATGAATTCCGGCCGAAAAGTGGGTGTGTTCTTTGTTAAATCCAAACCCCAGCATGGGTCCCAGGTGAATGCCGGAAATGGTAAACTCGAAAACGCTCTCAGCATGAAAAGCCGGCAAAACTTCAGTTTCGTTTTCCTCTTTTTCAAAAACGACTCCGGGCCCGACATTAAAAGAAAGAAAATGAGCCGGCCGGTAATTCACCAGCAGGTTTACTCCGTTGTGCCACTCTTCCCCTTTAATCCCCTCGTATCCTATTCCCATACTCCATTTACTTTCGGCATTTAACCTCCGTAACAAATGCAGGTGTAAAGCAGGTTCCAAACCTTCTTCTCCCACAAAAGATGCTATTCCCGCTCCTACTCCAATGTGAATTTTGTGTTCGTCATGTTGGATACGATTATGACTTTGGCTATGATTATGCTGTGCAACCACTGGAATGCATGAAACCAAAAGGATTGTCAGTAAAATTATTTGTCTGATAAAAGTTTTTTGAATCATCTTTTTTATTTCAACCTGGTTTTTCTAATGAACAAAAGCACAAAAATAATTTTCAATATTATACCTGCGATTTTGAAATACAACGGTTCAATTACAAGAAATGTTTTCTCCAAATGTATGCCCGAAGAAAAAAGCACCAACCCCACAAACAATACTATCAACTCATAACCGGGCCGGTATTCTGCACCTTTAATTTTTTTGAAAACGAAATATACTTTAAACAGAATCCCTGTTACTATTAACAAGATGGGGAAAGCAACGTTTGTTAAAATAATTTTGAAAATTATTCCGATTGTTAATAATGCCAGACCCGTAAAAAGCGGCCATTTATTTTTCATTTTCTCCGGTTAAATTGAATGCGAATATCATAAATTTTCAGGAAACCGAACTCACCTTTACAATTCAAAGAGTATTTTATGTGAAAAGTATTATGGTGAAAAAAATTGAAAGCATAAAAAAAGCCCCGCATCTTTTAATGCAGAGCTTTGTGGGGAGAGGAGGATTCGAACCTCCGAAGGCTTAGCCAACAGATTTACAGTCTGCCCCGTTTGACCGCTTCGGTATCTCCCCGAATTTTATTTGAGCCGAATCTCAGATTCGAACTGAGGACCCCGAGATTACAAATCACGTGCTCTGACCAACTGAGCTAATTCGGCTTTTTTTCAATATTTTAAATTCACTTTGCCTTTTTACTCCCTGGCTGAGGACCTCCGATCCGCCAATCGGCGGAACGTGCTCTGACCAACTGAGCTAATTCGGCATCATATTTCAAACCGTTTATTATATCCGGCCTTTCTTTTCAGTACTTTCAGAACGTTTGCTTTTTCAAAACAGCGGCGCAAAGTAAGGAATTTATTTTTTAATCTGCAAAACTTTTTTCAAACTTTCACCACCTTTTTTTCTTTAAAAAAAAGTGGGTAAGCTACCTGTGTCGCACCGCTACAACCGCCTACCCTTGCTGCCTTCCGACCCTGGGGGAATTCAGCAGGAGCTGGTCGCACAGGACTTACCCGGCGACAAAAGTAGAAAATTTTATATATCCCACAAATTAAACCTGAAAGTTTCACTGAAAATAATTTAAAGCTGCAGGAAATAACGTCTGCAGCATTTTTGGATAACTTCTTTTGCGACATATTTTAGGCACTGTATCTATCATACGGAAAAAAATAGCATATATTTGCAGGAAACTTTACCTAAAAACAAATAATCATGGAACAAAAATCTTCATCAATCTGGTCAACATCACTTACTTATGGTATTTATTTGGGTGTTGCTGTTATTTTGCTCTCGGTTGTTTACTATGTAACCGGAAATACATTTTCAAAATCCTCACAATGGGTTAGTTACGCTATAATGATTGCCGGAGTTGTTGTAGCCCAGCTTGCTTACCGAAAATCGCTCGGTGGCACCATGAATTACGGTCAGGCATTGGGAGTAGGCGTATTAACAGTGCTTTTTGCATCTGTTTTGTCTTCGATTTACACCTATCTGCTTTACGAAGTGATTGATCCTTCTTTGCAGGAACAAATGCGCCTTTTTACTGAAGAACAAATTGTAAAACAGGGCAATGTACCTGAAGCACAAATGGAAATGGCAATTGATATAGCCACCCGGTTTCAGAAACCCTGGATATTGGCTCTTTCAGGAATTTTGGGAGGAACTTTTGTTGGATTAATTATTTCACTTTTAACCTCCATTTTTACCCAGAAAAAGCCATCAGAAATTATTAATGAATAAATTAAAACTGAACTTAAATTGAATATGGATATCTCCGTTGTGGTGCCGTTGTATAATGAAGAAGAATCGTTGCCGGAACTGGCCTCGTGGGTAAAAAAAGTAATGGATGAAAACCAGTTTTCATACGAAATTATAATGATTGACGATGGCAGCAAAGACAATTCCTGGGAGGTGGTTCAAAATCTTCAAAAAGAAAATTCAAATATTAAAGGAATTAAGTTCAGGCGCAACTACGGAAAATCGGCTGCCCTTTTCTGTGGATTTGACATTGTGAAGGGCGATGTGGTAATAACCATGGATGCCGACCTTCAGGACAATCCGGGCGAAATTCCCGAACTCTTCCACATGGTAAAGGAAGAGGGCTACGACCTGGTATCAGGCTGGAAGAAAAAAAGGAAAGATCCGGTGCTGACCAAAAACCTTCCCAGTAAGTTTTATAACTGGACAGTGCGACGCATGACAGGAATTAAACTGCACGATATGAACTGCGGCCTGAAAGCATACCGCAAAAACGTGGTAAAAAGCATCGAGGTATATGGCGAAATGCACCGCTATATTCCTGTTTTGGCAAAATGGGCAGGCTACAACAACATTGGCGAAAAAGTGGTTCAGCACAGCGAACGAAAATTCGGGGTAACAAAATTTGGGGCGGAACGCTTTATCAGGGGCCCGCTCGATTTGTTGTCTGTAATGTTTATATCCCGGTTTGTAAAACGCCCTATGCATTTTTTTGGTGTTCTCGGCATTATAATGATACTGGTTGGCCTGGCTGCCGCTATCTGGCTGGGCATTGAAAAAATTATTCAGCTTAAGCATGGAATTGTGGGCAACTTACTTACCAACAGCCCCTATTTTTATATTGCCCTGACTGCAATGATTATCGGGGCACAGTTTTTCCTGGCTGGTTTTCTGGGTGAACTTGTTTCGCGCAGCGCCACCGACCGCAATAAATACCAGATAGACCAAACCACTTTCGAGTAAAGAATTTACCTCTATGGCCGAAAATGAAATTCAGTTTCGTAAAAAAAGAGAAATCGCTGAAATATTCAGCGATTCGTTCGAATTTATTAAACAGGAATATAAAACTGTTTTCAGGCTTATAAGCACTTACGTTTTGCCGTTTATTATTGTGAATGCATTTTTGCAGGTACATGTGCAACGCAATATTCTTGAAAAAATTGACATTCGGGACACTGAAGCGCTGATGGCCAATTTCGGGCCGGTTTATATGCATTTCTTTCTGGCGTCGCTGTTTACCATTTTTGTGCAATCGCTTTTTGTAGGTGCTTATTACACCTACATTGAAGCCTACATAAAAGAGGGAAAAAGTAATTTTAGCATTGCTGACATCAGTCCCCAACTGTTTTCAAACTCGCTGCAGGCAATAAAGGCAGGCTTTGTTCTATTTCTTCTGGTGCTGGCGGGATTTTTTCTCTGTATTTTGCCAGGAATTTATTTTGGCAATACCTTTTCTATTTTGGTAGTGGTTTATCTTTTTGAAAAGAATAGTCTGGGGCAGTCGATGCAACGCTCATTCCGGCTTGTAAACGTACAATGGTGGAACACTTTTCTTATTAACCTGACGGGAGTGGCCATCATTTATTTATCCGGTATTCTGCTTTCCGTTCCGAACATGTTGACCGGAGAAGTAACTGAAAGTGGCAGTATGACCGGCTCGGTAGCTGCCGGCTATTCTGTTTCCTACTGGGCATGGACGGGTATTGCATCTGTAATTACCTCGTTGCTCTGGGTGTTTCCCTTCACTTTTCTGGCGTTTCACTATTTCAACCTCGACGAACGATTGAAGTCACTTTTTCCGCCACCACAAAACTTGTAGCAATCTGGTTAAAATATAAATTTTGATTCTGAAGAAGCCAGTTGTTTAGCCATTTGGTATTCGGCAATTAGTTGCTCCATGATTTCCTTGACCGGTTTTATATCATTAAATTGTGCCGAAACCTGCCCGATTTCCAATTCCCCTTCGTCCAAATCGCCTTCAAAAATTCCTTTTTTGGCCCTGCCTTTTCCCAGAAGTTTCAATAACTCTTCAACAGAAGCGCCACGTTTCTCAGCTTCATCAACCAAATTAAAGAATCCATTTTTAACCAATCGGACTGGTGCCAGTTTTTTCAAAGCCAGTTTTGTTCCGCCTTCACCAAGTTCTGCAACACGGTTTTTAAAAGCAATATGTGCCGATGATTCTTCGGAGATGGCAAACCGGGAACCAACCTGCACGCCATCGGCCCCCAAAACCATAGCGGCAAGCATAGCCTGACCTGAAGCAATTCCGCCGGCAGCAAGTAAAGGCAGGCTTGTTGCTTTTCGCACTGCAGGAATCAAAGTTAGCGTGGTAGTTTCGTCCCGTCCGTTGTGCCCGCCTGCTTCAAAACCTTCTGCCACAATAGCATCAACTCCGGCAGCTTCGCTTTTTTGGGCAAACACCGAACCTGAAACTACATGTGTCACTTTAATTCCGCGATCTTTGAGCCAGCCCGTCCACTTTTTGGGACTGCCGGCCGAGGTAAATACAATTGGCACCTGATTCTCGGCAATAATGTCCATTATCTTTTCAGTTTCAGGATAGAGCAGCGGTACGTTCACCCCAAATGGTTTGGAGGTCGCCTGTTTCATTTTCCCGATGTGTTCCCTGAGTGTTTCCGGGTGCATAGAACCGGCTCCTATTAATCCCAGTCCTCCGTTGTTACTCACTGCCGATGCCAGTTTCCATCCCGAGCACCAAACCATTCCACCCTGAATAACAGGGTATTTTATTCCAAACAATTCACAAATTCTGTTCAAAGCCACTAATTTTAAATTATTTATGTTTGGGCGAATATTATTTTAATCTTCTTTAACGCCAATATTTTCTTCCAAAAAGCTTATTAACACTTCTCTTGAAACCCTTCTTTTTATTTCTCCTTCTTTGGCAAAGGAAACCGAGCCCCGTTCTTCAGATACCATAATTGAAATGGCATCGGTATTTTCAGTAATACCAATTGCAGCACGGTGCCTGAGCCCGAGTGTTTTGTCCACGTCGCGCTGGGTTAAAGGGAGAATACAGCCGGCTGCGGCTATTTTATGATCGCGGATTATTACTGCACCGTCGTGCAGCGGTGTATTTTTAAAAAAGATAGTGCGCAGTAACGACGACGAAATTTCAGCATCCAGTTTTTCCCCGGTGTTGATTTGTTCGTTCAGTTCCAGCTTGCCGGCCACAACTATTAAAGCCCCTGTTTTTGATTTTGAAAGCGAAAAACAGGCATCTGCCAGCATTTCAATTTGTTCTTCATCGATATTTTTTTCTTTGCCGGTGCCAAACAGTTTGTCGAGCGAAAGCACACGGTTTACGTTGTAGTTGGTGCCAATAAAAACCAGAAATTTCCTGATCTCCGGATGAAAAACAATAATTAATGCCAACACCCCCACCCCGATAAACTGGCCCATAATTGACCCCAGCAGCTGCATGTTTAATGCACGCACTACCAGCCAAAGTAAATACAACGAAAATAAACCGATGACAATATTAAATGCCAAGGTGCCCTTGATAAGCCGGTAAAGCTGATACAACAGCAGTGCCACCAGCAGGATATCGAGAATATCGAGAAAACGTATGGTAATAAATGCCGGCATTATTTAACAGTAGATTTTAATGCTTCGTAAATTTTAATCGATTCCATGGCTTCTTTCACATCATGCACCCTGAGTATGTCAGCTCCGCCAAGAAGTGCCATGCTGTTTAAAACTGATGTTCCGTTCAACGCTTCTTCAGGAGAACAGTTCAACAATTTACAAATCATCGACTTACGGCTTAGTCCAACCATTACCGGAAGCTGAAAAACTTTAAACGAGTCGAGACGATTAAGTAAATCATAATTATGCTGAATATTTTTCCCAAACCCAAACCCGGGGTCAATTATAACATCTTTCACACCCAGTTTTGTCAGTTTTTTTACTCTTTCGCTCAGCCAGTTCGAAACATCTCTTACAACATCATCGTATTGGGGATCTTCCTGCATTGTTCGCGGAGTTCCCTGGATATGCGTTAAAATATAAGGCACATTCATTTTCCCAACGGTTTCAAACATTTTTGAATCGAGTGTCCCCCCTGATATGTCATTTACGATAATAGGTCCAATTTCATCAATTACTCTAACGGCCACCCATGAACGGAATGTGTCAATTGACAGATGGACATCGGGAAAATTATTTCGAATAGCATGAACTGCCGGCAAAAGTCTGCCCAGCTCCTCTTTGGTAGAAACCATTGCGGCTCCCGGTTTTGTTGAAACTGCACCAACATCGATAAAAGTAGCCCCGTCGGCAACCATTTTTTCAACTGCTGCCAGTAAAACTTTTTCATCCTCCAGTTTTCCACCGTCGAAGAACGAATCGGGCGTTACATTTATGATTCCCATAACTACCGGGTTGGAAAATTCAATAAGTTCTCCACCCAGGTTGATCGAGTTTTTCCGTTTGAGGAATTTACCCACCGACTGGGTAATCAACATAAGCAAAATGTTTTATGGTTAAACAATACAGTTGTACAAATGTATAACAAAACCCCTCAAATTCATCAAATTTTAATATTTTTATGCCCCAATTTAAAGAGCATGGAAAAAACAAATCAACAATATGATGAGGTTATAGCCGCCTGCCGTTCTGTTTTTTCAAAAAAAATGGATGACTACGGAACGGCGTGGCGAATTTTGAGGCCCAAATCACTTACCGATCAGATTTACATAAAAGCAAGCCGGATTAGAAGCCTTGAAGAAAAAGGTATTTCAAAAGTTAATGAAGGAATTCGGCCCGAATTTATCGGAATCATCAATTATGCGATAATTGGGTTGATACAACTGGAACTGCAACCATCGGAAACTGAGCTTGACAAAGCGAAAACACTCGAACTTTACGACAGTTACTTTCAGCGGGCTAAAGGTCTGATGCTGGACAAAAACCACGATTACGATGAAGCCTGGCGAAAAATGCGCGTGAGTTCGTACACCGATTTGATTTTGATGAAGCTGAAACGTACCAGGCAAATTGAAAACAATCAGGGGAAAACAGTTGTTTCAGAAGGCATTGATGCCAATTACCTCGATATTATAAACTATGCGGTTTTTGCATTGATAAAAATCGATTTTGAAGACGACAATCAAATTTAATTGAATATGAAGGCAGTTAAACATATTTCCCGCATATTGGTGGGAATCACTTTTATTTTTTCAGGTTTTGTTAAAGGAATTGATCCCTGGGGGTCGGCCTATAAGTTTACCGACTATTTTAATGCCATGGGGGTTGAATGGCTGACATGGGCCGCTTTCCCTCTCGGGGTAATCCTTTCGTTTGCAGAATTTGCCATTGGTGTTGGGCTTCTTTTCAATGTTTTTCACCGCTTTTTTTCCTGGCTGGCATTACTGTTCATGGCTTTCTTTTTGCCGCTCACGCTCTGGATCGCCATTAAAAATCCGGTAACCGACTGCGGCTGCTTTGGCGACGCACTGGTTATTTCCAACTGGGAAACATTTTATAAAAATATTGTTCTGATGGGGCTCACCCTCATTGTTTTCCGCTACCGGAACGACATGCCTGAAATTATGGGCAAGAAAGCACGGTATGTTCTGGCAGGAATTTTTACCGCTGCATACATATGGGCTGGGATTTATTCTTACAATCATTTGCCAATATTTGATTTCAGACCGTTTAAAGTGGGCATAAACATTCCGGAAAGCATGGAAGTTCCTGAAGATGCCCCACAAGATGAATACGATAACATCTTCTACTACAAAAACAAAAATACCGGCGAGGTGGAAGAGTTCACCGAAGAAAATTATCCGTGGCAGGACACGCTGAACTGGGAATACCACGACATGGAGTCGATTCTGGTAAAAGAAGGCTACGAGCCGCCCATCCACGATTTCAGGATTGAGACACCGGAAGGAGACAATATTATCGACTTCTTTTTATATGATGAAAATTATGTCTTCATGCTCATAGCCTACGATTTAAACAAAACTGCCACCCAACCGCTCGGTGAAATTAATACACTTGCCAACTGGGCAATGGAAAACAATATGGAATTTATTGCACTTACATCTTCCCTGCCCGATGAATCGAGAGCATTTGCACAAGAACATGACATCGCCTTCGAATTTTTCAACTGCGATGAAATTACCCTGAAAACGATTGTGCGTTCAAATCCGGGACTGATGGTAATTAAAGACGGAACCGTTGTGGCCAAGTACCATTACAACGACATTCCCACACCGGAAGAATTTCAAAACGAATTCATCAATTAATAGTTAATTGTAAAATTTTAGAGAGAAAGAATTATAGTATTGTTGTACAAGCTGTTAATTTTGTATTAGAATAAAATTTAAAAACTTAAATATCAGAAAAATGAGAAAAAAAATAGTAGCAGGAAACTGGAAATGCAATACCAACTTGCAGGAAGGTGTTCAACTTGCAAAAGAAGTAAACGAACTGGTTGCCAAAGAAGGTGCTGACGACGTTGTTGTAGTGTTGGGAACGCCGTTTACCCATCTCACAAAAGTTGTTGAAACTGTTGATACTGACAGAATCGGTGTGTCGGCGCAAAACTGTGCAGCTGAACCAAAAGGTGCTTTCACCGGCGAAGTATCAGCCGAAATGGTAAAATCAACCGGTGCCGAATACGTTATTTTGGGCCACTCTGAACGTCGTGAATATTACGGCGAAACCAGCGAAACACTCAATAAAAAACTGACACTGGCATTTGAAAACGACCTCACGCCGATTTACTGCTGCGGAGAACCGCTCGAAATCCGTGAAGCCGGGACACAAAATGACTTTGTGAAAAAGCAGTTGAAAGAAACCGTTTTCCAGCTTTCAGCCGACGATTTCAAAAAACTGGTGATTGCCTACGAACCCATCTGGGCCATCGGAACCGGCAAAACAGCCACATCAGACCAGGCGCAGGAAATTCACGCGTTTATCCGTTCCATTATTGCTGAAAAATTTGGCAACGAAGTGGCGCAGGAAACTTCCATTCTTTACGGTGGAAGCTGCAAGCCATCGAATGCCAAAGAATTGTTTGCCAACGAAGATGTTGACGGCGGACTCATAGGCGGCGCTTCACTCAAAGCCGAAGATTTCCTCGGAATTATCAATGGATTTTAAGAAAAATCAATTTCGAAACAGTATAAAAAAAACCGCAGTGAACAAGCTGCGGTATTTTTTTGCCTGAAAAATTTACCGGATGAAGCTCATATTTTTCGTTTCTGAGTAAAAACCAACCTGTGTGATAAATTCAAACCTGTAAAAATAGATGCCGCCGGGAACTATATTTCCCTTTTCATTTTTGCCATTCCACTTCAATTGGTAAAAACCAGTAGTTTTTTTATCATCCTCGATCCTTTTAACCAACTGACCGTTTATGTTATAGATTCCAACCTTCACCTGCGCAGGTTTTTTTAACCGGTAGCTAATCGTGGTATTGTTGTAAAAAGGATTGGGATAATTTGGATAGATTTCAAAAACATTTTCGGTACTATGCTTCGTTTCAGCGACATTCGTTTTGAATCCCTCCAAAATAAGATAATTCACTGACCAGGGTTCTGCCTCAAGAGTAATTCCGCCCTCAGTCTCTGCCGCCCAAGCCGAAATATCATTATAATTGGATGGCCCACCGGCCACCAGGTTTGTAGTTTGATCGTTAATTGCAACGCGTCTCGAAAATTCTCCCTCCAGCTCTCCGCCTGTCAGAGAATACCAGTAAAACCGTTCGCCGGGAGTGAAATTATTTGTTTCAATTTCTACAATTTCCGATTCAGTTCCTTTATTAACAACCACGATTCCTGCCGGACCATTTTCGAAAGCTGATGCAAAAGCAACAATGTCGTCATTCCCGGCAACGGAGCTGTTAAGCATAACATCTCCGAAATAACGCTGCATAAAGGTTAGATAGTAAAATACAGGTCGGGGTTCAAAACGTTGAACACCGGGCTCATTTCCCTGCGAAAACATGCCGTGATCATCGCCGTTATTCCAGTCATTGGCAAGGTTCCATCGGGCTGCAAGCCCGTATTGATCTTTTATTAATTGGCCGGTTACCAACACAGCGTGTATCCCGTTTATGTGGGAAACCTGCTGTTTAGAGCCCACCGCAAAAATATTCCACTCGGTTAATGCCAGAGGAGCGGGCCCGAAACCTGCTTCTTCGAGGTCTTTTATTACTGAAGATTTAAAATGATTCGATTTTTTCCACGTGTTTAATATGGTTTCCGCATCAGAATCTTCATTATAGGGAGTATAATAATTATGCACAATATAAAAATCGGCTTTATCAGCTATTACCGGCATCATCAATTCGTTCCAGACAGTTTGTACAGGATCCCATGATGTTTCATCTTCCCAGGCTTGAACCCCTACATAAATTGTGTGCCCAATTTCAGCGGCAGCAGCTTTCATCGAATCGATAAAAACACGGCAATGCCGACCATACAGTTCGCCGTTAATTTTTTCAGGCTGTCCGTCCTTGTTCAGAGCAGTATCTATAACATATCCCTGTTGCCAGTTTCCATAATTTTCATTTCCAATTTCCCAGAATTTTGTACGGCCGTTATCGTACCGAACCCAATCGGCAGCATAATGCGCTGCCTTTGCCACCGGGTCTTCGCTCAATCCATAACGCGCATAACTATAATTCACACAAATAATCCCGGTTGAGTTTACCGTTTCTAAAAATTTATAATAATTATCAACCGACATCGTCCAGGTAGCGGGGTCCATTCCTCTCCAAACATTCATATCAGCAGGAACATCATCAGGCTGGTTACCAGGTTCCAAATGCCAGAAAAATTCATTTGATAAATTCCCTCCTGGGTACCTCAAAACATGTGGATTTAAATCTTTAATATGACTGACCAACTCACTGTTGTTCCACATAATAGTTGAGTAGGTATTTGCATTATTTCCGAAAACATAAGGTGATACACGGGCAAGCGTATCCGAAAAATTCACGGTAATGGTAACATTAGCTTCCGAATCAGGCTTATTCGAATTTATATATTCAGGAATGTCAAGTTGTTTTGGCTGCCAGTCATCCAGGAAAAAACCTTGTGTTGGTTGTGCCCTTAAAAGACATGGAATGAATATGAATAGTAAGACAAAAAACAGAGTAGAATTTGAAGCATCTAAATTTATTCCGGTTTGTTTCATTTTATTAAGCTTTTGTTTTAATTGTAATTTGAACAATTAGTGTCAAAATTAATCTTATTATTGAATTTTTAAACGTAAAATTGAACTGTTTTATAGCTTTGCAGAATAATTACAAAAAATGAATTACCTGAAACTCGTTGTAAAAATCACCCCTTTTGAAGAGTGGCTGCGTGATGTTTTAACCGCTCAACTCACCGAAATCGGATTTGAAAGTTTTGTGGAAACCGATGATGGCTTTGAAGGATTTATACCTGAAAAAGATTTTAACGAAGAGGAAGTTTCCAACCTGCTCAAATCGTTTGAAGAAAATTACACCTTCGCTATTCAAAAAGAACTAATTGAGGAGAAAAACTGGAACAAAGAGTGGGAGAAAAATTATTTCAAGCCACTGGTTGTTGCTGATAAATGCGTTGTGCGGGCACCGTTTCACAAAGATTATCCGAAGCTCGAATACGAGATTGTGATTGAACCCAACATGGCATTTGGTACCGGCAACCACGAAACTACATCGATGATGCTAGAAGTCATTCTTGAAAACGACATGCAAAATAAAAGGGTGCTCGACATGGGCTGCGGAACCGGAATTCTGGGAATTCTGGCATCGATGAGAGGTGCTGAAAAAATTCTGGCTGTCGACATCGACGAATGGTCGTTCAGAGGTGCAAACGAGAATGCCCAAATCAACAACATCCGAAACATGCAAGTAAAACTGGGCGATGCTTCATTGCTGAGCGACAAAAAATTCGATATCATTTTTGCCAACATTCACAAAAATGTGTTGATGAACGATTTGCAGGTTTATGCGCATAGCCTGAATAAAAGTGGTCTGCTTTTTATGAGCGGTTTTTATCTGGAAGATATTCCTGATTTAAAAACCAAAGCAATACAGGTTGGGTTAAAAGAAACAGGTTTTAAGTCGAAGAATAACTGGGTTGTTTCGGTTTTTGAAAAACCACAGAATCAAAACATCACCCCAAACCTAAAGCCGCCAACCATAAGCGTTCCGGAATAGCCCATGTCGCCCCACCATTCGTTGTAGTAGTCGTGCAGGCCGCTTGTTTTATCATCAAAACTGAAACGTATTCCGGTGCCAATGTATGAATCGAGGTAAAAATTATCCATGATTAAAAAATGGAGGCCAAAAATTAAATTCCCTCCAATTTTATAAATATTGGTCGTTATCTCATCCTCCACCAATCCTATATAATTTCCCCCATTTTCAATAAACTCCTGCGCTGCCAGCCCATCATCTTTTACCGAGAAGTAACTGAATAGCGGACCGTAGGAAAAATAGGGATTGATTTCGCTAAATTCCCGCTTCATGAAAATTTTATGCTGAATTTCCACCCCGCCGCCGGCCATGCTGTTGTAATCCCAGTCGAGATTGGATTTGCTACTGATGTACATCTGCGGCGCAACCACCAGCCAGTGGTTTTTATCATTCAGCCTGAAATCCAAATCGATACGAAAACCGTTTGTAATGGCATACTGAGGAACAACGCCGAGCGCAAAAGATTTTTCTTGCTCAATATTTTCAGAATTATTTTGAGCTGAAACCAGTATGGGAAAAAGCAAGAGAATTGCGATTAAATATTTCATTTTTAAATTGTTTAGAATTCAACATTAATTTCACTGAGTTTTATGATGGTGTCATTCTCCAGTTTATATTGCACAAAACCTGTTTCGCCAATTACCAACGCACGGTTTTTATCGAGAATGAGATCGTAAGCCACCAAATCGTTAAAATGGTACAATTGCGCGATGTTCAGTTTATCGGAAATATCGAAAACTTTCAGTCCGTTGTCGCAAACCCAGAGCGTATCGTTGCGAACGGCCAGTCCACGCGGACTTTGCATCTGGTATTGCTTTAAAAGTTGTGGCCGTTCTATATTCTGAAGGTCGATTATTTGCAGCTCGTTTACCGACCGCCAGCACTCCTCACGACTGGCATTGAGGGTTACATAAGCATATTGTCCATCGGAAACCACCGGATCGCAGGCAATTACGTGTTCATAAAACGAAATCTGGCGGGGAGTTCCCGCCGTGCTGATATCGTAAATATACATTCCGGTACTTGTTCCCAAAAAAAGTTTATCACCCAGCGGAAAGATTGTTTCCACCCCGAATCCAACGTTATTTTTTTGGTTAAATTCCGGATTTTCTTCCGATGCAATATCAAAAACATTCAGGTTTTGCTGGTCCACTGTAAATAAGTGATCGCCAACAATAGTGAACCGCGCCATGGATCCTCCGGTGCCACTTTCTGAAACACCGTCGAAAGCTGAATCTCCGTAACTACAAGATTGCAAAATCAAGAGAATAGCAGCCGATATTATGATAGAATAAATGCGTTTCATAATTTCCAATTTAATTCATGTCCCATCGTACTAAAATTGCATCTTCGGGTGCAGCCTGGCGTTCTTGCCAGGTAAGCTCTCTCCCTTCGGGCGAAACAGGTTCGGGAAAAGTGTTTTTAATCCTTTCTGTAACCTCAATCTCAGTCATGTGCTCATCCAGTTTTAATGCAATTAAATCCACTGCATTGTCGGCATACAGCACGTTGTTTTTCATGGCTATATCAATACAGCCATCCACATTAATAAACGCAATATTTGTGGGATCTTCCGGGTTGGTATTGTCAATGACATGAATTCCACGGTACTTTTCATTGATAAAAATAAGGTGGTCTTTCAAATAAATTTTGCCCGGGTTGAGAATCGCTTTCGGTCCTTCCAGCTTCACATTCTTTTCCATTTCGGAACGCAGCATAAACACTGGGTTATAAGGACCGTAATAAACCTGTTCATTATCGAAACCGGTTAAAATGAAAAGAATGAGCGCAAGAAAAAATGGTATTGTTTTTTTCATAGTAAAAGGTATTTTCAGTAAAGATGCTTTGTAAAGATAATGGGTTGCGTTTACTTTTATAATTATCTGCCGTAATATTTAATTTGTGAACATCTATATCTTTTCACCGGGGAATAACTTCACTCCGATCCATCTCCCAAACTTCCATATCGCGGATATTTTTGCCGTCGATGACAAACCGCACGGCGGTGCATTTTTTATGAAATCCTTTATATCCGGCAGCTCCGGGATTGATGTGCAAAAAATTCATTTTTTTATCGTAAATCACTTTCAGAATGTGGGAATGCCCGCTGATAAACAGGTTGGGTGGTTTTCTGTAAATATCAGGTTTCACGTAGCGTTCGTACCGTCCGGGGTAGCCACCAATGTGCGTCATCCAAACATCCACCTCTTCGCATAAAAAACGCTGGTGCAATGGGTAAACTACCCGGATATCCTGCCCGTCGATGTTGCCGTAAACCCCTTTCAGCGGTTTGAAAGCAGCCAGCCGGTCAGCCAGTTCAAGCGAACCAAAATCGCCGGCATGCCATATTTCATCAACTTTTTCAAAAAAGGAAAACAATCTTTCAGGTAGAAATCCATGCGTATCAGAAAGAAGTCCGATTCGTTTCATTTATCTTGACTTTGTGCCGAAAATTAAACTAAATTTGTTTGATAGAAATGCAAAACAAATAAAAATTGAATTATGATATCAATAGTAGCCAAATTCAGAGTGAATGAAGGAGAGGAAGAAAAATTCTTAAAACTGATGAATGAACTGAGTGACGCATCGCTTAAAGAAAAAGGGTGTATCGAATACATTTTGCACAAAGATGTAAAAAAGGCACTGGATTATTGTATTATTGAAAAATGGCAGGATCAGGCTGCTGTAGATGAGCACAACAATACCAAACATTTTACCAACATTGTTCCTCAGCTAACTAAAATTGCACAGGCCGAAATAGACATTTACCAACCGGTTTAAATAAGAAAATACATGAAACGAGTAGTAATAGTCAGACATGCCAAAGCCGTTCCTTATGGCTACGACGATGATTTTTCCCGCGACCTGCGCGACCGCGGGAAAAACGATGCCAAACTGGTAAGCGATGAACTAAAAAAGCAGGAAATAAAACCCGATGCCATGATTTCGAGCCCGGCAAAGCGGGCGCTGAAAACAGCACGTATTTTTGCCGGACAACTTGGGTTCAAAGAGAAAAACATCCGGGAAGTGCCGGAAATTTACGATGGGCTCACCACATCGGAATTTGTAGAATTGATAAATGAATTGCCAGACGATTCGGAAACGGTCTTTTTTTTCGGGCACAATCCAGGGTTCCATTATTTTACTGCCAACCTGCTCAAACATTACAACGAAGATATGCCTACCTGCGCCACCGTTGGAATTGATTTCGACGTGGAATCATGGAAGGAGGTAAAAGCCCGTACAGGCAGACAAGCCTTCCGGCTCATTCCGAAAATGTTTAAGTAACCAACAACTACCACTTAACTTTTATTTCCTTTAATTGCGAGGCGAACATCTTCCAGAATCAGGTACAACGAAGGCACCAGTACCAGTATAATCGATGTGGCGAAAACAATTCCAAATCCCAGTGAGATAGCCATTGGAATCAGGTACTGAGCCTGCATGGATCTTTCCAGGATAATTGGAGTCAGTCCGCCAAAAGTGGTTAAAGTTGTGAGGATTATCGGACGGAAACGCCGGAGCCCTGCTTCATGAATGGAATCAAAAATCGACATTTCCCCCCGCCGGCGGTTGGCAAAATCAATCATTATCAGCGAATCGTTTACCACAACCCCCGAGAGTGCAATCACACCCATTAAACTGATAAGCGACAAATCGTACCCCAGCAAAATATGCCCGATAACTGCTCCCACAATTCCAAACGGAATGGCTGTCATCACAATAAACGGCTGGTAGTAATTCCGGAAAGCAATAGCCAGCAACGCATAAATAATCAACAGTGCCATTGAAAAACCTCCCCACAAAGCCTGGGTCGATTCGCGCATTTCGGCCTGGCTTCCCTGGAAAGACCAGGTAATCCCCGGAAAATCATTTCGTAGCTGGGGAAGCACTTCGCTGTTAATCGATTTCAAAACCCGGGTAACGGCATTGGCCGGTTCTACATCCATTCCAACAGTAACAATACGCCGCCCGTCGCGCCGGTTGATAGAGGTAAATGCTTCACCCTGTTCCAGGCTGACTACATCGAGTAGCGGAACTTCGGTACCATCGGGAGTGCGAATGGTCAAATCTTCCAGGTGATAAATATCTTTGCGTTCATCAAGGGGCAATTTTACCCTTACTTCAATTTCATTGGTTTCCCTCATCTGGCGCATGGATAATGCCCCGTAAAAAGCGTTTCGTATTTGCCGGCCAACATCGCCGGGTGTTAATCCCAGGCTCCGTCCTTCGGGAAGCAGTTTAAAGTCATACTGAGTTTTTCCTTTGTCGTAATTATCGCTTACATCACGGGTGGCTTCAAATGTTTCCATCCGGTCGAAAAAAGCCATGCTTGCTTTTTCCAGCACTTCAATATCCGAGTGGCTGATATCTACGCTGATATCCTGCTGGTAGCCACCCGGACCACTTTCGGCTTCGAAGGTAATCTGGTCAACGCCTTCAATATCGCCAATTTCATCGCGCCAGAGTTCAATAACTTCCTGGGCTGTCATATCGCGTTGGTCCGGCGGTTTCATAACAATTTCAACATCGATAAAATTCTGGCCGCGTACATTTGTTTTAATCCCCTCGGCAACCTCATAAAGATTATTTTCTTCAAACATTCGTTGTGTGGACTGCGTAATTTCGTTGGCTACCCGGGCAGCCTGATCGATGGTTGTGCTGACAGGCAATGTAACCCCGGCTTCAATTTCGTCGGCTGCTACTTCGGGCATCATTATAATTCCCATGTGATCGCTGTAGCCATAACCACCAACAATAATAAAAACTGAAATGGCAATACTTAAAGTGATGTAGCGGTGACGAAGGCTCTTTTCCAGAAACGGACGGTAATAATCGTCCATAAACCGGTCGAACCCTCTGGCAAACCAACGCTGAAAACGCTCAAAATACTGAATGGCTTTTATTTTAACAGGGTTTTTGGAAACGTGCCCCATGTGAGCCGGAAGAATAAAAAGTGCCTCGACGAGCGAAACCATAAGCACAGTAATTACTACAGCAGGCAACGGCCACCAGAATTTTCCGGTTGTGCCCGGAATAAACAGCAACGGGATAAATGCAATGATATTGGTAAGGATACTGAAAACCACCGGCCGTGCAATATCTTTGGTTCCCCTGATAGCCGCTTTCATAACTCCCATTCCCTTTTGCCGGTATTCATAAATATTTTCACCAACAATAATGGCATCGTCCACCACTATTCCCAGCACAACAAGGAAACCGAACATGGAAATCATATTTATGCTGATACCGATTAGAGGAAGAAAAACAATGCTTCCGATAAAAGAGATAGACATTCCCATCATCACCCAAAATGCCAGCCGGTATTCTAAGTAAAGCGAAAGAATGAAAAGAACAATCAGAATGGCAAGCAATCCGTTTTCAGTAAGCAAAGAAAGCCGCTCGCGGTAATCTTCTGCACGGTTGCTGTCTATCCGGTAACTTATTCCCGGCGGAAGCGATTCCTCAAATTCTGAAAGAATCTCGTTTACGGTCGATTCTATTTCAATGGGCGACTGGTCTCCTACCCTGTAAATTCCCAGGCCGACTGCAAGCTGCTGGTTAAACTGCCCGTGAAAGCCGGTCTCTTCAAAACCATCGGTAACTTCGGCAATATCGGCAAGTGTAACCGAAGCCCCCGACTCAGAAGGTATTATTTCTATTTTTTCAAATTCTTCGGCCCATTGTTTACGTTCCTGCATCCGCAGAAGAATTTCACCTGATTTGGTATCGACAGATCCGGCCGGAATATCTTCACTCGACTCCACAATGATTCGGGAGACTTCGCTCAGTGTTAAATTGTATTCCCTTAAACGATGCCGGGGAATTTCTACATGGGTAACATAATCAGGAACATTCCCGATTTCCACTTGTGTAATTTCCTGGTCATTTAGCAGAATATCACGAAGCTGCTCGGCCAAAATGCGTAATGTCCAGATATCTGAACCGCCGTAAAGAACAATCTCCATAACATCGAGCTGCTGGTCCTGAAGCTGTACTTCGGGTTCTTCAATATCATCGGGAAAA
>JBNJGR010000009.1:2751-34061 GCA_051747885.1 Bacteroidota bacterium | reverse complement strand
CGAAGCTACCGGCACGCATTTTAATGTCAACCAGATTTTGCTCCCGGTGGGGATCTCGTTTTTTACGTTTCAAACCATTAGCTATTCGGTGGATGTGTATCGCGGAGATACACAACCGGTTAAAAATTTAATTGATTTCGGGTTTTATGTCTCCTTCTTTCCGCAACTGGTGGCAGGTCCCATTGTGCGTGCATCGGGTTTTGTAAAACAGATTTACGAAGATTACCGGGTGTCGAAAGCTGAATTTGGCTGGGCAGTGTACATCATACTGAAAGGATTGGTGAAGAAAATTTTTATCGGCGACTACATTGCCGTAAATTTTGTCGATCGGGTTTTTTCCGATCCCATTTCATATTCCGGATTTGAAAACCTGATGGCTCTTTTTGGCTATTCGCTGCAGGTTTACGTCGATTTTTCGGGATACACCGACATCGCCATTGGCGTGGCTTTGTTAATGGGATTCCGGCTGCCGCAAAACTTTAACTCGCCCTACAAAGCCAAAAATGTGGGGGAGTTCTGGAAACGCTGGCACATTTCGTTATCGTCGTGGCTGAAAGATTATTTGTACATCCCCATTGGCGGTAATCGCAATGGCTCATTTTTCAGTTATTTCAGTCTGGGTATCCTTCTGGCTATAGTGGTTTTGCTGGCCGGTAAACTCATTCTGATACCCATTTTTGCAGGAGTGGTACTGGTTTTTGCAATCCTTGCACGGATTTCTCCGGCGGTAAAACGCCAAATCGATACCAACATCAATCTGATGCTGACCATGTTGCTGGGAGGATTATGGCACGGTGCCTCATGGCAGTTTATCATCTGGGGAGGACTCAACGGAGTGGGGCTGGTGGTTTACAAGTTCTGGCGGAAAATCAGTCCGTGGGAAAAGAAGACCAACTGGCTGGCAACATTGTGGAAAATAACCATTACGTTTAGTTTTATTACAGCCACGCGTATATTTTTCCGCTCCGAGTCGATGGACGTGGTTAACGGAATGATGCACCAGATTGGCACCAACCTCGATTTATCTATCGTTCCCGAAGTGCTGGTAGCTTACAAATGGGTATTCCTGGTAATGCTTTTCGGCTTTTTTACCCACTGGGTAAGCGACAACTGGAAAGACAAGCTGAAAAACGGATTTATTGCTGCTCCCCTTTGGCTGAAGATTGTAATTTCAGCCGTGGTCGTCATCATCGTTTATCAATCCATTTCTGCCGACATGCAGCCGTTTATTTATTTCCAGTTCTGATTACAAAATTTTCCCGATAAAAATCCCGAGGTACGAACCGAATGCAAAACCTAAAATACCAATTGTAATTCCACCAATAATCACGTCTTTGTTTTTCAGGGCACCGGCTACTGCCGGCACAAACGGCGGTGAGTAGGTGAGAGCCGTAATGGCAATAATTGTGGTGTCGGCATCTACTTTAAAAATGCGGGCCAGCCCAACATGGATAATCATGGAACCTACAACCACCCAAAGCACGTACAAAAACAGTTCGAGAAATTCAATCTGGAACATCTCGCGCAAGTTGGCCATCGATGACAGCGCCAGGCAAAATACAATAATGAAATACATGCCCAGCGGAAAGCTGATTTTTAGTTTGTTGACAGCTTTTATCAGCGAAGCAGCCAGCCCCAGGGTGGTTATGGAAAGGATGACAACAATTACCTGATCCTCTTTGGGCACAAGTAACGATAATCCGCCGCCAATGGCAAAAACGATGAGTGCAAAGAGCAATGATTTTCCCATGGCAGGAAAGTTTTCTTTCCTGAAAAGTCCGTCGTAGTTTTCAATGTGATGGTTTTCTTCCTCCATTTCAACCCGCATAACATTTTCTGCTTTCCGGATTACACCATAGCGGGGAAGAAATGTAATGAACAAGCGTTGAGCAATTGTCATGAGAAAAAGCAACGCCACCGAGCCAATAATTAAATCGTAGGTATGGGTGAGAATGAAAATGTCGGGACTTACCTTCAGCGCTGTTCCAATGGCAGCCAGGTTGGGCGTGCCGCCGGTATAAACTCCAATAAGCATCCCGGTTACTTTATCTGATTCAGTAATGTTATGGGCAAACAAAAAATAACCCACAAAAATGGATGCAAGTAGCGAAAATATTGCCAGGACAAGAGACAGGAGAGTGTTTCGTGCATTTTTTAGCCACTTTTTCAGGTGAAGGGAGAATAGCAATAATGGCAATGCAATGAGAATAGTGTAATTCATGATATTCTCCTGGATCCGTGCAATCATATTATAAGTGAAATCGCCTTCCACGTAATTGGGAGAGTTCATATATTGCTGAAATTCAGGCGGCGGAAGGTAATTTTGTGTGCCCCCCAGCAGTTGAACCAGTGTGTCGCTTGGAGTTGGCAAAATGCCAATGTTTCCAAAAAACAAACCGATGGCATAGGCAAGCACAACAGCACCTATGCGGTTAAGTGTGTTCGAAATTTTACATAAATAAATGAGCAGAACGGGTGTAAGTAGATAAAATAGGATCAGGCCGATAGTTGTCCACATAATTGTTTTTATTACTACTAAATCAAAAATAGTTATTTTTCTGATGCATGCCAGAATATCGGCCACAAGTTATAAAAACAAAAAAAAGCACAAACCAAACGTCTGTGCTTTTTAAAACTTAAAATTCAACTATTATTAACCTTAAAACTTAAATCCGAAAGTGAAGCGTACGTTGTTTTTTGTTGTGTTGAAATGTGCCATTTCGGGCATATTGTAAAAATCGGTTGGCGGTGCAGGATAAAGGGAATCGTAATTTCCTGTATCAGTATAACGGTAGGCTAAATCGAAAAAGAAACCTCCGCTACGGTACCCAAGTCCGGCCGAATAAATGTTCGTGTTCACATCGGCATTTGGCTGCAATGCTCCAAATGCATTTTCGTTATAGGCCGAAGGATAATATTCGAAACCGGCCCGCAGACTAACACTGCTGGTTGCCAGGAATTCGCCACCAACCCTCAGGTTGCCAACCGAACGGTAAGCTTCGGAAATTTCATCGTTTTCATCAACAAACTGGTAACCATCACCTCCGCGGCGCAAATTTGCCGATGCGTAATCCACAAATTCATAATCGATACTCAGCAATCCTTTTTTTGCAATCACAAAAGCACCGCTTAATGTGGCACGCAGGGGAGATTCCAAATCGTAGTCATATTCAGAATAGGGTGACTGGGCTTCAAAATTGTCCATCACTCCCTCTTCATCAGCGGCATTCGAATACATCGATGTTTCAAACAAATCATGAAGATTATAAAATGTTGGTGTATGCACTGATGCCCCCAGGCGGATTTCATTTATGGGTTTGAAAATTATTCCAACTTTTCCGTTGTAGCCTGTCCCGGAGGTGCGGAGATAAGAGTCAAACTGCATTTCGTTGAAAAATTCACTTCTGTTTTGTTCGTCCCATTCCAGTAGTTCAGAAGTTTCTTTGTAGAAAACATCAACGATTCCAACGGAAGCTCCTAAATACAACTTGTGATTAAAATTCATTCCCACGGCCAGCGAGTATTCATTCATGTAACCTTGTTTGGATATGCTTTTGCGCTGACTTTGCCCGTAATTGGCTCCCTCTGAATCCAGGTCATGCCAGTAAACATCGCTGTTGTCTTCTTTCCAAAGCAGGTAAGTATCCCATGCCAGCTGTTCATAAAAGTCGCTCCAATTGCCAATTGTAGCATTATCTGCCATGTAATCGAGAAACGAACCATCAGGGTTGGTGGCTCCGGCAAGCATATTGTTGTTAAAATCTTTTAACCTGTTGTAACCAATGCCAACATTTAAGTTAACAAGACCGGTTTCGCTCTGGTTGCCGGTTTGAATTGCCGAAACATAACTCAGGTTATTTAGTGAAAAATTGTATTTGCTGTCATTCATTGTATTGCCAAAGTAACTTGACTCAACTTTTGACTGGCCGAAAGCAGGTGTAAAAACGAGCTCTCCGGCGCGGTATAAACCGAGTCCGGCGGGGTTAATACTTACCGAAGTGTAATCGCCTCCCAGAGCACCAAACGCATTTCCCATCGCACCGGCCCGTGCCGTTCCCTGTACCTGGAATTCGGAATAACGTAAGGCATCGGCTAGATCCTGTGCCTTCACGAAAAAAGGAACCAGCATAATTGCTGTTATAAGTGTTATTAATCGTTTCATCTCAATAAATTTATTGTTTTCAATGGTTTTATATAAATAAACTACCAATCCTCCTGAATATTTTTTAATCATTGTTTATGAGGCAAATGGCATTTTTGTTTCTGTTTCTACCAAATTTTAATTATACAATGTTACCTTCTTCTTCCTGAAGATGAGGATGATGAACGGCTGCTGCCGGAACTCCTTGAAGAACCTGATGAGCTCCTGGTTACTGAACTCCCGCTGCTTCTGGTGCTTGAGCCGCTGCTCCTGTAGCTGCCCGAACTGCTGTTACTACTTCTTGTTGGAGTACTCCTGTAGCTTCCGGAACTCGATGATTTTGTTGGGGTGCTACGGTAGCTCCTTGATGAGCTGCTGCTTGTGCTTTTTGTATAGGTTGAGCTCGAGCGGTAAGTACGGTTATAGCTCGATGTTGAGCGCGGCTTGGTGTACCGGGTGTTTGAACTGCTGCTGCTCTGGCTCACTACCCTCGGCTTAGTGTAATTGGTTGATGGCCGTGTATAAGTTCTTTGTGAGGAAGTGCTTCCCGGCCGTGTATATGTCCTGGTATTGGAAGAAGTTTCGGAGTTGTTTACTGCCGAACGAGTATTGGACTGGCCTTCTTCAGAAGCCCTTCTTCTTTCGGTTAAAACAGCATTGGTTGTTGACGATTTACGGTCAGTATTAACACTGTTTCTGTTTTCTGAACTGCCTTCACGCACACCCGAACTTGAAGTGCTTCTGCGGGTAACCTGTGAACCTTCAGCTGTACGGTTTACTTCGCCATTTCTACTGCTTTTGGTTGTTGTACCATCAGCGCGAGCAGAAGTGGTGGTCGTGCCGTGTGATTGGTTATTCCCATAACGTACATTTGTTCCGGTTGTTCTTCTTTGGCCGTACCTGTAGTTTTCTGAGTCGGCATACCATCTGCTGTTGTTGTAACCGCTGTAATAGCCTGTATAATATCCACTATACCATGAGTTGTAGTAGGGATATCCCCAGCTGTAATAAGGGCTGTGCCATGAACTGTAGTAAGGTGAATAACCCCAGCTGCGGTAAGGCGAATACCAGCTGTGACCCCATCCCCAGTTCCATGAATATGACCATGTTGGGGAGTACCATGATGAGGAATAAAAAGGATCATAATAATAAGAGTCATAGTGCCATGAGTCCCAGTAAAAAGGATCATAAAAATGTGGACGGTGGAACCGGCGGATACGGTATGCGTAGTCAATTGCATCACCTTCGTAATAGTTGTTTATTACATGTTTAACTTCATCGTCATTGTAATAAACAGTAGTATCGGTCTCATACATGTCCATTTCATCCATATTATATTCGAGAGCGTCTGCATCTTCCTCAGACCCGTCGAAAATATAATTGTTCATGGTTTGCGAGCCTTCTTCATTTTCCTCAATTTCGCTGATAATCATTCTTTGAGATGATTTTTCCTGAACAGGCTCACTTTGGGTAATTGCTTCTTCTTCCACAGTAATTGGCGGAGGAACATCTCCCGGGTTGAAGTAGATGTCATCCGAATAGTTACTGGAGACATACGACCCCGTGGTACATGCACTAAAAATGAGTGCAACCACCGCTAAAATTGTTAATCTTGATTTCATAACTCTTCCTCCCAGTTTATTAATGTCAATAATATTTATTTTCTTTGTGAACACTTAAATCATTAACGTAAACTCAAAATTTGTACCAAATTTAATAAAATGGCGAAAGAATTAACACCACGAAGCGAAAATTACTCACAGTGGTACCAGGATCTGGTTATAAAAGCAGATTTGGCCGAGAATTCGGCGGTGCGTGGATGCATGGTTATAAAGCCTTATGGCTATGCAATTTGGGAGAAAATGCAGGCCGAATTAGATCGGATGTTTAAGGAAACAGGACACGTAAATGCATACTTCCCGTTATTTATTCCAAAATCTTTTTTTAGCAAAGAAGCCGCTCATGTTGAGGGGTTTGCAAAGGAGTGTGCGGTGGTAACACACTACCGGTTAAAAAATGATGAAGAAAGTGGTGAAATTGTGGTTGACCCGGATGCAAAACTGGAAGAAGAATTAATTGTTCGTCCAACTTCAGAAACTATAATTTGGAATACTTACCGCAATTGGATTCAATCGCACCGCGATTTACCGTTGCTGATTAACCAGTGGGCCAATGTGGTTCGCTGGGAAATGCGCACCCGCCTGTTTTTACGCACGGCCGAATTTCTTTGGCAGGAAGGCCATACCGCCCATGCTACAAAACAGGAAGCCATTGATGAAACCATCAAAATAATAAATATTTACGCTGAATTTGCTGAAAGTTTTATGGCCATGCCGGTGATAAAAGGATTGAAATCGGAGAATGAACGTTTTGCAGGTGCGCTGGAAACTTATTGTATCGAAGCACTGATGCAGGATGGAAAAGCATTGCAGTCAGGGACTTCTCATTTTTTGGGGCAGAATTTTGCCAAAGCTTTCGATGTAAAATTTACCAATAAAGAAGGCCGGGAAGAATATGTATGGGCTAGTTCATGGGGGGTTTCCACCCGTTTGATGGGAGCGCTTGTTATGGCTCACTCTGATGACAACGGACTGGTTTTGCCGCCTAAACTGGCCCCCATTCAGGTAGTTATTGTGCCAATTTACAAGAAAATGGAACAACTGGGTGTGATTTCAGAAAAAGTGGATCAGATTGTGGCAGAATTGAAAGCAAAAGGCATTTCAGTAAAATTTGACGACAGCGACAACAAAAAACCCGGTTGGAAATTTGCCGAATACGAAATGAAAGGTGTTCCGGTGCGTCTGGCTATGGGGCCGCGCGACCTGGAAAACGGAACCGTAGAAGTGGCTCGTCGCGATACACTTTCAAAAGAGGTGGTGCCGCTGGAAGGAATTTCAGAATACATCGAAAAACTGCTGGATGAAATTCAGCAGGGAATTTTCAATAAAGCGCTCGATTTTAGAACGAAAAATATTACCAAAGTGGATACCTGGGATGAATTTAAAGAGATTCTGAATAAAAAAGGTGGCTTCATCTGGGCGCACTGGGACGGAACATCTGAAACTGAAGATAAAATAAAAGCGGAAACAAAAGCAACTATTCGTTGCCTCCCGCTCGATAATGAACAGGAAGAGGGTGTTTGTGTTTATTCGGGTAAACCTTCCAAACAGCGGGTTCTTTTTGGTTTGGCTTATTAGCAAAGAAAATTTGGACAAAATATGGAAAAGCAGCTCTTTTTAGGGCTGCTTTCTTTTTTTCATTCCTTCAGGTTATGTATTTTTAGTTCAAAATTTTATGATATGGAAAGAGTAGTAGAACGATTTTTAAGATACGCGAAAGAATATACCACTTCAGACCCGGAAAGTAAAACTTTTCCAAGTACTGAACGTCAAAAAGTTTTCATGAAAAAACTGGAAGCAGAACTCAGGGAAATTGGATTGCAGGAAGTGGAGATGGACAATTACGGTTACCTTATGGCTACCATCCCGGCCAACGGAGTTGAAAACGCACCGGTAGTTGGTTTTGTAGCCCATGTGGATACCAGTCCCGATTTTTCGGGCGAAAATGTGAACCCGCAAATTATTGAAAATTATGATGGGACGCCGGTGAAACTGAAAAATGATGTGACCATTGATCCGGCTGAATTTCCTGAAATTCTGAAATACAAAGGACAGTCGATTATTACCGCCGACGGAACCACACTTCTCGGAGCCGACGATAAAGCCGGAATTGCAGAAATTATGACGGCAGCCGAAATTCTGCTCAACGATAAAAGCATCAAACACGGTAAAATCCGGCTTGGTTTTACACCCGACGAAGAGATTGGGAAAGGTGCCGACCATTTCGATGTGAAAAAATTTGGCGCCGACTTTGCCTACACGCTTGATGGCAGCGAGCTGGGCGAACTTGAATTTGAAAATTTTAATGCCGCCAGTGCAAAAATAACTGTGAACGGCCGCAGTGTTCATCCCGGGTATGCCAAAGACAAAATGGTAAACGCCATGCTGGTGGCCAATAAAATCATTTCGATGTTGCCTGCTCATCAACGGCCCGAACACACTGAAAAATATGATGGTTTTTACCACCTGCTTTCCCTGAACGGGAATGTTGAAAAAGCAGAAATGCAGTATTTTATTCGAGACCACGATGCTAAAAAATTTGAGCATAAAAAGCAGTTGCTAAAAGAAATAATTGGCGTGGTAAATACCGAACTGGGCCGTGAACTGGTAAAATTTGAAATGGAAGATCAATACTACAACATGCGCCAAAAAGTGGAGCCGGTAATGTATGTGGTGGATATTGCTGAAGAAGCCATGAAAAAGGCCGGTGTAACGCCAATCATCAAAGCTATTCGTGGTGGAACCGACGGTGCCCGGCTTTCGTACGAAGGATTGCCTTGCCCAAATGTGTTTGCCGGCGGGCACAATTTTCACGGACCCTATGAATTTATTCCCATGCCCTCGATGTTGAAAGCCGTTGAGGTGGTTTTAAATATTGCGGAGTTGACAGGAAAAGTGAAGAATTCGTAAATTTATATTATGCTGTCCCGGTTTACTGATTTCATAAACGAAAAAAAGCTTTTTGAACCCCATCAAAAAGTACTGCTCGCTGTCAGTGGAGGCATCGACAGCATGGTGTTGCTGAATTTATTTGAAAAATCGGGATTTGATTACGGCGTGGTACATTGCAATTTTCAGCTTCGCGGTGATGATTCCGACCAGGATGAACAATTCGTCAGGGAAGCTGTATTGCAACATGGCGTACCTGCCTTTTTTCAAACTTTTGAAACGGAGGAACACGCCTGGCTGAATGGAATTTCCATTGAAATGGCTGCCCGCGAACTGCGGTACGAGTATTTTGAGGAAATCAGGACAAAAAACAATTTTCATTTTATTGCCACTGCCCACCACCAGGACGATTTACTGGAAACTTTTTTTCTCAATCTTTCGCGGAAAACCGGAATCAGGGGTTTAACCGGCATAAAAGAAAAATCGGGCAATTTAATTCGCCCGCTGTTATTTGCCAGCCGCAAGGAAATTGAAGATTTTGCCCGCGCCAATTTTATCGAATTCAGGGAAGATCACACCAACAGCGAAGTAGTTTACCAGCGCAATTTTATCCGGCATAAAATTCTGCCGCTTTTTCAGAAACTGAATCCCGCATTCAAGAAAAACCTGCTGGCCTCTATGGAACATTTAAAGGAAACTGAAGAAGTGTATTCTTTTTCCATGAACGGCTGGCAGAAAAATGTGATTTCCACCAGTGACGGGAATATTGAAATTCAGATCTCCGCATTGTTGAATTCACCTTTTCCGAAAATTCTCCTGTATGAAATTTTAACCCGCTATAATTTTAATCCTAAAGTGACTGATCAGGTTTTCCAAAGCCTTGGAAATGAATCGGGAAAGCAGTTTTATTCGCCGACTCACCGACTTGTTAAAGACCGGGAAAATCTTTTTATTACCGAACTTCCCAATGACGAAAAGCGCATTTATTACATTGAAAAAGACGATATAGAATTGTTCGAACCGTTTGACCTTGCAATCGAAAAAAGCGAAAACCGGAATTTTGAAATTAGCAGAAACCCCAATGTGGCCTGCCTCGATTTCGGCCAACTCGAATTTCCGTTGCTAATCCGCCGGTGGAAGCAGGGCGACTATTTTCAGCCGCTTGGAATGACCGGTTTCAAAAAGCTGAGCGATTTTTTTATCGATGAAAAGCTACCGCTTCACGAAAAAGAAAATACCTGGCTGCTGTGCAGCGGGCAGAAAATAGTCTGGGTAATGGGGCACCGCATCGACAACCGCTTCAAAATTACCCCGGGAACCAGGCAAATTTTAAAAATTGAAATCAGAGAATATTAGCCGGTTTGTTTTCTTTTGGGAATAAATAGGTTAAAACCCTGCAATAATCGTCAGGTTAACAGGAACAAGTTCGATTTTTTAACCAGTAAATCAATTCATCATGCTCAAATCTTCAATTCTGAAAAGTATATTTTTGGTGGGCCTTCTCGGCGCTGCAACCACTGTTTTTGCCCAAAACGATTGGGAGAATTCCACCCTGTTTGAAATAAACAAAGAGCCGGGCCATGCTACTTTCGTTCCCATTGATACAGAAAGTTCTGAAATTAATCTGGACAAAGCCGCCAGTTCGTTTGTACAACTGTTAAACGGCAACTGGAAATTTAAGTGGTCGCCAAAACCTGTTGATCGCCCCATGGATTTTTATAAACCGGATGTTGATGTTTCGCACTGGAAGGAAATTCCGGTGCCGGCCAACTGGCAACTGCACGGTTATGGCAAACCTATTTATACCAATATTACTTACCCGTTCAAGGTTGACCCTCCCAAAATTCAGCACGAAAATAATCCTGTGGGATCATACAGGCGCACGTTTACCATTCCTGAAAAATGGGATGGGAAAGAAGTTTTCATTCATTTTGAAGGTGTAAAAAGTGCATTCTATTTATGGGTGAATGGCCGGAAAGTGGGCTACAGCCAGGGAAGCATGACACCCGCCGAGTTCAATATAACAGATTATTTGCAGGAAGGTGAAAATGTGCTCGCTGCCGAAGTGTATCGCTGGAGCGACGGTAGCTACCTCGAAGACCAGGATATGTGGCGGCTGAGCGGAATTTACCGCGATGTGTATTTAATGGCCAAACCCAAAACGACTATCCGCGATTTTTTCATTACAACTGATTTGGGCGATAATTACCGGCATGCTGAATTGAATATAAAAGCCGATATCAAAAATTACAGTGCAGAGCACAAGGAAGGTTTGGAGCTGAGGGCAACTGTTTTTGAAAAAGGAAATTTCGGAGATGCGCTTTTCATACTCAACGAACGGGTAGATGCAGATGCCAGTCAGAAAATTACCGTTTTACTGAACCGTACCGTTCGCAATCCAAAACTTTGGACTGCAGAAACGCCAAATTTATACACCGCTGTTTTTGAATTGTTTGATGAAAATGGGGAAGTGGTTGAAAAAGCCGGTTCCCACTTTGGATTCCGTGAAATGGAAATCAGGGGAGGGGAGTTTTTTGTGAACGGAAAATCCATCCTTTTTAAGGGTGTGAATCGCCACGAACACCATCCCGATTACGGCCGGGCTGTTACACGTCAGAGTATGGTGGAAGATATCCTGCTGATGAAACAGTACAACGTAAATGCAGTGCGTTGTTCGCATTATCCCAATCAGCCGTTGTGGTACGAGTTGTGCGACGAATACGGATTGTATGTTTTTGATGAGGCCAATGTGGAATCGCATGGAATTTCGTACGGGAAGAACCTGCTTCCGGGCAGCGACCCCAACTGGACTGATGCCGTTGTTACCCGTGCCGAAAGAATGGTATTCCGTTCAAGAAATCACCCGAGTATTGTAACCTGGTCGCTGGGAAACGAGGCCGGCCACGGCGACAATTTCTACAAAATGGCCGACCGGATTCGCGAACTGGATCCCACAAGACCAATTCACTACCGGCAGATGAACGAGGCGGCTGATATGGACAGCCAGACTTACCCAACGCCGGAATGGATAATCAATCGCGCGCAGGAAAAGCCCGACCGCCCGTTTTTGATGAATGAATATGCCCACGCCATGGGAAACTCGGTGGGTAACCTGCAGGAATACTGGGATGCCATTGAAAAATACCCGGCGCTAATAGGCGGTTTTATTTGGGATTGGGTGGACCAGGGGCTGCGCCATAAAACCGAAAACGGTACCGGTTTTTTTGCTTACGGAGGCGATTTTGGCGATAAACCCAACGACGACAACTTCTGCATTAACGGGCTGGTTTCGCCCGACCGCGTGCCCAATCCTTCGCTTTACGAGGTGAAAAAAGTGTACCAGAATATTTCATCAAAATTTATAGATGCTGAAACCGGTGAAATACAGGTTCAAAATAAATTCAGATTTTTAAACACCAGTGAATTTGCCGCAAGCTGGGAATTGCTGGAAGATGGTAAAGCAGTTGAATCCGGAAATATCGACTCCCCCGATATTGAACCGGGCGAAACAGATGTTGTGAATATTCCTTTTCAAACTGATTTAAAAGACGGGAATGAATACTTTTTAAAAGTGATTTTTTCTTTAAAAAATGACGAACTGTGGGCGAAAACAGGTCACATAATTGCCTGGGACCAATTCTGTTTGCAGGAAGCGCTATTCACTGTTTCAGAAGAAATGAAATCGGGCAGGGAGTTTGAATTTGAAAAAAATGAGGAGGAAATTATAATTACCGGAAATGATTTTCAGGCGACTTTTGACGCTGAAAAAGGAGAATTGAAAAGCCTGAAATATGACGGAGAAGAAAGGTTGCAATCGCCGCTGGTCCCCAATTTCTGGCGGGTACCGGTTGACAATGATTTGGGCCACGGATTCGAAGTTTCTTCAGGGGCATGGAAAACGGCTTCGGAATTTCGAAGGATTAAAAAAATGGCTGCTGCAAATGTAAACGACGACAGTGTACAGGTGACTGTTACTGCTGAACTTCCGGTTTTTGCCAATTTGCACAAAACGGTTTACACGGTATATCCGTCGGGGGCCATTAAAGTTGATTGCAGTATGGACCTGTTACCTGATGTGCCCGAGCTGCCCCGTTTTGGGGTTCAGTTTCAGATTCCTTACCACTTCAAAAATATGAGCTGGTATGGCCGGGGGCCACAAGAAACTTACCAGGATAGGAAATCCGGCGCTGCATTTGGGATTTATGAAGGGGTAATTAAAGATCAGGCATATCCGTATATTTTTCCGCAGGAAACCGGCAACAAAACCGATGTCCGCTGGGTATCTTTTACAAATGATTCCGGGAAAGGAATTAAAATTTCAGGATTGCCGCAAATAGATGTTACAGCGATACCCTACACCCCCGAAATGCTAGAGCGTTCAACACACCATTATCAGTTGCAAAACATGTCGGTTTTTAACGTGCAGGTGGATTACAAACAACGTGGCGTAGGCGGAAACAACAGCTGGGGCTTAAAACCGCTTGATAAGTACCGGATGTTAGGTGGTCTCACCTACGATTATTCATTTATGATTTTGCCCGTTGAGTAGTTTTTTCGGGGCACTCTTTAATCTTACCGGAAAGGCCGTATCAAATTAGTTTTGGTACGGCTTTTTCATTCGTTAAGCACAGTTTTAAATACAAAACAAATAAGATATATTATGGTCTTAATTTCTTAAACAAATCAATAAAAACCTTGTTCCGATTGTAGTTGGAGAATATGATGTAATACATTTTTATAATTAAAACCATTTGGAATATTAATTCATATAAGTCTCGTTGTAAAATTTTAAAAAATAATTGATAATCACTAAAAACTCATGAATATGAAAAAATTTACTTTTTTAATGCTTTTGGTTTTGACTGTTTCTACCGTTTTTGCTCAATTAAACAGTCAGTTAATAGAAAAAACCGAACAAACACAAAATGTACTTAAGCCCATTATTGACGCCAGTAATTTATTGCTGAAACACAGTGAGGCAAAAAATTATTTGACGGGTAATAATGAGCTTTTCCTGAAGAATGCCGCTGCTACGCAAAAAATAGACAGTACAGTTATGCGGGGTAGGGTTGCCGGCGAAACAGAATGGGAATATCTCTGGAAAGAGGAGTTTCATTGGGATGCATCGCATCAAAGTACCTGGATTGAGAAAGAATGGGATGAAAATTCAGGTAACCTTTACGTTTCTGCTGAAACGGTAACGGAGTACGACAATGAAGGAAGAGTTGAAGTACTTTACAATTCATATCGTAATGAACCCGGAGAAGATTTATTCCTTGAGGGAAAAATGGTGCCGGAATACGATTCCGAAAGACTTGAATCAGTCCAGTACTTTGCTTCCGAAGATGATGGCGAGAACTGGTTGCTGGAATTGGAAGTTTTTTACACCTACAATAACTCAGGAAAGTTAATCGAAATTGAATACTGGAACCTCGAAGATAGTGACTTGCTTCTTTCAATGAGGAACACTATGTCTTACAACGAATCGGGGCAGCAAACACAGAGCCAAACATTCTATATGATGGAAGGTGAAGAGGTGTTATTTTCAGAAACGGATTTTGAATATAATAATTCAGGTCAGCTGGTTAATGAAATAGACTGGTCGTTAAATTTAACAACTTTGCAGCTGGAGAAATCTTCGCGAACTGCAACTGAATACAATGCGTTGGGCGATATTTTAGCAGAAACATATTTTAACTGGGATGAATCCAGCGAAACCTGGCTGGAAGATGACAAGGACGAATACACTTACAATACAATCGATTTTTCTGATGTGTTGTTTCCTTATTCGGTTTTTATGTACGAGTTTATAGGAGTTGAAATGCCTAATTTCACCGGTAAAGCTGTTGCCGAAATAAATGGTTATACCTGGGTTGACAACGACTGGGTTCAGGTTGAAAATCAGATTTTTTACTATTCGTCAATCGATGCTTCGAATGTTGAATTAACAGAAAACAACGACTTTACGGTTTATCCAAATCCGGCCACCGATTATATAACGTTCAGCTGGGCAGGCAACCAGCAGCATTTATTGCTTGAAGTTTTTAAGGTTGACGGTGTCAAAATGCTGGAACAACAGGTTTCTTCGGGACAAAACATTCAGCTTGAAAACCTTGAAAGTGGCGTGTATTTATATAAAATGAAAAATGAAAATGAAACCCTGTTTTCAGGGAAACTGGTAAAGCAGTAAGCAGACTTCTTAAACTGTTTTATTATTTTGCCGGGAAACTGCAGTTTTAGCTGTGGTTTCCCGGCTTTTTTTAATACACGATCGATTTCGGTCGGTTTTCAGACGCTTTCCCAAATTCCGGATCGGGTTCGCTGCCCATGTGAAAAGTTAAAGTTCCGCCCTTCATAATTTTGTCGTGCGTGATGAACGTTTTTTCGTAGGGCTCGCCATTTAATTCAACCGACTGGATATAAATATTTTGTTTGCTGTTATTTTCTGCAATAATTTGGAATGTTTTCCCCTCGGGTAGTTCAATTTTAGTTTCATCGAAAAGCGGACTGCCAAAAACATAGGCTCCGTTGGAAGGATTCACAGGATAAAATCCCATTGATGAAAAAATATACCAGGCCGACATTTGCCCGCAGTCTTCGTTTCCGCACAAGCCATCGGGCTGGTCGTGGTACATGGTAGTGCAGATTTCGCGTACCTTTTCGGCTGTTTTCCACTGCTGACCGGCATATGCATAAAGATAAGTGGTATGGTGGCTCGGCTCATTTCCATGTGCGTACTGGCCGATTAGTCCGGTAATATCTGCAGATGCACCTTCCACTTTTATGGATTCAATGGAGAACAGGCTGTCGAGTTTGGTTGTAAAAGCTTCTTCGCTTCCAAACAGTTCAATCAGGCCTTCCACATCGTGCGGAACCAGCCAGGTGTACTGCCAGGCATTTCCTTCGCAATAATCGTCGGTGCGGTGCTGCGACGAAATGGGGTTAAACGGCGATCTCCAGCTTTCATCACTCATTCGTCCGCGCATAAACCCGGTGGATTCATCAAAATAATTCTGGTAATATTTGGCTCTTTTTGAAAAACGTTCTGCCTCCTCGGTTTTACCCATATCCTTTGCCATGGCCGCAATGGCCCAGTCGCTGATGGCATATTCCATGGCCCTCGCCACGGATTCAACCTGCGAATCGGCCGGAATAAAACCCTGCGATTTTATGTAATCGAGACCACGTTCATCCAGCAATGCCGAGGTTTTCATAGCTTCAAAGGCCAGCTCAGTATCAAAACCGCGAAATCCTTTAAAGTAGGCATCGGCAATTACAGGCACCGCCGAGTAGCCAACCATGGTATTGGTTTCGTTTCCGTGCAGGTGCCAGATGGGAAGTTTTCCCTGTTGTTTGTAAATATTGAGCATTGTGTTGATGAAGTCGTTTACACGCTCTTGCTGAACCAGTGTAAACAGCGGGTGAGCAGCCCGGTAGGTGTCCCACAACGATAAGGTGGTGTAGGTTTCGTGTCCCGGATTTTGGTGAACTTTCCGGTCGGCTCCTCGGTAGTCGCCATTAACATCGTTAAACAACGAGGGGGCAATCATGGTGTGATAAAGCGCCGTATAAAACGTGCGCTTATCGGCCGCGTTTTCAGTTTCAATATTTATTTTCGAAAGCTCCTCATTCCATTTTATTTTTGCCGCATTTTTAACTTGTGTGAAATTCCAGTGGTCGATTTCGGCTGTGAGGTTGGCTTTGGCTCCGTCGGTGCTCACTGGAGAAAGTGCTGTTTTAGCCAGCAATTCACCGTTTTCTTCAAATTCGATAAGGGCCGTAATTGTACCTTGCTTTTCATTTTCTTTCAGAATCCTGAAATCAGAAATTTCTTTTGAAAATGCGGTGTAAAAGAAAACCTGCTGGTCGTTGGCCCACCCTCGTGAAAGACGCTTTCCCTTCACTGTAAATTCATCCACCTGCTCCAGGGCGCCGTCGGTCAACATGTCCCATCCGGTGCCGTATTGCAGATCGATTATCAGGTGCGAATTTCCGTCCTCATTAAAATCGTATTTATGAAATCCCGCGCGTTCGCTGGTTGTGAGTTCAGCATCGATGTTGTAACGCTCGATGTGTAGACTGTAGAATCCGGGTTCCACATTCTCCCTGTCGTGCGAGTAAGTCGATTTCCAGTTGTAGGCGGAATCAGCATCCACTTCCGGATCATAAGCATCGGAAACCGGCATGAGAACGATATCACCGAGGTCGCCGATTCCCGTGCCACTGAGATGGGTGTGCGCAAATCCAATGAGAATGGAATCGGAATAATGATACCCCGAACACCAGTCCCAGCCCTGTGTTTCGTTATTTGGCCCCAGCTGAACCATGCCGAACGGAACATTGGCGCCCACAAAAACATGGCCGTGATAATCGCTGCCGATGTACGGATCCACAAATTGCGTGTAATCAGTTTCTGCTGTTTCTTTCTGAGTACACGAAACAGCAACCATCAAAACGGGAGCCAGAAGAGATATTAATATTTTATTCATTGGATGTTTGCTTTAAAATTTTTTTGCAAAATTAATAAAATTGTGCTGTGGCGGCTCCGTAACCGGCGATTATGAGATGACAAAAAAAGCCTGCCGGCTTTTGTGAAAATTTCTCCACATGCCAGGCAGGCTTTTACAATGTCTATCAGAATTATCCTACAGTTCCCTGATTTTTATGTTTTTGAACCAAACAGTATAGCCGTGGTCCTGCAATCCGATATAACCTTCTTTTGCAATTCCTTCAGTGAAACCCGGGAAGTCTTTGAATTTGCTGTTTTGTACCAGCTCATCCCATTCGTTGGTCCAGTGGGTGTATTCCACTACTTTCGTTCCGTTCATTGAAACAGTGGCTTTGCCGTCGTTGACTTTAATCACGCAGGTATTCCACTCGCCGGCCGGATTAACCGTTGACGGGTCGGCAGCAATCATATCGTACAACGAACCTGCCAGGTGGGTGTCGATTTTGTTATCGGTAGCATTTTCGTTGTCGAGCACCTGAATTTCCGGTGCTGCGTAGTAGATGGGTTTGCCCGGCTCTTCCTTTACGTAGTAGAAAATTCCGGAATTGGCCATGTCACCTGCTTTCCAGTCGATTGATAATTCAAAGTTTTCGAATTCCTCATCGCTGAAAATGATGTCGCCCCCTGCTCCCTGTCCGGGATTTCTCCCTTCGCCCAGGAAAACCTTCATGGCACCGTCTTCAACTGCCCAGTTTTCAGGCATGGTTTCGCCGGCATACTGGCGCCACCCATCAAAGTTTTTACCGTTAAAAAGCAGTTCCCAGCCGTTTCTTTTCTCTTTTCGTGTTAACTTGTTATCTTTTTGTGCAAAAGTTTGGGTTGAGAAAACCATTAAAAAACTGATTAAAAAAACTGAAGTAAGATTCTTTTTCATTTGATTGTAATTTTTTCCCCTTTCGGGTTTTGTTAATAATAAAATTCATTTTCCTTTTCTCCACGGTCGCGATCCCTTTTTAATAGGATACACTAAATGGCTTACCGTTTTTACATCTTCCACAGAATAAAACGCCTGGGGATTGGTTGCTTTTATTATTTTTTCCACTTTCCCTATTTCGTGGCGTTTTATTATGCTGTAAATTATGCTGACAAAATCATTGCTTCC
The DNA here is from genome assembly GCA_051747885.1 of Bacteroidota bacterium. GTDB lineage: Bacteria > Bacteroidota > Bacteroidia > Bacteroidales > Prolixibacteraceae > Tangfeifania. The sequence goes on along the minus strand of JBNJGR010000009.1, from coordinate 15,801 downwards.
TTTGGCCGCGTGGTGTGTTATTCCATATCCGGCTTCTTTAAGGTTTTCAATCAGCTTATCCGCATTTTTGCGGGTTATAATCTGAATTTTCACAATACCCACTGCGAGCTTCTCTTCAATGAGCAACCCAATGTAGTTCCCGGCTGCAAATCCGCCGGCATAGGCAAAATAGCAAAGCCAGTTATCCAGGTTTTGAAAGATTTTGGTCATGGCCAGCAGCCAAATGAAAATTTCCACAAACCCCAAAAACGGTGCCCATTTTTTGGCCCCTTTCGAAATCATTACAATGCGGATGGTTCCGATGGTAACATCGGTAATCCTTGCCATGAAAATGAGTAACGGCAGTACCACGTACGTAAATAAAGAACTGTCGTAAAAAGTTTCAAGAATGACCATGACGTACAAATTTATGGTAAAAATTAAAACTCAGAGGTGAAATGAAACTTAATGTCTTTAAATTCGTCCTGCGCCATTTGCAGGATAAACGGAGAATCAGCCATAAATACATCGCGCCCCCATTTGTCTTTGGCCATCTTCTGGTGTTTCCGTTTTTTAAACTCGGCGAGGGTTGCCGGGTTGTCCGATTTAATCCAGCAGGCTTTGTGCATTTGAAGCGGTTCAAACCGGCATTGGGCACCGTACTCGTGTTCCAGCCTGAACTGAATAACTTCAAACTGCAGCTGACCTACTGTGCCAATAATTTTGCGGCCGTTAAACTGGCTTGTAAACAACTGGGCAACACCTTCATCCATTAAATGGTCAATTCCTTTGTTCAGCTTTTTCGATTTCATCGGGTCCGCATTTTCAATGTAGCGGAACATTTCAGGAGAGAAGCTGGGCAGTCCTTTAAAATGAATGTTTTCTCCGTCGGTTACGGTATCGCCAATGATAAAACTGCCGTTATCGGGAATTCCGATAATATCGCCCGGGTAGGCTTTTTCCACAATTTCTTTTTGCTCTGCCATAAAAGCGGTTGGGCTCGATATCCGGATATTTTTCCCTAGCCGGGTATGGGTATATATTTTGTTTCGCTCAAATAATCCTGAACAAACTTTGGCAAAGGCAATGCGGCTGCGGTGGTTCGGGTCTATGTTGGCATGAATCTTAAAAATAAACCCTGTGAAGTTCTTTTCATCGGGTTTTACTTCACGTTCTTCGGCCATTGAGGGTTGCGGTGTTGGTGCAAATTCAAGGAATGCATGAAGCAGTTCGTCCACGCCAAAATTATAAAGGGCACTGCCAAAAAATACCGGGGCAAGATTTCCTTCCAGGTAACTTTGCCGGTTGAATTCCGGATAAACACCCTCTACAAGCTCCAGCTCTTCGCGCAGCGTTTCGGCATCGTCGCCAATATGGTTTTCCAGCTCAGGACTGGAGACATCTTCAAACTGAAGGCCTTCTTCAATTTCCTGAATACTCGGGTCAAACAGCTTCAGGCTTTTGGTGTAAATATTGTAAACCCCTTTAAAGTCGGGGCCGTTGTTAATGGGCCAGCTCAACGGACAAACCTGAATTTTCAGCTGGTCTTCAATTTCATCGAGAAGTGTGAAAGAATCCACGGCGGGGCGGTCCATTTTATTGATAAACACGATGACCGGCGTTTTGCGCATCCGGCACACATTCATCAGTTTTTCGGTTTGCGGTTCCACACCTTTTGCGGCATCGATTACAATTATAACACTGTCAACCGCCGTGAGTGTACGGAAAGTGTCTTCCTGGAAATCCTGGTGACCGGGGGTGTCGAGGATATTAACTTTATAGCCGTTGTATTCGAACCCCATAACCGAAGTAGCTACCGAGATTCCGCGCTGGCGCTCAATTTCCATGAAGTCGGAAGTGGCGCCTTTTTTAATTTTGTTACTTTTTACTGCTCCTGCCACATGGATGGCGCCTCCAAACAACAGCAGTTTTTCGGTGAGTGTGGTTTTACCGGCATCGGGGTGACTTACAATTCCAAATGTGCGCCGGCGTTGTATCTCTTTTTCAATGGTCATTCCAATCTTGTTAATAATCGTGGCAAAAATAACAAACAAGTCGGGACTTTGAGTTTCCAACTCAATGTTTTATTGGAGACATTCCAAAGTTATGGCTTCCAATCTTCATGAAATTCCGGTTGACAGGGATGTGAAATTGAAACTACTTCAACCCCATGTGCGATTATTCCATCGGCGATAGTTTGTGGCTTGAAGAAGGGGGAACGGTATTTGGAGTGTTACTCCCTGAAAACCGTAAAGGAGGATGAATCTAATACTTGACCATCCCCTGTCAGGGTCCATGCTTCAACTATGTATTCATTGCCTGGCTTCATTTTTATGGTGTTGAAGAATTGCTCGATATGCCATTCGTTTGAATCACCGAACGTTTCAGGCTCAGAATCAGGAGGCAGCTTTTTGCCATCCATGTCAACCCTGAAGCGCGTGTCGTTTTTGCCGGTGTTTGCATCACCTTCATTTTGGTAACCTCCTCTTGAAATATGGATTTGACAAATTTCGGAATTCGTTACAATGTATTCATCCCGTGCTGAATAAACACTTATGAAGCATTCAATAGCGGAGTGCTCTTTCCCCAAAACCGGATCCGGATCTTTTTCGGGAATTTCAAGGTACAAAACCAGACCTGTTAAGACGAGCACTCCTCCAATAATAACAGCCTGCCCCTGCCGTTTGGGATTAATATCAACCTTTGCGCCGAGTTTGTTGGCCACAGAAACCACAAGAAAAAATATCCCGGCGAGGATAAATATCAGCGACAGGGGAGTTTCGGATAATCGTTCAAGTATCTCATTCATGGCGGTTGATGATTATTGACTTATTAAAGTTACTGTTTTTGTTTCACTGCTAAAGTGCTTATATTAAGATAGTAAAAAAGCAATTATTTGCGGTGTCATTTTTTGATTTGTTTACTGTGGTATGGCTACTGTAAAATTTGATCCATGTTTCTTTATTGCAGACTATATAAGAATGAATTGCTCCGCAATTTTTCAGTAGCTCCTCCAATACTTATTAAAATATGTAAAAAAAGTTACGCAATATAATTGGTAATACCAATGCTTACGGTTATTTTTTACCGAACCTTCGATAAAAGCCAAATATATTTCAGGTTTTGACAAGTGGAGAAGGGGTGAAATTAAATCTTCATTTCCTGATTTAAAAATTTCTCGTCGAAGCCTGGCTTTTAATTCCTACATTATTTTTTTTCGTTCGGGTTTCAGGTTTTTCACCCACTGGTTTACAATGTATTCATTTTCATCGATCCAGTTTTTTACCCCGATTACAGGGTCGTCCGTCAGACGGACGTGATAAACCAGGCTGTTCAGTTGTTTTTCCGACAACTGCATGCGTTCAAAAAAGCGTACGGCATGCGGGTGGGCTTCATTGAGGCCTTTGCGGCCAACGCTGTAAATTTTTTCTTTTTCACCAAAAATATTATCGGGATCTTCGAGAAAACGTACTTCGAAACGAGCAAAAATCCAGTGAGGCTCCCAGCCGGTTACAACCACTTCGTTTCTTCTTTTTACAGAATCTTCGAGGTGTTGTACCATTTCTTCCTCCGAGAGATTAAGCAGGGTGTTGGGCAAAGCATAATTTTCAATGGCCAGGTGCGTTTTTTGCATTACACCAGCTCCTTCATCAATACCGACAATGGAGTGGGGATAATTTTTCAGATCGGTAATGGATTTAAATTTACTGTATTCAGGAACCACCAAACCGGTGCGAGCCTCGGGATAAGTGATTCCTAATTCTTCAATTTTACCTTCGTGGGCGTTAATGTATTGCTGATGGGTTTCCGGCAACCACGCATCGGCAAAAACGTCATATTCACCCGACGCAACATTTTGATAGGCGCTTTCAACATCAGTCAACTTGAGGATTACCTTGTAGTCCATTTCCTCCTCGAGCAAAACTGCTGAAAGGTGGGTGATGGCAATGCTTTCCGACCAGTCGGTGTAAACAATGCGAAGTGTACGGTCCTCTTCATCGGCAGGTTTTGTTGTGCACGATACGGCAAGCAGCAGTAGCGCGAAAATTGAAACGGAATATTTTATCAATGCTTTTCGGCTCATGGTATCAATTATTTTATTTGAACAGGGCTTTCAGGAACCCCATGGTTTGTTTTCTGTCTTTTACAATAAATACAGGAAGGTTTTTATTGGCAGCGGCCAGTTTTTCCGATGTGGAATCGATGATTATTTCAGCCAGTTCCGATTTAATTTTCGACCCGATAAGGATGAGATCGGCCCCAATGGTTAAAGCCTGCCTGTAAAGAATGTTGGCTTCCTCGTTTTCAGGATCGAGCGAATTAGTGCAGGGTATATTTTCACTTTCCAGTTTGTTTTTCTTTATAAATTTTGCGTATTCTTTTTTGCTGTGCTTATCAACATGCTCCATCAGCTTTTTATCTTTTTCTGGTGAGCTTTGCGGGAAATATTTTAGAGGCAGCTTGTAAACATGGTGGCACGAAATTTTAGCCCCAGTCGATTCTTTAATACGCAGGGCCATTTGCAGGGCCATGCCACTCATTTTAGAGAAATCCATTCGCACCATCAGGTGATCCATTTTTGGCTGTGTGGTTTCGCTGATAAGCAGCACCGATGATGGAATGATGTTAAGTACTTTGCGTACAATGCCTCCCTGCCCCTCATAGCCAATTTTTTTCCCCATTAAGGTGAGGGTAATATTTTGTTCGCGCGCATAACGTATTATGGTATCGGTTGTGGTGCCTTCTTTTACACTGATAATGGTTTGAGTGGTTTTATCGTGTTTAAAAAGTTCATCAATTTTTTCTGTCAGCTCTTCTTTTACGACTTCCGAAATCGGCTCGTTGAGGTGCGGAAAGGCGCTGATAATGTCTTCCGGAATATCGTACGATTTCATGACATGCAGAAAAGTTACAGTTTTTGGTTTGAACTTGTCAACCAGAAAATTACTGTAACGAATGAGCGAATCGTCCATGTCGCTCAAATCGAGGCAAACTAATATATTATCGAGTTGGTACATATCATTAATTTTTAATTTGAACCGTAATTATTTTCCTTTATTATCTTCATTTTTCGGTGCTTTTGCCTGTTCGCGTTTTTGAAGCATGCGAGTTAGTGTATCAAGATATTGTTTACGTTCAATATCGCGTTGGGTTTCCATAATTCCTGCGTGTTCTTTTTTAAGCCCTTTCAGCAGACTGTACATTAGAATAAGCAGGATTATTGTAAAAGGCAGGGCGGTAGAAATGGCTGCGGTTTGCAAGGCACCTAATCCACCGCCAACCAACAATACTGCAGCAACAGCTCCTTCGGTAAGCGCCCAGAAAACACGTTGGGGAACCGGGGCATCGAGTTTTCCGCCGGCAGTCAGCGAATCGATAACGAGTGAGCCGGAGTCGGATGAAGTCACAAAAAAGCTGATAACCAGTATCACGCCAACGGTTGAGGTGACAGTTGAAATGGGGAATTGTTCAAGCAACACATAAAGTGATGTGGCAACGTTATCGGTTACTGCGGTGGCAATATCTGCCATTGAATTGAGCTCGATGAAAAGTGCACTGCCGCCAAATGCAGATAACCACAGGAACGTAAGTAAAGTGGGTACGATGAGTACACCAAGAACAAATTCTTTCAGTGTGCGCCCCCTCGAAATACGGGCGATAAACATACCCACAAAGGGCGACCAGCTAATCCACCAGGCCCAGTAGAAAACGGTCCAGTCGCTCTGCCAGTCCGACTGTTTGTATGTTTCGGTCCATGACGAGAGCTGGAAAAAGTTTTGTACGTAGCTTCCCAGGTTTTGAATAAATGAGTCGAATATGAAAAGTGACGGGCCAACAATCAACATAAAAAGAAGGAAAATAGCCCCAACATACATATTCAGCTTACTTAACCGTTTTACACCGCCGCTCAGACCGGCAACAACCGAACCGGTAGCTGCAAATGTGACGAGCGTAATAAGTATTACCTGCGAAGTAGTGTTGTCGGGCAGGTTGAACAGGTGGGCCAACCCGGCACTAACCTGTTGAATACCCAGTCCCAGCGATGTGGCCAACCCGAAAAGTGTGGCAACTACTGCCAGAACATTAATAACTTTTCCCCATGGTCCGTGTACTTTTTCGCCCAGCAACGGGTAAAAAACCGAACTGATGGTGAGTGGCAGTTTTTTGTTGAAGGTGAAAAATGCCAGCGCCATACCCACCAGCGCATAAATTCCCCAGGGGTGCAACCCCCAGTGTAAAAAAGTAATTTCCATGGAGCCGCGGGCTGCTTCAATTGTGCGTGGTTCTGCATTGGGCGGGTTAATAAAGTGGTTAATGGGTTCGCCAACACTCCAGAATAAAATACCAATACCCATTCCGGCGCTGAATAACATGGCAAACCATGCAGCGGTGGAAAATTCCGGTTTGGCTTTCGGGCCCCCCAGGCGAATGTGCCCGTATTTACTGAAAGCAATGTAGATAACAAAAAACAGAAATATGTTGACAGACAGTATAAAAAACCATCCGCCAAAATTTGAAATGTTCGACTGGATGGAGTAAAAAACTTTGTCCATTGGTTCACCCACAATGAGGGTTATTGCAATGAATGCAACAATTATAATGGCCGACGGCCAAAAAACCGGGGCATCAACATCAAAATATTTTTTATTGCTTTTCAGGTGGGCCTCACTGTCGTGAGGGGTTTTGTTTTTTTCTGTCATAAGTTTGATTTTATCAAGTAAATGCTCCTTGTTAAAATTATTATAAAATTATTCGAAATTTTGTATAATACAAATTGTACGTTTGGAAATTACCATATTCTGGCTATGGGTATATGTCTTAACCTGCAATATTGATCGCGAAAACAGAAGTTATTCTTGCCATTCAGAATAACTTTTCATCCAAATAGTGAATTGATTTGTTTACCATCACCGTAAACTTGTTACATTTGCGAAAATTTTAAAATTTTAGATAATGAAATTCAATTTAAAAACTTCTTACATCGTAGTGATAGTGGTTGTTCTGTTGGTACTTTTATTATTCGGAGGCCGCATGTTTTTAATCATTGATGCAGGTGAAAGAGGTGTTGTTTTCCGGCCGTACACTACCGGGCTTGACAAAGAAAATATTTATGGCGAGGGATTCCATATTATTGCTCCCTGGAATAAAATGTACGTTTATAATGTGAGGGAGCAGCAACGTGACGAACCTATGGACGTACTGGATAGAAACGGGTTATCTATTAATATGGATATCACAGTTCGTTTTAATCCCGCTTATCAGGAAATCGGAGATCTTTACCAGCAATTCGGGATTAATTATATTAATGTGCTTGTTATTCCAGAGGTGCGATCAACAGTGCGGCAGGTTGCCGGGCGTTATTCCGCTGAAGAGATTTATTCTACCAAAAGGTCGGAAGTGGAAGTGGCTATAAAAACTGAAACCGAAGAAGTATTGAATGCAAACTATATTGATATGCGGGCGTTGCTTATCCGGTCGATTAATTTGCCCGATCAGATTAAAAACGCCATTGAGAACAAGTTGAAACAGGAACAGGAAGCCCGTGCTTACGAATACCGCCTGCAACGTGAAGAATCAGAAGCTGAAAGAAAACGGATTGAAGCAGAAGGAGTTTCAAGATACAACGAAATTATCAGCAATAGTTTAACTGACAATATTTTGAAACAGAGAGGTATTGAGGCTACTCTTGAACTGGCTGAATCGCAGAATGCAAAAATTGTTGTAATTGGAAGCGGTGACGACGGCTTACCTCTGATATTGGGAAATAATTAGAAATAAATACAAACATTAAGAAAGGCTGGTTTATACCGGCCTTTTTCTTTAAAAACAATCGAAATGAGAAAAATTTCCAATCCTTTTGCCGCAATGGACAGCAAAGGAGAGTACAACTGTTTTGGTTGCTCGCCTGCAAACAAAATTGGTTTGCACCTCGGGTTTTGGGAAGATGATGGCGAAGTGGTAGCCAGGTGGGTTCCCCAGCATCAATTTGAAGGCTGGATAGATGTGTTGCACGGAGGTATTCAAGCCACCCTGCTGGATGAAGTAGCTGCCTGGTTGGTTTTTGTGAAGCTCAAAACAGCCGGGGTAACCTCTAATTTAAATGTGAATTACACCAAACCGGTTTACATCTCGAAAGGGGAAGTAACCGTCAGGGGCCGGTTGGTATCAGTTGAAAAACGAAAGGCAATGCTGGAATGTACCCTTTACGACGGCAATAACGAACCCTGCGCCACCGCTGATGTCACTTATTTTATTTTTCCGGAGAAAATAGCGCGTGCAAAATTCAATTACCCAGGTGCCGAAGCTTTTATTGCCGGTGAGTAAATAAAAAACAGCAAGAATCAAATCTCAAATAAGCACCAAATAACAAATTTCAAAACAGGATAAATCTGAGAATTTTGGAATTTAAAGTATTTGATAATTGGAATTTTTTTGTGATTTGCGATTTGAATTCCTGGAATTTTACTTTAATCATCTCAATTTGCTTTTTAAAATCAAGTACGTACTTGATATGACTGTTCACCGGTTATGACACAAGTATCATTAGAGAATGCCCATATCATTTATGACAAAGCATAAATTAAACACTTCAGGAAGTGGCGAGGGGAAAAGGATTATATGTAAACAGGAATTTTTGCTTATAGGTTAATCATTAAAATTTTCTTCATCATCGTCTGAGTCATAGGAATTACTGTAAGAAAAATCATCGAGATCTTCATCGTCGAATTCATCGTAAATTGAAAGTCTTTTTTTTGAGCTTTTTTCTCTTTTTAACGGTTTCTTTTTTACCTTTCTGTCGAAGTTGTCCACTTCGGTGAAATTTTTTTTGTTTACTTTCCGTTTCATTTCAGGGTACGTTCTAAAAAATAAAACAATTAAATAATTTAAGAATTACTAGGGCAAATTAGGAAAAAAAATAAATACAAAAAACAATTAGATGTCTTTTTTAAACTGTTTTTAAATAATGAATCAGCAATGGGTAAAACTTTAGATAGCAAACCATTTTTTTTGGAACTGAATGCAAAACTAAAACAGAGTTTGCTGTTGGTATTTATTCTATTGGTGTGTTCCAATCTTATTTTTGCCCAGGCTGATCGCAGATCAGAACGTTGGTTCTCGCAGGCCAGGCAGCATTTTATGCAACAATCATTTGAGCCGGCAATCGACTATTGTGAACGGATTTTACAGCGGGATTCAACTTATGTTGATGCCCACCTCATGCTGGCCGATATTTACAGGGAAACCCAAAATACAGAAAAGGAGATTTTGTATTTGCAAAATGCGGCTGCATTGGTAAATAATCAGCTCGTTTATTTCCGGTTGGGAGAGGCACATTTTTCGGTGGGGCAATATTCTCCTGCACAAACTGCTTATCAGGAATTTTTAGAGCTTGCAGCACAGGAGTCTCCACGGGTTGATGAGGTAAAACGGAAAATTGAGAATTGCCGCTTTTCGCTCGATGCTATCGAAAACCCAGTGGAATTCCATCCCCGCCGGTTACCCGATGCAATTAATTCTGTTTTTGATGAGTACTGGCCAAGCCTGAGCATCGATGGCAAAAAGCTGGTAGTAACGCGTCTGGTAAAAACCCCCGGACAATTGCCGCAGGAAGATTTTTATATTTCAGAATTTGGACCCGATGGCTGGGAGCAGGCAGAAGCTATGACAGATTTGAATACCCCCGAAAATGAGGGAGCGCAGAGTTTATCAGCCGACGGTTCAATTCTCTTTTTTACCGCTTGCAACCGCTCCGGTGGCATGGGCAGCTGCGATATTTATTATTCATTCAGGCAGAACGGAAAATGGAGTCGCCCGGTAAATGCCGGACCGCCACTGAACACAAAATACTGGGAAGCGCAGCCTTCTGTTTCATCTGATGGGCGTGCTCTTTATTTCACAAGCAACCGCCCCGGCGGAAAAGGAGAAAAAGATATATGGCGAGCCGAAATTTCGGGTATTGATGAAAACGGCCTGCTGAAATGGGAGGAACCCTGGAATCCCGGCGACAGTATAAATACTCCCGGAAACGAAACTTCTCCGTTTATTCATGCCGGCAACAAGTCGTTTTATTTTGCATCCGACTATCACACCGGGATGGGGGGCTTCGACCTGTTTATGGCTACCATTAAAAACGACTCTGTTTTTTCAGCGGCCAAAAACCTTGGCTATCCGGTCAATACTTTTAATAATGAACAAGGTTTATTTGTGAGCACCGACGGACAGACTGCTTATTTTTCTTCGGAACGAAATGAAAAAACCGGACTCGATATCTATTCTTTCACACTCGACGAATCGATTCAGCCCGAACCGGCAACTTATGTGCATGCCACCGTTGTTGATGCCACTTCGGGAAATCCGGTAACTGCAAAAGTTGAACTGGTAAATCTTACAAATAAGGAGCAGCCCGTGAGAAATGAAGAAACTGATAAAAATGGCGAAATGTTGCTTTGCCTGCCATCAGGAGCCAATTACAGTTTTTCAGTTTCCCGGGAAGGGTACCTGTTTTATTCTGATGCCTTTGAATTGACTGAATCGCGCCAGGTTTACGATCCTTATGAGTTAACAATTGAACTGATGCCTGTGCAGGTAGGCGCCGAAATGAATTTATACAACATTTATTTTGAAACTGATTCATTCACAATTTTACCCGAATCGGAGCCTGAATTGATGAAACTGGTTGAGTTTTTAAAAACGAATCCCGGGTTAAAGGTCGAAATTCAGGGACACACTGATAATACCGGACGGACGGAAAGTAATCAGGAGCTTTCGGAACTGAGGGCAAAATCAGTCGCCGGTTATTTAACAGAACACGGAATAAAACCAACACGTTTGAGTACTGCCGGTTATGGCGAAAAGCAACCAGTTGCCAACAACGAGACGCCGGAAGGCCGCCGAATGAACCGCCGAACGACAATAAAAGTGCTGGAGAATGAAAACTGACAATGCCTCTAAAGAATCAGATTTATTTTTACCTTTACTTTTCAAAACGGATTCAATTAATCATTTAAATAAATAATTAAAATGCGGACAATTAACTTACTGACAAAAACCTTGTTTATTGCTTTGGTTCTAGTGGCCACTGCATGCGGCTCAAAGTCAAACTCACAACAAAACGATGAAAAATCAGCACAGACAGCCACTGAAGAAAACTGGATTCAGTTATTCAACGGAGAAGACCTTAATGACTGGCAGATAAAATTTACCGGCTACGAGTTAGGTGAAAATTTCAACAATACCTTCAGGGTTGAAGACGGCCTGCTGCGTGTTCGTTACGACGAATGGGATGAGTGGGGCGGCCAATTTGGCCATCTGTTTTACAAAGATGAATTTTCGCACTATCGCCTGCGGGTTGAATACCGCTTTGTTGACGAGCAGGTAGCCAATGGCCCGGGTTGGGCATTTCGCAACAACGGATTAATGCTTCATGGTCAGCCTGCCGAAACGATAGAAGTTGATCAGGATTTTCCTGTTTCTGTTGAGGTTCAACTGCTGGGTGGAAACGGCACCGACGAGCGTTCTACCATGAATGTTTGTACACCCGGAACCAATATTGTACTGAATGGTGTTTTGCTTGAAGATCATTGCATTACTTCAGACTCGGAAACTTATCACGGCGACCAATGGGTTACTGTTGAAGTAGAAGTGAGGGGAGGCGAAGTTATGCGTCATTTTGTTGAAGGCGAAGAGGTGATGAGTTACGAAAAGCCACAGCTCGATCCGCGGGACCAATACTACGAAAAGCTGCTGCCCGAAGATGGTGACAAAATACTCTCGAAAGGAACCATTTCAATTCAGGCCGAAAGCCATCCAACCGATTTCCGTAAAATTGAATTGCTGGTTTTGGAAGAGTAAGTTAACTGAAAGATAATTATAACTGAACCGGTTTCCTGCTATGGAGCCGGTTTTTTATTTCACGGCGGTTGGCGTAATTCAGAGCAAGCAACGATAATGCAATTACAACCATGCCGAGAATAGAAGGAAAGTCAGGGCTTTCATTCTCAAGGATTATCCAGCTGAGAATTGCACCGGAAACCGGAATCAGAAATTTCCAGACATTGAGGATGGACACTTTTACCCCGGGACGTCTTAAAAGCGTGTACCATATTGAAATGGCAGCAGCCGACAAGAAACTCAGCCAGGCAAGTGCTCCGTAATATTCAGCCGGAAACGGGCCAAAGTTGATACCTTCAACCGGAATGGAAACAAGAAAAAGCAGCAGTCCGCCAATCATAAGCGAGGTAGAACTTAGTATCATGGGAGGTACTGTTTTCGGGCTTTTCGAAACCATCACATTGGCATATCCGGCCACCAGGTTGTTAATTAACAGCAATGAAATTCCCAGCAATTCATATTCACCCTTCAATTCCACTTTTGTCCGGCCAAGTGTTATAATGGCAATTCCAACAACTCCAATAATTATGCTGATTGTTTTAAGCGGGGTCATTTTATCGTTGTTGAACGCGTAATGCGCCACAATGGCCACAAACAAAGGCGAAGAACCAATAATCATTGCACCCAGGGAGCCGGGAATGAGATCGAGTCCGCTGTAAAACAGTGCATACTGCATAAATACCTGTACTAAAGCCAACAGAATTATAAATTTGTAATGCGCTTTTACTGCCCTGAAAAAACGTGCCCATTTTCCCCAAAGAATAAAAATCAGCAACCCGGCAAGGAAAAACCGTATGCCGGCAAACTGGAAAGGGGTGTGGTACTCCAATCCGATTTTAACACCTGTAAAAGCTGTTGACCAGAGCCAGCATGCCAGAATGGCCAGAAATGTTGTGCTTTGTAAAAATTTTTTCATACTCCTGAAAAGTGGATACAAAGGTGTGAATTTATTCTGAAAAGAAGTTTACTATTTAAAATTGGAACAGTCAGTCTTAATATTCGGTTGTTAACTACCGTGGTTTTAATTTTTGATTATTTGTGACCCCCCTAAATTCTGCTTTAAGGAAAATAAATCCTTATTTTGTATGCCAGTAAATCAAAATTTCATGGAAAAAACAATAATCAACAATTACGAAGAATTTGAAGCATACCTGGGAAAAGAAATCGGAGTTTCGGAAT
>JBNJGR010000009.1:0-2651 GCA_051747885.1 Bacteroidota bacterium | reverse complement strand
TTTGTATGCCAGTAAATCAAAATTTCATGGAAAAAACAATAATCAACAATTACGAAGAATTTGAAGCATACCTGGGAAAAGAAATCGGAGTTTCGGAATACATTGAAATTACCCAGGATCAAATCGATAAATTCGCCGATGCCACCCTCGACTATCAGTGGATTCATACTGATCCGAAGCGGGCAGCCAAAGAATCGCCCTTTAAAAGCACCATTGCCCACGGCTATTTAACGGTTTCAATGCTTACTTATTTGTGGTATTCCATTGTTGATGTGCGCAATGTAAAGATGATTGTGAACTACGGAATTGAGCAGTTGCGCTTTCAGCAACCGGTTTTGGTGAACGATAAAATCAGGGCGCGGGTTTCACTCAACAATATCCGCAACCTGCGCGGTATTGCAAAAATTCAGGTGAAAATTGTGGTTGAAATCGAGGGACAGAAAAAACCGGCTTACGATGCGCTGGTTACATTTCTGTATCACTTCGATAATAATTAAATATTGTTGTTTGATTCTCCCCAAATGGATTAGTCAAAAAAAGGTTAAGCACCGGTGAATCTTCTCCATTGTCTGTATTATTTTGTAACTTAGGTAATCCAAAAAATAAACGACATGGAGTTTATCAATCAGGTTTTAGAATCGACCGAAATAAACGGGCAAACGGCAACACTGCGGTTACTGCTCAGCTTTTTCGCGGGGATGCTCGTGGGGCTCGAGCGCGAAACACACAACCAGCCGGCCGGGCTCCGCACACACATTTTAATCAGCATCGGAGCTACTATTGTAATGCTCATTTCCATTTTTATTCCGCAAACATTTGCGAACTTTCAAAACGGTGATCCAGGCAGGATTGCAGCGCAGGTGGTTTCGGGAATCGGGTTCCTGGGGGGTGGTGCAATTTTAAAGTTTGGTGCAAATGTGAAAGGCCTCACAACTGCAGCTTCAATCTGGGCTATGGCCGCCATTGGACTGGCAATTGGTGCCGGAATGTATTCCATTAGTTTAATTGGCGTTTTAGTGGTTTTATTTGCCCTCACTATTATGAATTTTTTCGAAAAACGCTTCTTTAAAGAACGGTCGCTCCGCAAAGTTGAGGTAATTATTAAAAAGAAACATTCCAACCTGAAAGCGCTGAAAGATATTTTTAAAGTTTTTGATGTACGAATTAACTCTACAGGTTTTGAGCGAAACGTTAACGAGGCAACCGACAAAATAACCTTTCTGGTTGGCGTAACCAACTTTCTGGAGGTTCAAAAACTGGCCGATGAACTGGAAAAAGAGCCGGGAATTGTAACGGTTTCGGTGGAAATTATTCAGTAAACCCAGGCATCCCTATTTGGTTTTTTCCAGTAACCCTTGGCAGGAATCTTCGAGCAGGTCGAGCACCAGTTCAAATCCTTCGTCGCCGCCGTAATACGGGTCAGGTACTTCGGGGTAATTCCACTCTTTTCTGAAATCCGTCATTTTATAAATTTTATGAAGGTCATCCCGGTTGCGGGCCATGCTTTTCAGCGTTTCAAAATTCTCATCGTCCATTCCAATAATCATATCGAAATGGTCAAAATCAACCTCCGGATTAAACTTACGGGAAATGCTTGTGAGTTTGTAGTTGCGCTTTTGGGCATGTATTTGCATACGTTTGTCAGCAGGTTCGCCGGCATGCCAGGCGCTTGTTCCTGCCGAGTCGATTTCAAACCGGTCCTCCACTCCGGCATTTTTTACCAGTCCCCTGAAAACGGCTTCCGCACTTGGCGAGCGGCAGATATTTCCCAAACAAACAAATAGTATCTTTTTCTTCTCCATGAATAGTAAATTGACAAACTGCTAAATTGTTAAATGGTGAAACTGTTTTAACCTTCGCTGTTCCAGATTTCGTAAGATTTAAGTGCCTGCTGCAAAAGCATCTCGTATCCGTTTTTTACAGCAGCACCTTTTTCTTTTCCTTTCTTCATGAATTGAGTTTCTTCGGGGTTATATACCAAATCGAACAGCAAATGTTTTTCAGAAATATATTCATAAGGAATGGGCGGAAAAGTTTCTGTTTTCGGGTAGGTTCCCAGTGGTGTTGCATTGATGATTAATAGCCGTTCTTCCATCATTTTTTGGTCAATATCTTCATAACGGATTTCATTCTCCTTCAGCTCCTCGATTGATGCCGAAAAGAAACCGATACCCAATTTGTTTAACACAAATTTGATGGCTTTTGATGCCCCGCCGGTTCCCAGAATCAGCGCTTTTTTGTGATGTGCTTTTAGCAGCGGTTTTAATGAAGCTTCAAATCCGTAAGTGTCAGTATTAAAACCTTTTAAAAAGACACTATTTTCTTTACGGTTGATCTTAACTGTATTCACTGCCTCAACTTTTTTGGCTGCTTCGTCCAGTTCATCCAAAAACGGAATCACTTTTTCCTTGTACGGAATGGTAACATTTAACCCGATAAGGTCAGGATTGTTATTTACAGTTTCAGGAAACCACGAGATTGATTCAATCTCGAAATTTTCGTACGTTGCATCAATCTTCTCTTTTTCAAACTTTTCGGTAAAAAACCGTTTGGAAAAGGAGTGGGTGAGCGGGTAGCCAATTAAACCATATTTTATTTTCATCGCTTCTCTTTTTTCGGTTTGGTTAAACCTTCAATTACAAAAATTATTG
>JBNJGR010000008.1:0-36126 GCA_051747885.1 Bacteroidota bacterium | reverse complement strand
TTATCTCCAACATCAATTGTTTTTGTTTCATATCCCAGGAATTGAACTTCAAGTCGAGCATCAGGTTGCACCGAAATTGTAAACTCTCCGGAGTGATCGATAACTACACCATTTGTAGTTCCTTCCTCTATAACTGTTGCACCAATCAACGTTTCCCCTGAAGTATCTTTAATAACACCGCTAATTCTTTTAGGAGACTCAGTAAACTGGTTTGTCTGACTTGCGGCCATTATACTTGAACTGCATATTAATGTGGTCAGTTAAAGATTGCGCAATGTGGTGAAATTAATTTTGACTTTCATTTTCATACCACATCGTTATAAAATGATTTGGTTTAAAAATTTTCTTTACATTTTTCATCATGACAGTGTTTTTTAAATTGTTATTGCATTAGTGAATCAGTTCAAAATTTGGTTCATCTGATAACTCAATATTCAATTGACCACCTTTAATAAAATCATCATAATCAAGATGAATACTATTGTAAGACTTTCCGTTCAATTCAATCGATTGTATATATTTATTATCTTTGCTATTATCAATTGTTTTTATCGTGAAGGCATCGCCTGGGTAATATTTATTATTAAGAGTTATTGTTACTTTATCGAAAAGTGGACTTCCTATTTGAAATGAAGGATTAATTTCTGTTAAGCCTTTTACATCGAACAAGCCTATTGCTGACATAACATACCATGCCCCCAATTGTCCCTGGTCTTCATCCTGACCATATCCATAACCATGTATCCCTTCCGTTCCATAGAATTCATCGCATATAGCCCGAACCCATTTTTGAGTTAGCCAAGGTTTCTCTGAAAAATTGAACAACCATGAAATATGCAAATTCGGCTGATTTCCATGATTATAATTGGTATTTAACCCGGAAAAAGCGTCAATGGTTTCACCACCTCCGAAAATATTTTCACGCGAAATTTCGAAAGATTCATCTAGTCTATCATTAAAAACATCCTTTCCTACTGAAGATATTAGTTTTTCAATATCATGTGGCACATAGTAAGTATATTGCAAGGCATTCCCTTCTTGAAATCCAATCCATGGAGCAAGAGGGTCAAAATCTTCAAGAAATACACCGTTTTTATCTTTAGGCCGAATAAGTTTTGTTTCTGGATCAAATAAATATTCCCAACCCTTTGATAAGCGTATAAGTTTTTCGTAGTCTTCCGTTTTCCCAAGATGCTTTGCAAATTGTGAAACTGCAAAACAACTGAAAGAATACTCCATTGTATGAGATGCCGAAAAACCTGAGCCTTCAGGAGTGTTTTGCATGTGATACTTTTCGTCAAATGGAGAATATCCATATTTTACAAACAATCCGACATCAAGTTTCCCTGCACCCGATGGTCGATCATTGGAGCAGATTTCATTTTTAAGGGCGGCTTCATAACCAGTCTGAACATCAAAATTTCTGATTCCACAATTATATGCAGATGCAATTGCAAGGCTAACAAAATTAGTTCCCACACCAGATACATATTTACTGCAAGCAATTCCATCTCCCAACCATCCTGCATCCTTATAAACCAGCAATTGACTTTGAATCCAATCTGCGTAATATTCAGGATAAGCTATACTCCACAGTTGAGTCAGATTCCAGAATGCTCCCCAAACAGCATCTGTATTATAGTGGTTAAATTGAGGAATACCATCATCATCAAGAGGAATTTGTCCTACACTGCCATCATTTTTTGGATAGGCACCGTTAACATCACTGGCTAAACCACGTCCAAGTAATGCATGGTATAATCCTGTATAAAATTTTGTTCTATCATTTTCAGTACCACCTTCTACCTTAATCCTCCCCAAATAGTCATTCCAGGTATTAGCGGCAGTTTTTTGAGCTTTGTCAAAATTTAAATCTTTTGCCTCGTATTCAAGGTTCAGGCGTGCATTTTCCACTGAAGTATATGACAGACCTATTTTTATGTTAACTTTTTCTCCGTCTTCGGTGCTATAGGTCAAATAAAGGCCAGCTCCCACGCCATCTTCAATACGAGAACCTGGTTTTATATTTTCTTTTACGAAAGCACCCCAATCGTCTGGTTTATTGTCAGTTACAGCACTAAAATACATAGTTAGATCAGCATCTTCCTGATAGTTTTTAATATAAACCGGGTAAGTAGTAACAAAACCTTCAATGTATCCATCGTCAGTGTATTCAACCTGTGCATCTTTAACCGGTCCACTTTCACCCTGTTTATTACCTATGTCAAAAATGATATTTGATTGTCTCGATTGTGGAAATGTATAACGGTGAAATGCTACTCGCTCTGTAGCTGTTAGCTCGGCTTTTATATCATAATCTTTCAGTTTGACCGAATAATAACCGGGTGAGGCAAATTCATCATTCTTATCATAATTTGACCTGTATCCACTTTCAACATTATCTAAGTCACCCGGGACGGTAATAAGTTTACCAATGGTAGGCATAAGTACAATTCCCCCAATTTGGAACTCATGAAAATTAGCAAATCCTTCTATCGAAGTGTGTCTGTAATCATATCCAACAGCCTGCCAACCTCCAGTATTCCCAAGGTGTCCATCTGTCGATGGTGCAGGTTTTGCCATACCAAATGGTACTGCTGCAGGTGTGAAAAAAAACCAACGACTATGCGCTGTCCCAATCATGGGATCAACCCAATCCAAAGGTGTCTTTTTCTCTGAACATGCGAACAATGAGAATATCGAACTCAATATTAGTATTAAATAGATTTTCATTTAATCATTAATTAGTAATTAATTTATTTGGTATCCCTTTTCCCCAATTTTTATTAGGCTTTGGTCCCATTTCCAAAATCAAAGCCCCCCCTTTAAGTAGTTCTGATGCAGAAAACCAGAATGTTTCAAGAGGTTTTCCGTTTAATGAAGCAGATTGGATGTATTTGTTTTTGCGTGATGCTCCTCGGGCTTCAATTACAAATTGATCACCTCTTCCATATCGATTATCCAGATTAATTGTAATCTTTTCGTATAAAGGGCTTCCAATCTCATAAATAGGTTCAATGCTGCAACCACCATCCATTTGAAACAAACCAATTGCTGCCATAACAAACCAGGAGCTCATCTGACCTTGATCTTCATCACCCAGGTAGGCGTTGGCAACTCCATAACCATAATAATTATCGATTATGGATCGACTCCATTTTTGGGTTAGCCAGGAATGGTTGGCCCAATTAAAAAGGAAGGCAAAATGCATTGATTGTTGATTTCCCTGGACAACAGGATAATCCCAATATTGATCGTTTGGAGCATTGTACCTCCATGGCTC
Source organism: Bacteroidota bacterium (assembly GCA_051747885.1). Lineage (GTDB taxonomy): Bacteria > Bacteroidota > Bacteroidia > Bacteroidales > Prolixibacteraceae > Tangfeifania. The sequence continues at coordinate 32,843 of JBNJGR010000008.1, read as the reverse complement.
ACTAGCAGTAAATCCCCAATCAAGTCGTTCAACAAAAGATTCTTCTCCCATAATTGAAATCAGTCCGGGAATATCCTGAGGAACAAAATAACTTAATTGCCAGGCATTTCCTTCAACATACTGATGATTAGCACCAGATCGGAAAGGATCAAAATTGTTTACAAATTCTCCATTTGTTTCACGCATATGTGCAAACCCATTTTCCGGGTTAATTGCATTGCGCCACCAATTACCTCTTGTCGAAAAAATTTTATATTCGGTTTCTTTCCCAAGTGCTTTTGCCATTTGGCTTATAGTCCAATCATCAAATGAATATTCCAATGTATTTGAAAAACGTCCTATATCAGAAGGTACATAATTATAAGTCAAATAACTGATTAAATCCCGATTTCCGGCAAATCCACCTGCAACATGTCTCGCAGGTGTTGTCTGCATCTTTATCATCGCATTAAGTGCTTTTTCTGCATCAAAATCGCGAATTCCCATTTGATAGGCACCCACAATCAGAGGAATTTCATGTTCTGCCACCATGACAGGAATATATTTCATGCCGGCAGGTCCTTTTGCCAACCACCCATCTGCATCATACATAGCAAGCTGCGAATGAACCCATCGCGAAGACCATTCTGGAGTAACTAAATTCCAAAATTGATTGAGATTCCAGAATGTGTTCCAAAAAGCATCACATCCTAATGCAACATTTTCCGGGCTATCGAATTTCTGAATATCTTTACTGGCAGACATCCACTCGCCGTTAACATCGCTCCAAGTGTTTCTACACATAGACCTGTACATATTCGTATAAAAACGAACCTTTTCAATATGATTATTAGTTTTAATATCTAACCTGGACAAAATATCATTCCAAGCCGATTTCTGATTGGCAACTACTGCATCATAATCCCACCCAAAAGGTATAGCTATTTCTTTTTTAAGATTTTCTGAGGCATTTTCAATACTTACAAGTGAAATTCCAGTTCGAGCCTTTATAACAGCCGAAGATGATGTTTCAAATTCAACCCATACTCCGCCATTAGTCAAATTTTCTCCTTTTAGTTGACTGTCATTAAATTTGTCGTCATCTTTCCATACCCCCATATTTTTAATAGGCTGGTCGAATTCTATAACAAAATTTACTGTATATTCCTGATCAGCATCTTGACTCCATACATGCGGACGGGGAGAAATCTGGTGTGAAATACCTTCAATTCTGTAATCGCTAACTTTCTTTACATCTACATTTAATAAATTATAATCATATTCTGCTTCGATGTGAAGATCAATCATAACCCGTCCAACTTTGTCTTTAGGAAAAGTATACCGAAAAAAGCCACAACGAGTAGTTGCTGTTGCCTCAGCCCATATATCAGTATCGGTCAATAATACTTTATAATATCCTAGCGGTGCTTCTTCTGTTGATTTATCAATTCGTGACCGGTAACCGGAATCAGGATTAAGTTGATCCCCCACAGTTGTTTGTAATGCCCCGTTCGTAGGCATCATTCCAAGACCGCCCATTGTCCATTCGTGTATATGACTGAATGTGCCAATATTTTCAAATGAAGGTTGGTAACCTGCCTGCCAACCTCTATTTTGGTTGTCAGGACTAATTTTAACCATACTCATTGGCATCCAGGGCCCTGGTGCAATCATCCACCTCGAATGGGCTGTACCTATTTTTGTATCAACATAATCAGCCGGTGTTTGCAGACCTTGTGGCGCCCGTAAAATTTTGCCCTGTTCAATTGTTTTCCCATTGGCAATTATTTTATAGTTACTATGCTTAGTGGCATCAGTTTTTGGCATTGGAGCCTCAAAAACATAATTTCCTTCTTCTACTGTTTCTTTAAAAATATTATTGCCGTCCAACTCGACTTCTAATTGTGAAATACTTTCCAAATGTTCTACATTCACTAAAAGCGGCTGTACTCTCCTGCCATCTTTTTCTATTTCATAATTTGCCGGAATTACCTCACGTATAAATAATTTTTCAGGATTTTGCAGTTCCACACCAGGTCCTTCCAGAGTGATATTGTCAAACATTATCCATGAACCCTCTAAAACCGTAATTGTAATTACATTCCCTCCTTTCTTCAAAATGTTATTTTGTATCGGGATAATAATAGATTCAGGAGTTGCATCTCTTAAATTACCTAAAAGTGGTATAGTATCTGAATGTAGCTCATTGAGTCTTGGACTTGGTTGCATTGACACATCAAATCCATCAGCCTCCATCTGAATTTTTTCAGAATATTCATTTATTACAATTTTTACCAGAGGTAAAAATTTTTTTGCATAATCGAGAAGTTCAATCTTCAGAAAAAATTCACCATATGCTGGTTTTTCATTGATGCCAAATAATATGTTGATTTCATGTGTCCTCCAACCAGATGTAGGCCAGGTTCCACCCCAGGTATCAACTGGGCCAGGAAGAACATATGGAAAATCATTTTTTTCTGTTGAATGGTTAATTAGATAATATTCATCTTCAAAACCAAAATTGTTTTCTAAAAAATCAGTATATCCATCTGGAGAAAGAGCAAATTCTGCAGAAGAATTATCCTCCTCTCCAATTTTCCATATTACTTCACTTTTGTTTGAAAAACTAGTAAATGATTGCACCAGTAAAACGATAAATAAAATACAACAATTTAGCTTAGAAATTATCATTTTAAGGTATTTATTTCTATTAATTCCAAAATTTAGAATTCTTTTATTTTTAATTCTTTGAATCATACCCATAGTTGATATTTATTGGTTTAAATTGAACTATTGATTTTTTAAGATTATTGATAAAAACAGTAAATAAATCATTGCAACCATCAATATAACCATACCTCCTGTTTGTCCATACAAATCAGTAAAAACTCCCATTATTGGAGGTAAGAGGGCACCACCTGAAACACCCATTATCATAAGACCTGAAATTTCGTTAGCACGGGAAGGTTTCCGTTGTAATGCGATAGAAAAAATTATTGAAAAAACATTTGCTATTGTAAATCCAACCAAGGCAATTAATATGAATATTAATAGCATATTTTGTGCAAATAGCAATAATGCCATTGCCATAACAGCGCCCAACATATTCACCTTCATGAATTTGGGAGCGGAAATCTTACTTAAAACAATGGCACCAATTAAAGTTCCGATTGTTCTTGCAGCAAAATAAAGACTTGTTCCAAGTCCGGCTTGTTCAAGTTCTAGAGATGTTCGCTCCATTAGCAATTTGGGACTCGATAAATTCATTCCCACATCAATCCCAACAATTGCAAGTATCCCCAGGAACAACAACAAAATATGTTTGTCGAGCAATAAAGCATAGGATGCTTTAAAGGAATAAATCGCTTCAATTTTCTCATCCTTTTTAATGGGTATGAGCCACAGCCATGCAGATGATACAATAGTTATACCCGCAAAAATTGGAAATAATAATTTCCAGTTACCCAGGCTAACCGCTGCAAAACCCGCAATCAACGGACCTGAAAAAGACGCTATTGCTTTAACGAATTGCCCTAAGGTTAGGAAACTTGTAAGCTTATCTTTTTTTACAACATTTGATACCAATGGATTTAAGGACACCTGTAAAATTGTATTTCCTATACCCAGAAAAGCAAAAGCTAAAAGGACTAAAGAATATGAATATGATATCAATGGAATAAACAAGGATATAATTGTGATAACCATGCTTAATAAAACTGTATTCTTCCTTCCAATTCGATTCATTAAAATCCCGGCCGGCACTGAAAAAACAGCAAACCAAATAAATACCATCATAGGCAAAAAATTGGCCATTGTATCGCTTAATCCGAAATCAGCTTTAACGTAATTAGCCGAAATACCAACAACATCGACAAAACCCATTATAAAAAATGCAAATAATACGGGTAAGATTTTTAGTATTGGACTCTTATTATTCATTCGTTCTCTTTTAATAATTTGCATTTGTAAATCCCATTGCTTTCATATCTACTTTAATAGAAATTAATGAATTAGTCTCGGAAAAACTTTCTTCCAGTATTGGTTATCAATTATTCTTGCAGCACCGATTATTTGTGAAGTATCGCTTAAATCCGATTTTTTAACTTTTACATTTAATCCTGAATCATTGATTCTCTTTTGCATTATTGCACCGAACAGGTAAAAAGCTCTTGAAATATTTCCACCAACGACCAATACTTCTGCATTAAATTTTGAGAGCCATGGAGCTAGTAACTGTGCAAGTTGATCCCCAAAATACTGCATTAATTCCCGTGCTGCCTTATCCGTTTCGGATGCCAGGGCTATTTCTTTTACACCTGCAACTTGTTTTCCTGTTAATTCATAATAAGCTTTAACCAAACCACGTGTGGAGAAAAAATCATCTGCAATGCCTTCTTGAAACGGCAAATGATAAATGAAACCATCCTCAGGCACATTTTCTGAATCAAACACAGGTAATTCTTCTTTTATAAATCCCGAACCGAGACCGGTTCCAAGTGTAATGGATAAAGAACGATTTGTATTCTTCGCTTTACCATTCCAGGATTCACCAATAGCAAAAGCAGCTGCATCATTAATAAATCGAATTGGATAATTCTCTGGTAGCTGTAAAAAATATCTTAATGCTTTGGAAACATTCAAACCATAGGTATTTTCATATTTTTGAGTTTTACCGTCGAACAAAGAAATTCCATTTACATAATCAAACGGGCCGGGCATTGCTAACCCTATTCCTTTTATATCGCCTGATTGAACAGTTTCAATAGTTTTTTGAATAGCAGTACCCCACTTTTCAACTATTTCATCTGAGGAGGCCTTATTGTTTAAAGAAATGTCATAATTGGTATTTTCCAACACCTTCCCATTACTGAGTTCCACTGCAGCCGTTGAGATATGACTTCCTCCAATATCAGCACCTATACCATATACTTTTTTCATAGTTTAATGTCGAACGTATGCTTTTATTGTTACTAACTCTTTACCTATACTTTCACCATAAGGTGAAATTAAAAAACTTTTGATTGATGCAGGAATAACAATCGCTTCAGCGTAATGAATAACATATGGTTCAAATAAATCATCCGGACTTTCAATTAAGGCCTCACGTCCTTCTACAAGCATTAAAACATTTACTGATCCATTATTTAAATGCGTAACAGGCATGCTAAACCTATGTCTGCGGGTTTCAATAAATTCTCTTTTATGTAATCCTGTGTGCTCTTCAATCCAACCAGGACCTTCATCAATTTTTGTTGTGGCATTTATTAATTCTTCCTGAACAAATGCCGCATCCCTTGTTCTGTCAACAACGTTATATGCATGTTGAATATTTATCGGGCGAGGTTTGCCATTTAAACCCAATCTGTCCCAATCCCACATTTTAAAGGTAAAAATGTAAGGGGTTGAACTAATTTCAAGTACCATGGAATTCTTGCCTGAACAATGAATTGTCCCAGCGGGTATTAGGAAATGATCATGTTTTTTTGCTGGAAATTTATTAACATATTCTTCGGCATCAAAGGAGCCTCCATTATCTCTTACATGTTTTAATTTATCAAACATCTCTTCAACATTGGCACCTTCCTTAAATCCCAAATAAACAGAAGCATTATCATTTACATCCATAAGGTAATAACTCTCATCCTGCGTATAATTCATACCAAAGTTTTCCTGAATATATGTTGTATCAGGATGAACCTGCAAACTCAAGTTGCCTCCCTCCATGGTATCCAAAAAATCAAAACGAATAGGGAACTCTTTCCCGAAACGTGCTTCTACCGGATCGCCGAGCAGATTCCTGCTTTCAAATAATACAAGATTAATACCGGGGATTTCAATTAATTCATTATCAATTTCAAAAAGAAGACTGTTTTCTTCTGGTACACAATTCATACACCAGGCATAATTGGGAACTTTATCTGACTCAAGGTCACATACTTTTTCAAGCCAGTGGCCTCCCCAAGGTCCGGGATCAAAATAGGGCACAAAACTAAATGGTCGATGTGCTGTTTCTTTCAATGCTTTTTTAATCGTCTGAATTGTCACCAACTTTGGTTCTCCTATTTTATTCGTATCCAGCAAATAATCGCACTGAGAAAACCATTTCTTTTTATGTTTGTCGCAAACACGCCAGTCGACGAAAAAACCTCTTTTATATTGTAAGTTAAAATCATCATCCTTATTAAAAACCCCCAGTCCGTTCACCTTGCCCTGTTTCATTCTCTTTTGGATTTCCCATCGTGCTAAATCAGCATAAATTTTTAAATCAGCATTTGGTGAAACTAAAAAAGCGCCAGGTCCTACAATAGCAAGTCTTTCATTTCTATTTTCTAATTTGCTTACTATAGATTTTAGCCTATGCAAATCGAAAAAGTCGATTAAATTTAAACGTGTTTTGTACCCAAAAACATCATCATCAGTAACATCCGCTGCGGTTAAAGTTTCAACTTCATGTTTAGTTTTAAATATTGACCTGGTATCCAATACTTCAATAATTTCTCTTAAAGCATCCTTTATTTCTTCAATATTTACTCCAACATAACATTCAATGGCTACAATTTGAGTGTCATTAACATTATCTTCAATTTTGTCGCGTACAGAATCCCAATATTTGATTACAGTTCCGTCTATACTTATTTTTGGAAATTTATTAAAATTGGATTTCCATAACTTAAAACTATCAATATCAACCTTTTTCCCCATTTCAATATATTTGCTATTGGTGATAAAACAATTTTATTCTTTTTTAATGTTTCATTATTCAATACAATAATGCATAAATATGAACGGACATTACTTAATACTACCACCATAAATGTACGTACATTTACCAAACAAACAATTCCTATAAGAAATTATCTATGTGTTATAAAACACATGAATGAAAATAAAAATCATAATAAAATCTTACTTTTGTTCATACAAATTAATTTCAAAAGAATGTTTGATATTGATAAGAGTTCAAGTACTCCTTTACATGAACAAATTGAAAAGGAACTTAGGTCTTTGATTTCAAAATCTGAATATATAAATGGCAAATTGTTACCTACTGAAATGGAACTTTCTAAAATTTTAGGTGTTTCAAGGTCAACTATCAGGCAAGCAATTAGTAGTTTGGTTAATGAAGGGTTGCTTGAGAGAAAAAAAGGTGCAGGAACAAAAGTTGTATCAGGTGAAATTAGAGGCGTAGGTCGCAAATGGCATAGTTTCACTCAGGAAATGAAATCATTAGGCATAGAAGTTTATAATTACGAACTGCATGTTGTATGGTGTAAAGCTCCAGAAGAGGTTGGTCGTTTTTTTAACATTACCCCAGGCACTAAATTACTGAAACTTGAAAGATTAAGAGGTAGTAAAACTGGTCCTTTTGTTTATTTCATTTCATATTTTAACCCAAAATTGAATTTGAAGGGTAACGAAAATTTCAATTTACCTTTATATACAGTTTTAAAAGAAACTTGTGGTTGCATTGCAGCAACTTCGCAAGAATATATTGATGCTATAAATGCAGATGAAGTGCTTGCAAAGAAATTGAATGTTGAAATAAATAATGCTCTTTTAAAAAGAACAAGAGAAGTTTTTGATTTGAACAAAATGCCTATTGAATATAATATTGGATATTATCGTTCAGATAAATTTACCTATACTATTTCATTTGAATAAAAAAATAATTCTTTGGTAAAGAAGCTTTACCATTCAAAATTCTATACCAAGTATGATGAAACTCAAAATAATCAAAAATTTCAATTTAGTATAAAGCAAAAGGATGATCTAATTTAATACAATTATTTCGCACCTCACCGAATCACTTTCCAGCAACTTTTGCATCCGGGCATATCTAAATTTATAAATCAGTCAATGATAATTTACTTTTAATTGCTCTTTGTAAGATTATTTCTCATAAGTTGTATGCAAATGGTTTGTAACAAAATAAAAAAAGCAGTTACATCTTTCTGTAACTGCTTGATTTTTAAGTGGGCCCACCTGGGCTTGAACCAGGGACCCCCTGATTATGAGTCAGGTGCTCTAACCAGCTGAGCTATAGGCCCTAATAGTTTCGAGTTTAAAGTTCAAAGTTTAAAGAATTAAAATCATTAACTTAAATTCGAATTTCGGAGTGCAAGTTTACAACTTTACGCGAAAATACACAAGTAATATTTTTGAAAAGAACTTTTCGAAAAGCTTTTTGACTGTTGAAAAGTGAAATATTTGATTTACCAAAATTTCAGTTAAATTTGCAATATATCAAATATTCTTCTCACGGGGTGTTTGATTATACAGAAGAGTGGAGAGATCGGGCTCTGCGAAACTCTGGCAACCAACCGCCTGTCGGCCGACGGATGAAAAGGTGCCAATACCCGGCCGGAAACGGAATTATAATTGAAACGCTGTCATGAAAAAATTGCATTACAAATTATTTTACACCACTTATTTGCACGGGGCAAATATGTGTATGCGCCGGCGGTTTTAACCGCATCGCAGAAAATTACCGTGTTATTTATCATTATTACAATATTGAAGAAAGAAGACAAAAAACCGATGATTCCTTCACCAGTCATCTTCGGGCTTCCGTCTTCCGACTTCCAACTTTTTTATTATGCAAAAAACAAAATCCTACGCAGAAATTAATCAGAAACTCAAAAGCGGCAAGGCAGTAGTATTAACTGCCGAAGAAGTTTCAAAACTTGCACAAACAGCCACTCCGGAAGTGATTGCTGAGAAAGTTGATGTGGTAACAACCGCCACTTTTGGCGCCATGTGCTCTTCAGGGGCCATCATCAATTTCGGACATGCCAGTCCACCCATCCGCATGGAAAAAATCAGGTTAAACGGTGTGCCCTGTTATGAAGGACTGGCCGCCGTTGACAGTTACATCGGCGCCACTGCCTGCAACCCCGATAATCCTTCTTACGGCGGAGCGCATGTCATTCAGGATTTACTGGAAGGAAAAGACGTGGTGCTGGAAGCCTGGGGCAAGGGTACCGACTGCTATCCGCGAAAATACATCAAAACGAAAATCAACATCGACACAATCAACGAGTTTACGCTTTTCAACCCGCGAAACGCTTACCAGAACTACAACGTGGCGGTGAACACCACAAGTAAAATGATTCACACCTACATGGGAACCCTATTGCCCAATCTGCGAAATGCTACATATTCCACTTCCGGCGAACTAAGCCCGCTGCTGAACGACCCGGAATTGCGGACAATCGGCATTGGAACACGTATTTTTCTAGGTGGTGCACAGGGATTTGTGATTTGGAACGGCACCCAGTTTCACACTACCAAACCGAAAAATGAATTCGGCGTGCCGGTTACCAATGCAGCCACAATTTCTGTAATCGGTAACCTGAAAGAGATGTCGCCTGAGTACATTCAGGGCGTTTATTACGAAGAATACGGAGTGAGCATGTTTGTGGGAATCGGAGTGCCCATTCCGGTTTTGGATGCCGACATTGCCCGCCGCGTTTCAATCAGCAACAACCGGATAGAAACTTCAGTGCTCGATTACGGAACGGTGGGACAGCCCAAACTGGGGCAGGTTACTTATGAAGAATTGCAATCGGGATTCATAAAAATAAAAGGAAAAAAAGTGCGCACAGCGCCGGTGGCCAGTTTGTCGAAAGCACGGAAAATTGCAACAGAACTAAAAGAGTGGCTGCAAAACGGCCGGTTTGAAATTTCACAGCCGGTGCAGCATTTCCCACAAAATACTTCGCTGAACAGTTTAAAAGAAACGGAGGCCGGCAATGATTAAGAAAAGATACATCCTGAATTTTCCGCCCGAAAGCGGCGATAAAGCATTTACCTACCACCTGGTAAAAGATTACGACATTCGTATTAACATTCTCAAAGCGGAAGTTTTCCCCGGAAAGAGAGGAAGCTTACTGCTTGAACTTCAAGGGAAAAAGAACAATATTGAGAATGGGGTAAAATACATTCAGTCGCATAAAATTACCTGCGAACCACTCGATAAACGCATTCATTTTAAAGAAGAAAAATGCATCGATTGCGGCAACTGCACGGCCGTTTGTTTTGCCGGCGCGCTCACCATGAACAGGGAAACCTGGAAACTGCAATTTGAAAAAAACAAATGTGTGGTTTGTGAGTTGTGTATTCCGGCCTGCCCGTTAAACCTTTTTGAAATTGATTTCAGATGAATAAAGATTTAGAAAAATTATTTCAGCAAAAATTTGAAAAACGGACTTATCGCAGCCAGTTCAACACCTCGCGCTTTACCGGTTTCGAAATCAAATTTCAGGAAACCGATTTATGGATTGGCATCGATCCGGACTCTTTCAACCCTAAAATGAAAGAAGCGGCCTATAAGAAAATTGAATCGCTGCGCAACAAACTCGACAGCTACATTCAATCCGAACCCTTTTTTAAAAAGAGCCTGAAACCATTTCAGCCCTCTGAAAACGCACCACACGAAGCCCTTGAAATGGCACAGGCAGCCAAAAAAGCCGGAGTTGGACCAATGGCAACAGTAGCAGGCCTCTTTGCCCGGGAAGTTGGTAATGAAATTATTCAAAACTTTTCTGTAAACGAATTGGTTATTGAAAATGGCGGCGATTATTTTGCACTGCTGAATAAAAACCTCGTTCTTTCAGTTTTTGCAGGTGATTCCCCGTTGTCAGAACGAATCGGGCTTGAAATAACTCCGGAAGTCAGTCCGCTGGGAATTTGCACATCGGCCGGAACTGTAGGCCCGTCGCTAAGCTACGGGAAAGCCGATGCAGTGGTTGTTGTGGCTAAAAATGCTTTGATAGCCGATGCGTTTGCCACCTCTTTCGGCAACAAAGTAAAATCGCCGGATGATATGGAAAGGATTATCAATCTAACAGAAAAACATCCTGAAATCCTGGCTTTGCTAATTATTTGTGAAGATAATATCGGAATTCGGGGCGAGTTTGAAATAAAGATATTAAAATAGAAGCCCCTCCTAACCTCCCCAAAGGGGAGGGAAAAGAGGGAAAGTTGAATGATATGACAAACATTAAAAAAGACATCAAAAAAGAACTGGCTAACCGGGTACTTGTAATGGACGGCGCGATGGGTTCACTCATTCAGGAATATAAACTCACCGAGGAAGATTACCGGGGTGAAAAGTTGAAAAATACTGAGTACGATCAGCAGGGAAATAACGACATTCTGTCGCTTACGCACCCTGAAATTATTGCTGAAATCCACGATAAATATTTAGAAGCAGGCGCGGATATTATTTTAACAAATACCTTCAATGCCAACCGCATTTCGCAGGCCGATTACAACACGCAGGATTTGGTTTATGACATGAACAAAGCCTCGGCCGAAATTGCCCGGAAAGAGGCAGATAAGCATTCCGAAAAAAATCCGGGAAAACCCCGGTTTGTTGCAGGAACACTGGGGCCGACCAACAAAACACTGTCGTTGTCGCCTGATGTGAACGACCCCGGTTACCGGGCGGTAGATTTCGATACGGTGAAAAATACCTATCGTGAACAGGTGCTGGGATTGATTGACGGTGGGGTGGATTTAATTTTAATAGAAACAATTTTCGATACCCTCAACGCAAAAGCTGCAATTCTGGGAGTGGAAGAAGCGCTGGGAGAAAGAAACATCCGGCTTCCGCTGATGATTTCCGGAACCATTACCGATGCCAGCGGACGGACACTCTCGGGGCAGACACTCGGGGCATTCCTGAATTCATTGTCACACATCGACCTGCTGAGTATTGGTTTGAATTGCTCGCTGGGCGCCAGCGAACTGGAACCATACGTAAAAGAGTTGTCTCAAAAAGCGCCGTTTAATATTAGCGCTCATCCAAATGCCGGTCTGCCGAACCAGTTTGGCGAATATGATGAAACTCCCGAAATTATGGGCAGCTACATAAAAGATTACCTCGATAACAGTTATGTAAATATTATTGGAGGCTGCTGCGGAACAACACCCGATCACATCCGGGAATTTGCAAAAATGGCGGCGCAGGCAAAACCACACCATTTAGCCGAAAGAAACAGCAATACAAAACTGAGTGGCCTCGAGCCGGTGGAACTCACCAGCGAAACCAATTTTGTAAACATTGGTGAACGCTGCAATGTGGCAGGTTCGCGAAAATTTGCCCGCCTAATTCGCGAGCAAAAATACGAAGAAGCCCTGGCAATTGCCCGCGACCAAGTGGAAAACGGCGCGCAGGTAATTGATGTAAACATGGATGACGCCATGCTCGATGCCGAAAAAGAGATAGTTACTTTCCTGAACCTGATGATGGCCGAACCCGACATTGCCAAACTTCCCGTGATGGTAGATTCTTCGAAATGGCACGTAATTGAAGCCGGGTTGAAATGCCTTCAGGGTAAGGCAATCGTCAACTCCATCAGCATGAAAGAAGGCGAAGAAAGTTTTATTGAACAGGCCAAAAAGATAAAACTCTACGGTGCGGCTGTTGTGGTAATGGCTTTCGACGAAAAAGGCCAGGCCGATTCATACAAAAGACGAATCGAAATTTGTGAACGCGCCTACAAAATCCTGACTGAAAAAGTGAATTTTCCACCTCAGGATATCATTTTCGACCCGAATGTGCTGACCATCGGGACAGGAATTGAAGAGCACAACAATTATGCGGTCGATTTTATTGAAACGGTTAAATGGATCAAGGAAAACCTTCCTCATGCCAAAACCAGCGGGGGAATCAGTAATGTTTCCTTCTCTTTCAGGGGAAATAATATGGTGCGCGAAGCCATGCATTCGGTTTTCCTGTTTCATACGATTGATGCTGGGCTTGACATGGGAATTGTGAATCCGGGAATGTTGCAGATTTATGATGAAATTCCGAAGGAGTTGCTTGAAAAAGTGGAAGACCTTGTACTGAACCGCAGGCCGGATGCCACTGAGCGACTGCTCGAATTTGCCGAAGAATACAAAAGTGAAGGCAAGAAAGAGGAGAAAAAAGATGTGTGGAGAGAATTGCCTCTGGAAAAACGGATTTCACATTCACTAATTAAAGGCATCCCTGATTTTGCAGAAGAAGACATGGCCGAAGCCCTGAAAAAATACCAGCCGGCGCTAAATATAATTGAAGGGCCGCTGATGGACGGGATGAACATTGTGGGCGATTTGTTTGGCAGCGGAAAGATGTTTTTGCCGCAGGTAATTAAATCGGCACGGGTGATGAAAAAAGCGGTGGCTTATCTCCTGCCCTACATCGAAGCCGACAAAGCCAAAATGAAAGACACCAGCAAGCAAAAGAAAGTGTTGCTGGCAACGGTAAAAGGCGATGTGCACGACATCGGGAAAAACATTGTAGGCGTGGTTTTGGGCTGCAACAATTACGAAATCATTGATCTCGGAGTGATGGTCCCAACAGAAAAAATACTGAACACAGCGGAGAAGGAACAGGTGGACGTGATTGGACTGAGCGGTTTAATTACGCCGTCGCTGGAAATTATGGTGGATATTGCCAAAGAGATGGAACGCCGTAAAATGGATACGCCGCTGCTGATTGGCGGTGCTACCACTTCAAAAATACATACGGCTGTTAAAATTGAACCGGAATATTCGCACCCGGTTGTTCATGTAAAAGATGCCTCGCTGGCGGTAAGTGTCACTTCAAATTTAATTGCCCGAAATGAAAAATATATTCAGAAAATTAAAGATGATTACAACCAGATTCGCGAATTTCAGGGACAACGCAAACCCAAAGAATACCTGACGATTGAACAAGCACGTAAAAACAAATTAAAAATCAACTGGGAAACGACTCCGCCTTACACACCCAATTTTACCGGGGTGAAACACCTCATCGATTATCCGCTGGAAGAGCTGCGCGACTATATCGACTGGACCTTTTTTTTCCTCACCTGGGGAATGAAAGGAATCTATCCGCAAATTCTGGATGATGAAAAACAGGGCGAAGAAGCAAGGAAGCTGTATGCTGAAGCCAACGAATTCCTGGATGAAATTATTGAAAAGAAGATGCTGCAGGCCAACGCTGCTTTTGGCATCTGGCCGGCAAATGCAGCGGGCGACGATGTTGTTCTTTTTGAAGATGAAGCGCGAAAAACCGAAGCCGGACGTTTTTTCCATTTCCGACAGCAAGAGAAGAAAAAAGGCAACCTGTCTAATTTGTGTTTATCCGATTTTGTGGCACCTCTCGAATCGAAGAAAGCCGATTACGTGGGCGGATTTGCAACCACAGCCGGCATTGGCATCGAACCCTGGAGAGACATCTTCCTGAAAGATCACAACGATTACAAAGCAATCATGCTGGAAGCGCTGGCCGACCGCCTGAGTGAAGCCTTTGCAGAACTACTCCATTTACGCGTCCGTAAAGAATTCTGGGGTTACGCCCCCGATGAAAACCTTTCGCATGAAGAACTGCTGAAAGTGAAATATCAGGGAATCCGTCCGGCACTGGGCTACCCTGCCTGCCCCGAACATTCTGAAAAAGAGAACCTGTTTAACCTGCTGAAAGTTGAAGAGATTGGCATGAAGCTGACAGAACATTTTGCCATGTATCCCAACGCATCTGTTTCAGGGCAGTACTTTGCGCATCCCGAGTCGCGCTATTTCAGCCTCGAAAAAGTAGGTCGCGACCAGGTGAAGAATTATGCCCTCCGCAAAGGAAAACCGGTGGAATTTGTGGAGAAATTCCTGCCAACTAATTTAAATTACAAGTAGAACAATGCCGTAGGAAGTTTCATTTAAGTATATGTCATTGGCAATCTGAGGCACGAAGATGAGAAATCTGTTTTTAAAAGTGAGATTTCTCCTCCTGCGTCGTCGAAATGACACAAAAAAAATAGATCACATTGGCATTTATTTCAGCATCTCAGTTATTAAATAACAGATTCCGAAATAAATTCGGAATGACTACAGAATGATAAAGCTTTAACCTTGAAAATCTAAAGTCTAACTTTAGGATTTCAAGGTTAATTTTGTTATTTGCCATGAAAATCTAAAATCAAACTTAAAATTTTCAATAAAAACTATCTTTGCCTCAAAATTTCTAATATGGCTTTTACTGCTTTTCGGGAAATGAAACCGTTCCCGCAACTGATGTTTTCGGCATTTGTAATAATTGTAAGCTTTTTGCTTTTCATGCTCCTTTCGCTGGTGGCGGCCATCCCGCTATTCGGTCTCGATTCCATGATGAGTATTTCCTCCGCAAGCAATCTGAGCGATCCGGAGAGCATTAAAATGCTGAAATACTTTCAGGTTGTTCAATCGTTCGGGCTTTTCATAGTTCCCCCTATCATTCTGGGTTGGCTTTTTCACGGCAAGATTACCAACTACCTGAACCTGGATAAAAAGACAAACGCTGCGTCCATATTTCTGGTAACACTCCTGATAATATTCGCCCTGCCACTTATCAATTTTATTGGCGAATGGAATACCCAAATGAATTTTCCGGAATGGTTATCGGGTGTGGAACGCTGGATGAAAAATGCCGAGGAAAACGCTACCGAGCTCACTGAAGTCTTTTTGAAAGTGGAGACCACCGGCGGATTGCTGTTCAACCTGTTTATGATCGCCTTGTTGCCGGCCATTGGTGAGGAATTGCTGTTTCGCGGAGTAATACAGCGTATTTTTACAAGGATGATGCAAAACCACCACTGGGGCATTTGGATTTCAGCTATCCTGTTCAGCGCGCTGCATATGCAATTTTATGGTTTTGTACCCCGCATGCTGCTGGGTGTTTTGTTCGGCTACCTGCTGGTTTGGAGTGGTTCCATGTGGCTGCCCATTATTGCCCATTTTATAAATAACGGTTTTGCAGTTACTGCCATTTATTTGGTCGATAAAAATATTGTTAATCCGAAAGTGGAAAGCATCGGTTCCTCGCCGGATGAATATCTCGCCATCGGTTTCAGCCTGATTGCAGTGGTACTGATAATGTGGCTCATAAAAAAAGAGAACCGGAAAAATGCTTTCGGCTTCATTCAATCAAACGAGTGATCTTATTTAGAAAGTAAACGCTCTGAATGAGTGCGGTTTGATTTTTACCTCAAAAACCATTGCATCTTCACCCATCTTCCGGTTTCTGAAAACGGGAGCTTCGCGCATTGTTCCCTTGATTTTTTCACCCGAAGCAATGTCGATTATCTCAGCAGCAGTTTTCCCCAGCAGAACATTAAACGTAACCTCTTCATCTAAAAACGAATGTACCACAAACGAGTTGTTGTCGTACACAAACAGACTCACTTCGCCCGGACCTTCCATTTTCACATTTAAATGCCCCGCAACGATTTGACGCAGACGGTTCAGCACCGGCACCGGCAACTGGTATAAATCGATGAAATTGTCGGGGATGGTCCACACAAAAAACTTCCCTTTGGAGTAATCAGCCGAATGCAGAATGGGCCAGCCGTTGGTATCGTCGAGCGCCGAAATGATTTCCCACGAGTCGTTCGTCAGGTAGTGCATCTGCGGAATAATCATCTCCTTTTCAGAAAAAGAGGACGGTCCCCAGCCGGCAGTAAACTCCTTCACGCTGGCCTTGCGGTCGGTTACCCGCAATTCCACGATGTCCTCAATTCCTTTTTCCTGCATGGCTTTGTAAAACCCCGAGGTTACCACCACATATCCGCCACGCTCAAGTTGTGCTTTTATCTTTTCCACAATCTCCGGGTCGAATGAAGCCGTTTCGGTGAGCAAAACCACAGGTACGTTTTCAGGGAATTCGGGTACAAGGTCGATGGGAATACCAATCATTCCGAAATAATTTTGCAGGAAATCTTCGCCCACCGAATGAAACGGTTTGTAGCTTTTTACCCCCATCGGGTTTCCCAATTCGCCCAGCACTTCGTCCACTATTTCAAGAGAATAACCGGCAGCACGGGCCATTTTAGTCGGAGTAAACAGGCTGCCGTCTTCCAGTTCAACCGGCTTTTTCATTTCGTCGAAATCGAAAATTCCCTGCCATTCAGAACGCAGGTTTTCGCGCAGCGGAAACTGCATTTGCCGGATGTCGAACAGGGTAATTTCAAGCGCTTTGGCAAATAGTGTCAGCCAAAGCTGTTCGGCATAGCGGTCCATGTAACGCAGGCCGCCGGTGTCTACCCAACCTCCGCGGTTTTCGCCGGGTTTCAGGTTTTCAAAATACCTGAAAATTGCGTAACTAAGGTATTGCTGCAGATGCTGATTGCCGGATCGGTCGCGGGTTTCGGTGCCGGTATAGAGGCCGTCGAATAGAGCCGGCTCATCTTCCAGATTAAAGCCCAGTCCCTGGAAATGCTCGTACCAGTTGGGGTATTTGATGACCACTTCGGTGTTGGGATTCAACGCTTTGGACGGATTGATAACCAAATCGACAGCTGCATTTTTCATCAGCTCCAGCCGGTAATTCGTCCAGCTTTTTTCGCCTTTGGCGGCAATGCACAAATCGCATTTGCAACTGGTAAAAAAGAAATCGTCGAGAATGAACTCATCGAAATGTTTTGCGGTGTGCTCAGCAATCTCCTGTACCTTTTGCCGGTGTTCGGGATTGGTATAACAAAAGGTTTCAAAGTTGTTGCTTTCGTCTATAGTGTAGGTAATTCCCCCGCCCACCTCAATTCCTTTTTCCAGGAAGAAATTTTTGGCAAACTCCAGTGTTTCATCACTTACAATCAGCAGGTCGCGGTGGGTTTCCAGGTAAATTTTGTCCACATGCACCTGTTTCGAAAGTGTATCCCACACCGATTCGAGCCAGCCCGGCTGTCCCATTTTTTCCACTTCGTAGGCACGGCAGTAAACGGCAACTTCGAAGTTTTTATATTTCTGACCAGATACCGCAAGACAGCAGGAACCAAGTATCAAGGTTATTAAAATAGCATGTAGTTTTTTCATAGTCATAGGTTTAGATTGGTTATATTTAAAAAATTGACATTTCGAATGATACTTTTCGGACAAATTAATTCACTTTTAATTTCACTCCTTTATCCTGTAAAGGATTATTATTCGATTTAAACGAATTTCCAAATTTTTCCAGTTTAACCTCAACCAATATTTGGTCCGAAGGAAGACAAACGTAACCACTGACAATTTTTGCTTCGGCAGCAAAAACTTTCAGTTCCAGCTCCGACCAGTCCATTTCTTTGGTCGATTGAGCCAGGTCAATATGGGGAATTATCGCGCCGTCGCGCACAAGGATTACCGCCGGAATTTCGCCTGCTTCGATGTGGTGCCAGCCTTTTTTATACACTTCCCCGGTCTGGTAATCAATCCATTTTCCCCCGGGCAGATAGACATCGCGGCTGGTTACATTTTCGAAAAGCGGCGCTACCAGCATATCAGAGCCAAACAGGTAGGCATCGTCAATCAGCCAGGAACCCGGATCATCGGGATATTCCACAAAAAATGCCCGCATCATGGGCAGTCCGTTTTCGCTGGCATGTTTCGACTGTGCATAAATGTACGGCATCAGTTTGTAACGCATTTCGGTTGCCAGGCGGAACGCATCGTTGAAACTTTCGTTGTACTCCCACGGCTCTTTTGGAGGCGCGCCGTGCGTGCGAGAATGCGAAGACAGCAATCCAAACGGAAGCCAGCGGCGATAAATATCTTCAGGTGTGCGCTGAACAAATCCGCCGATATCGTGACTCCAGAAAGTGAATCCGGAAAGCCCCATGGATAAACCGGAACGAAGCGTGGCGGCCATTGCTGTGTTGGTGTTGGCCGCATCGCCACCCCAGTGCAGTGGGTATCGCTGACTGCCAGCCCAGGTGGAACGTGCCCAAATGATACTTTCTCCGGTAACTTCTTTGGTAATGTCAGCCACGGTTTTGTTGTAACGTAGCGGATACAAATTGTGCTCGTAATATCCGGTTTTGCCCGAGGCATAAATACCATCGGCAGGTGCAGCTTCACCAAAATCTACTTTAATAGCCCCCACACCCAGACCGAGCAGGCCTTTTATTTTTTCCTGATACCATTCAACGGCGTCAGGATTGGAGAAATCGAGTACTGCATCTTCATACGGAACATTTCCTTTTTTATTTTTCACATACAGCCCCTTATCCAAAATTTCGGGGAACAAATCGTTTTTTGGCACAAAATAGGGCAACTGCCAAAGGCTCACTTTGAATCCCATGTCATCCAAATCGCTGATCATATCCTCGGGATCATCGAAACGCGATGGCGCAAATTTGTAGTCGCTGCGCCAGTCCACTTCAAACCAGCCGGTATCGAAATGAATCACGTCAGTGGGAATACGGTTTTCGCGCAATTGTGCAGCCACTCTCCGTCCGTCTTCTTCCGAAAAATAGGTAATGCGGCTCATCCACAATCCAAACGACCAAAGCGGCGGCATTTCAGGTTTTCCGGTGAGTTCGGTGTATTCATCCAAAATATCTTTTGGCTCACCCAGAAAAACAAATAAATCGAGCGCTTCATCGCCAATCATCAGTGAATTGGTACCATTGAAATACTTCCCGAAATCGCACGTAATGGGCGACGAAGTGTGCATAAACATGCCATAACCACGACTGCTCATAAAAAACGGAATGGGTTTGTACATGGTTTCGTTTTGCACGCCGTTGGGATCATCTATCCACAGCACCACTTTCTGTCCCCGTTTATCGAGCGCTTTAAAATTCTCGCCGGTTCCGTAAATTTTTTCACCGGGCGAAAGACTGAAAACCGGATTCATGCTGCGTGAATAATCGGATGCACGGCGGACAAACGAAAACGGGTTTACCGGTGTGTAAGTTCCCTGGTTATCTGACGGATGATTCGTTTTGGTCAGCAGTTTTCCGTTGGCATCATAAAATTCGACGTGCCAAGGGGATTCACGGACGATAACCTCTCCAAATGCACTGGTGTATTTATGTCCGCCTTCTGTTTTAGAATATTCCCATGAATTATCTTTGGGGGCAAAACCATTAACCAGCATCAGCGACTCTTCCTCCGAACCAACTTCCACGCCAGATTTCATGCGGATACGAACCGTTTTAGGTGAAACAAATTCCAGTACAAAGGGCAGTTTCGGGTGCGTTTCATATTCTACACCCGGAAATTCATTGCCTTCCACCTGTGTTAATCCGGCCAGTGTATTGTTAAACGCATGGCGCGTTCTGAACTGATGGCGTATCCATTTTACCACTCCCTGCCCTGTTTTGGGATCGAAGGAGGTGAGACTGTCGGCCACAAAATAGGTATTCGAAAAATTATAAAAATCGGCGCTTATATCTACCGGATCATTCAATAGTCTGTGATTTTCTGCCGGTGATGAAAGTGGCAGCTGAGCAATTAAATTTCCTGAAAACAGGAGAATAAATACAATTAAAAAGAATCTTTTTAGTTTCATATCACAATTATTTTACTTCAATTTAATTTTTGTTTTTGATGATTCCAATCCCTCGGAAGATGCTGTTAATGTTACATTTCCGGGTTCTTCACCGGCTTTCACCACAACCAAACACTTTCCGTTAAAAGTTTTTATTTTTTCACCTTTCAGCGGTTCGTGACTTACCGGATTTCCGTTATCGACGCCAAAGATTTCAGCATTACCTTCCACTGCAAACTGAACCTGATTTCCCGCGGTTGCAACAAAGTTTCCATCTTCATCAAGCACTTCAACGGTAATAAATGACAAATCGTAACCATCGGCCGAGATTTCGCTGCGGTCGGCAAAGGCTTTCAATTGTGCAGGTTTGCCGGCGGTTTTGATCTCTTTTTCCATTACTACTTTTCCATCCTGGCGGGAAACGGCTTTTATTGTGCCTGGCTCAAACGGAATGCGCCACATCAGGTGCAGGTCTTCCGGTCCTTTGGTTTTTGCGCCTAGCGATTCGCCGTTCAGGAAAAGTTCCACTTCCGGTGCGCTGGAATAGGCCCAGATATCCACCGTTTGTCCCGGCTCCCAGTTCCAGTGCGGGAAAACATGCAGCACATCTTTATCGGTCCATTCGCTTTGGTACATGTAATAAATGTCTTTCGGAAAACCAGCCAAATCGATGATGCCGAAATACGAACTCCGCGACGGCCACCAATATGGCGTGGGCTCGCCCAGATAATCGAAACCGGTCCAGATGTATGTGCCGGCAATGTGGTCGTATTTCTTTACAATCTTCCAGCTCTCTTCATGTGTCGATCCCCACGGAACATGGCAGTTGTCGTAGGAAGAACACTGATGTTCTTCATTTCCATAAGGTTTCCCGGTGGGCGGATAGCTGTCGGGCCAAATGAACATGCTGTCGGACGGCATCTGGTAAAATCCACGTGACATCAGGCCTGAAGTGGATTCGCTCACGAGAAAAGCTTTTCCCGGATAATTTTCAGGGAAATCAGCAAAACTTTCATGATGATAATTGAATCCGTAAATATCGAGTGCATCCGACTGAAACAAGTTATTCCATGGATTCACCTCATTGCATCCGGCGGTAACCGGCCGGGTGGGATCAAGCTCTTTGACAATATTGGCTAACTTGGCCGTCAGCAGGGAATTTACCGACATTTCGCCGGATTCGATTACATCCTCATCGATGTTTTTTTCGAAATTCAGCAATAAATTGGCCTGCTGAATATTCAACGTGTCAGCTTCCACATGTTCCCACTGCTCGAGCACTTCGTTGCCGATGCTCCACATCATTACCGATGCGTGGTTGCGATCGCGGAGGATGTGGTCGGTCAAATCGCGTTCGTGCCACTCCGGGAAGTAACGCGAATAATCGTATTCGGTTTTCTTTTTGCGCCACATATCAAAGGTTTCGTTTTGTACCACAAAACCCATCTTGTCGCACAATTCGAGTAATTCGGGCGCGGGCGGATTATGGGCTGTGCGAATGGAATTGCAACCCATTTCTTTAAGAATCTCCAACTGCCGTTCGATGGCGCGGGTGTTCACCGCAGCGCCCAGGCAGCCCAAATCGTGGTGCTGGCAAACACCCAAAAGCTTCACATGTTCTCCGTTCAGGAAAAATCCCTTTTCCGGGCCGAAACGGAAGGTGCGGATGCCAAAAATTGTTTCGTAGGTGTCGGTCAGTTCGCCTTCTTCGTTGTAAACTTCTGAAATTGCTTTGTACAATTTCGGATTTTCGATGCTCCACAAATCGGGATTTTCCACTTTCATGTTTTGCTGATAAACCTTTTTCTCGCCTGCGCCCACAGGTTGTGCCAATTCAGTTTCGGCTACCAGTTTATCATCCGGGTTATAAATCAGTGTTTTCAAAGTCACATTGCTGATGTCGGGCAAACGGTTTTCCAGGGTGGTTTCCATCGAAACGGTCGCACTTTCTTCACTCACATTAGGAGTAGTAACGTAAGTTCCCCAATGATCAACAAAAATTTTGGTGGTTTTAACGAGCCACACATTCCGGTAAATTCCGGAGCCGGAATACCAGCGTGAGTTGGGTTGTTCGGAGTTATCGACTTTCACGGACAGCACATTTTCCTTGTCGCCGAAATTGAGGTGCGGAGTTAATTCGTAACGAAATGAACTGTAGCCGAAAGGCCACATTCCGAGCCGTTGCCCGTTGATCCACACTTCACCTTTTTGGTAAATGCCGTCGAAATCGATAAAAACCAGTTTCCCTTCATCGGAAGCCGGAAGTTTAAATGTTTTGCGGTACCAGCCAATTCCTCCGGGCAGCGCTCCACCACCGGGTGATGCCGGATGTTCTTCACTAAATTCGCCTTCGATGCTCCAGTCGTGTGGGAGATTCAGCACACGCCATTTGGAATCATCAAAATCGGCAGCGAAATGGTTTTTGGAATCATTAAGAGTGAATTTCCAGTCGGTGGTAAAACGGGTACGCTCGCGCGAATTTTGCTCCTTTTTTGGATTGCAGGAACCTAGAAGTGACAAAATAAAAACAACAATTATCAGCCGGTAGTATTTCATTTTTACAGGTTTTGGTTACCTGCAAAAATATAAAATTGCATCAAATGTTATTGTTATTCATACAATATAATACATTTAAAATGGTTAATTAAATTCGAATAGCAAATCAACCTGAAGGTCTTCCATCCTCAATTTTTTCTTTTCGTTTCTGCGGAAGACGTAAACAACTCCATATTCCTGCGCTATTTGTCTACGATGTTTTGGTGTATTGGCAGGTACATTTTCTTCAATTTCAGTCCATAATTTACTGATAAAATCATTTGTGGTTTTACGTAATTCTTGCATTTTATCGTACGATCGTAAAGTATTCCGTTTCAAATTATGCTGAAAAATTGCCGCATCTTTAAAATCTTCAACTTTTACTTTTACGAGGGCAATTGAAGGATTATAAAAAGGGCTTCCTCCATTTTGCATGCGTTTTTGTTCACCTTCAATTATTTTCCATCCCCAGTCCAGCACTTCCTTTTCATTAGCAAGAGACGGGAGTTTCATTTCCAAATCCTGCAAACCATAAAAAGCAAGGGTTTCAAACTTTATTTCCTCGCGTTCAATGCTCATGTACAGCATTTGGATAAAATGCGATACATACAACCGGGCCTTTTCCATTGCTGCTTTGTAATCCCCGCTTTTTTCAGATTCAATTTTTGCATCAAATTCGTAATGCTTCAGGTGATTCTCAAAAGAAGTTTTAGCATTTTTCAGTTCATAAAGGGTTTGTTTTGAGAAAGCCAGTTTTTCGGAATTTATCTCTGAAGCAATGTTAAGCGCAGCCTCCAGTGCACGGAGTCTGGCTTTATCGGTAGTTGGCAAACGACGGTAGGGCATAATTCATTTTTTAGTGTTATGCGAAGTTATGGATTTAATCCTCCTGTTTGGCGCGTTCGCACAACAATTTATGCACATTCAATTGTGAATTAAAAAACGAAAGCCTCCCCGTTTCCGGGAAAGCTTCAATAATTTTACAGATATTCTGGTTCTATTCGCTGAATCGGGCGGCAAGATACTCACGGTTCAACCGGGCGATGTTGGTAATTGAAATCAACTTAGGGCATTCCACCTCACAGGCACCGGTATTGGTACAGCCGCCAAATCCCAGCTCGTCCATTTTGGCCACCATTTCCCGGGCCCGGCTTTTAGCTTCCACTTTCCCCTGCGGTAGTTTGGCCAGGTGCGAAACCTTTGCCGAAACAAATAACATTGCGGATGAATTTTTGCAGGCTGCCACACAGGCGCCACATCCGATACAGGAGGCAGCATCCATCGATTCTTCAGCATCTTCGCGGGGTATAGGTATAGCATTTGCATCAGGAACACCACCGGTATTCACTGAAATGAATCCACCAGCCTGAAGAATTTTTTCGAAAGCAGTACGATCAACTACCAGATCTTTAATAACCGGAAATGCAGCTGCGCGCCATGGTTCAATGGTAATTGTTTCGCCGTCTTTAAATTTGCGCATGTGCAACTGGCAGGTTGTCACCTCTGTGTCAGGTCCGTGAGCCCGCCCGTTGATATAAAGGCTGCAGGTACCACAAATGCCTTCCCGGCAATCATGATCATAAGCAATCGGGTCTTTGCCTTCTTCTATCAGGTTATTATTTAAAATATCAATCATCTCGAGGAATGATGACCCTGTGGAAATATTTTCGATGGTATAGGTTTCGAACCTGCCCTTGTCCTGGGCATTGTTTTGCCTCCAGACTTTTATATTGAGTTTTTTCAGAATTTTATCAGCCATAATTGATTCTATTTATAACTTCGCTGTGTTAATTTCACATTCTCAAACACCAAATCTTCTTTATGTAATACAGGCTCCTTGCCTTCACCTTTATACTCCCAGCAGGAAACATAAGTAAATTTCTCATCGTCGCGTTTGGCTTCGCCGTCATCGGTAACCGATTCATCGCGGAAGTGCCCGCCGCATGATTCATTCCTGTCGAGAGCATCGTGTGCCATCAGTTCCCCAATATCGAGAAAATCAGCCACACGTCCCGCCTTTTCAAGCTCCGGATTAAGGTTATTCAGTTCGCCCGGAATTTTAACATCTTTCCAGAACTCTTCCCTAATTTCCTTAATCATTTCAATCGCTTTCTTCAGTCCTTCGGCATTACGCGACATTCCAACGTAATCCCACATCACATGCCCCAGTTTTTTGTGGAAATAATCAACTGGTTTCGAGCCTTTAATATTAAATAATTTTTCAATTCTTTCAGTAACCGCTTTTTCTACTTCGTCAAACTCCGGTTTATTGGTGTCTATTTTTGGAGTCAGAATTTCGTTAGCCAGATAATCACCAATGGTATAAGGCAACACAAAATAACCGTCGGCCAGTCCCTGCATTAAAGCCGAAGCCCCCAAACGGTTAGCTCCGTGATCCGAAAAGTTGGCTTCTCCGATAGAATACAAACCCGGAACGGTAGTCATCAGATTGTAGTCCACCCATGTTCCTCCCATGGTATAATGAATAGCCGGATATATCATCATCGGCTCTTTGTATGGATTCACATCGGTAATTTTTTCATACATCTGGAAAAGGTTTCCATAGCGGTCTTTAATCACATTTTTCCCAAGCCTTTCAATGGAATATTTAAAATCGAGGTAAACTGCTTTTCCTTCGGGGTTTACGCCGTAACCTGCATCGCACCTTTCTTTGGCAGCACGTGATGCCACATCTCGCGGCACCAGGTTACCGAAGGACGGGTAACGGCGTTCCAGGTAGAAATCGCGGTCTTCTTCAGGAATATTATTCGGACCGATTTCACCTTTGCGCAGTTTTTCCGCATCTTCTTTTTTCTTAGGAACCCAAACACGGCCATCGTTACGCAACGATTCCGACATCAGGGTTAGTTTCGATTGCTGGTCGCCATGCACCGGAATGCAGGTAGGATGAATTTGTACAAAACAAGGATTGGAAAAGGATGCGCCTTTTTTGTAACACTGCCAGGCTGCCGATCCGTTACTGCCCATAGCGTTTGTTGAGAGGAAAAATACATTTCCGTAACCACCGGTAGCCACCACAACAGCATGTGCACCAAAACGTTTAATTTTGCCGGTTACAAGGTCGCGGGCAATAATACCGCGGGCTTTCCCGTCAATTTTCACCACATCCAACATTTCGTGCCGGCTGTACATTTCGACATTACCTTTTGCAATCTGCCGGTTAAGCGCCTGGTATGCGCCAATCAGCAATTGCTGACCGGTTTGGCCCCGTGCATAAAAAGTTCGGCTAACCAGCGCTCCGCCAAAAGTGCGGTTGGCAAGTAGTCCGCCATATTCGCGACCAAAAGGTACTCCCTGTGCCACGCATTGATCGATAATATTCGAAGAAACTTCTGCCAAACGATAAACATTGGCCTCACGTGAACGATAATCTCCGCCTTTTATGGTGTCGTGAAATAACCGGAATACAGAGTCGTTGTCGTTCTGATAGTTTTTCGCAGCATTAATACCGCCCTGGGCAGCAATCGAGTGCGCACGGCGCGGGCTGTCCTGATAACAAAATGCTTTTACTTTATATCCCAGTTCGGCAAGTGAGGCAGCTGCCGAAGCACCACCCAGTCCGGTTCCAACGACAATAATTTCAAGTTTTCGTTTGTTGGCCGGGCTTACAACTTTTATGTTCAATTTATGTTTGTTCCACTTTTCAGCCAAAGGCCCTTCGGGTATTTTTGATTCTAATATGCTCATATACAAATCCTTTTTTCAGGTTTAAAATTTAATAAGGAAGTACAATGGAATTACTGAAAATCCAACCGCAATAATAACTGCATAAATTTTTCCAATAACCTGCAGTCTGCTCATCCATTGTTTATTACTCAATCCCAGTGTATGGAAGGCCGACCAGAATCCGTGTGAAAGGTGCAGTCCCAGTAATATTCCCCCAAGTACATAAATAATATCATAAATGATACTTGTTTTGAACAAGCCGGCAACCAGGCTGTAAGTATCTTCCATGTGTTCGCCGTTAATGGTCACTTCCTGCACGCCGCCGGTGAAACGAATTACCCAGTAAAAATTAATAATATGAATAATTAAAAATACCAGGACCAAAGCTCCCAGAATAAGCATATTACGTGAGGCCCACGTACTTGAAACTGCAGATTTTTGCTGGTTATATTTAACGGGTCTTGCTTTCCAGTTTTGGTATTCGAGAAAAAATGACCAGATAATATGCACCAAAAAACCAAGCCCCAACAGTGGTTCCACAATCCGGATTAATGGATTGGTAACCATAAAGTGGGCAGCCGTGTTAAACAGTTCTCCGCTATCGTCGAAAATCAGTAATAAATTTACTGAAAGATGAACAGCTAAAAACATAACCAAAAAGAGCCCTGAGATGCTCATTATAAACTTCCTGCCAATTGACGCAGTTAAAAACTTGCTCATAAATAATCTATTTAAATCGTGTTGACATCAATAATTCTGACAAAAGTAGCCGAACCGCCTGTTCCCACAAAAAAGTTTCAACCAAAATAGCTAATTTAAATTGTTTCTAAGAATTTCTGTTGAGAATATTTACACCCCGGAAATGAGGTTAAAAATTACATTTAATCCAATGTTCAATTAATGAATTTTCATCAATAAGAATACGGTCATTCGCTTTTACTAAATTTATTGCCCCATCAACTTTTACAAAGTTGCAAAAATACTTTATTAAAATGCTAATTTAAACCCTTTTTGTTGTTCAGCTTATTGCCAGAATACAGTAACCATTTATGTTAACTAATCCTTTAATCCGGAAAGATTTTGGGTGGTCACTTTACATCAATTAACTTTCTTAACCGGGCTATATGTTCTGGTGTAGTGCCGCAACATCCCCCAACCACATTGGCACCAGCGGCAATAATTTCCGGAACAAGCGCTGCCATTTCATCCGGCGTTTCAGGGAAAACCGTTTCGCCATCCTGGTAAACCGGCATTCCGGCGTTGGCGTGTATTAGAATTGGAATATCAGGATTTCTCTTACGAATCTCTTCCACAATGCCAACCATTCCTGCTATTCCGTTTCCGCAGTTGGCACCAATCAAATCAGCACCTGCCCCAATTATTATTTTCACCATTTCGGTGGGCGAAACGCCCATCATGGAACGAAATTCTCCGGCAACCGTTTTTTCGAAAGTCATGGTGCAAAAAACCTCACAGCCGGTATTTTCTTTGGCGGCCTGAACAGCGATACGCGCTTCGTCGAGGTCGGTCATGGTTTCAATCATAATGGCATCGGCACCGCCCGCTTCCAGACCGAGCGACTGTTCTTTAAATGCCTCGTAAAGTTCCTGCTCCGAAACTTCACCCATCATCAGAATAATTCCGGTTGGGCCGACGGAACCCAGCACATATTTGTCGCCGGCAGCCTTTCGGCTGATTTCAGCTGCTGCTTTGTTCAGTTCAAATACTTTTTCAGCTAATCCGTATTTTTTCAGTTTGAACCGCGAACCTCCAAAGCTGTTGGTTTCAATCATGTCGGCTCCGGCTGCGATGTAACTCCTGGCAATGTCCAGCACTTCGTCCGGGTGCGTGAGGTTCCACTCTTCCGGGCACTCACCAACCGTCAGTCCTTTTTGCTGCAAAAATGTTCCCCAGGCGCCATCAGAAACCAGCACTTTCCCTTGCTTTATTTTGTCAATAATTATGCCCATCAGCCTTTAGTTTAATTCACAAAAATACGTTCAATTGTCTGTACTTAATCAACCTGTGAGTTCAGGTATTCAACCAGTCCCTGCGGATCCTTAAAATACACATCCGCACCAATTCTTTCGCGGAAATCGTCGGTTACCGGCGCTCCACCCACAGCAACTTTGGTTCCCGGAACAGCTTCTTTGATGGCTTTATTAATTTTCTCCATGCTTGCCATAGTTGTCGTTAACAGTGCCGATAAGCCAACAAAACTATTTTCATGTTCTTTCAGGGCAGCCACAAACTGGTCGGCTTTTACATCAGTACCCAGGTCAACTACTTTCCAGCCGCTTCCTTCCACCATCATTGAAACCAGGTTTTTGCCAATATCGTGTAAATCGCCTTCCACCGTACCAATTATTAATGTTCCTTTTTCTTTTACCTCGCCGGAAAGAAAATACGGTTTAAAATGAATCATGGCTGTGCTCATGGCTTTTGCCGACATGAGCACCTGCGGCACAAACACTTTATTCTCGCGAAATTTAATGCCCACTTTTTCCATTCCCGGCAGTAATGCTTCTGACAGTATAGTTTGGGCTTTAATTCCTTCATCCAGCGCCTGCCTTGTCAGTTCATCAGCTCCATCTTGTCCTTTTCTGTCCGGCGGATATGGTGCGGCTTTATTGATTTTCCCAAATTCAATACATTCTGCAATTTTAGAAAGTAGTTCACTCATGGTTCAAATGAAATTTTTGGTTTTTCTCAAAAATATACACATTCCTCTTAACAGGAAACACTATTCTGAAAAAATGATATAATATCTTTCAAATTTGAAAAAATGCGGTTAAATTCTAACTTTAAACCCAAATCCTAAATCTGATAAATATGGCCACACCTGTACTAATCTTGATTGTTATTTCAGCAGTAGCGCTGCTGCTCTTCATGGTATTGAAGCTCAAAATCAGCGCCTTCATTTCGCTTTTAATTACGGCCATTTTTGTAGGAATTGCATCAGGGATGCCGCTCACATCCATAACCCAATCCATTCAGGACGGCATGGCCGGCACTCTCGGTTTTGTAGCCACAGTGGTGGGGCTGGGCGCCATTTTTGGGCAAATGCTGGAGAGTTCGGGCGGAGCGGAATCGCTGGCTCACTACCTTGTAAAAAAATTTGGAAAGGATAATGCCTCGTGGGCAATGGTGATTACCGGTTTTGTAGTGGCCATCCCGGTTTTCCTGGACGTGGGGTTCATCATCATCGTTCCCATTATTTACGCTTTGTCGCGCGACACGAAACGTTCGCTATTGTACTACGCCATTCCGCTTTTGGCAGGGCTGGCCGTTACTCACAGTTTTATTCCTCCCACACCGGGCCCCGTTGCGGTGGCAGACATTATCAATGCCCAACTGGGATGGGTCATTCTGTTCGGTGTAATTCTTGGGTTTCCAACAGCGGTAATCGCCGGGCCAATCTGGGGAAAATACATCTCAAAAAAAATATACCTGAAACCGCCGTTCGATTTCGATAAAGAACCCCAGGAAGATGATCCTAAAAATTTTCCGCCCTTTGGTTTAATCGCCGTAATTGTTTCTATCCCGCTGCTGCTTATTCTTGTAAATACATTCACCGGCCTCGCAGTGGAAAAAAATTACATTGCCCAATCCACTTTTACCGACATTCTCGAATTTATCGGCCACCCGTTTTCGGCGCTAATAATTGCCACGCTGATAGCCACCTATTTTTTGTGCATTAAACGCGGCATGGGAAAACAAAAAATTCTCGACCTCAGTACCAAGGCACTTGGTCCGGCCGGGATTATTATTTTGATTACCGGCGCCGGGGGTGTTTTAAAAGAAATTCTGGTGGACAGCGGAATTGGAAAAATTATGGCTGAATCAATGTCCAATTCTGCACTACCGCCAATTTTGCTGGCCTGGCTTTTAGCAGCAGTTGTTCGCGTAACCCAGGGTTCGGCAACTGTGGCCATGATTACGGCAGCCGGAATTATTGCCCCGGTCTTAATCGAATTCGGACTAAACGATCCACAGCGCGCACTGGTGGTGCTGGCCATTGCATCGGGTGCTACGTTACTTTCGCATGTGAACGACAGCGGATTCTGGCTGGTAGGAAAATACTTGGGAATGAATGAAAAACAAACACTGCAAAGCTGGACCGTGATGGAAACTATTATCGCAATTTGCGGACTGGCTTTCACGTTGCTCGCAAGTCTGTTTGTTTAAAATGAATTCAAAATATATCAAAACACATAATGACATTCGAATTCAAACATTTCAACGAGTTATCGAACCTCGAACTTTACGAACTTCTGCAATTAAGAGCAGAAATATTTGTGGTGGAGCAAACCTGCATTTACAATGACCTCGACGGTCTGGATAAAGAAGCCACACACCTGATTGTAAAAAATGAGGATGAAATTATTGCCACTTCACGACTTCTAAAACCAGGCACCCGTTTCCCTGATTTCTCCATTGGCCGGGTGGTTGTAAAAAAGGAACAGCGTGGAAAACAACTGGGAAAAAGAATGATGGAAATAGCGATTCAATTTATGCTAACAGAATGGGAAACGAAAACTATAAAAGTTAGTGCCCAGAAATACCTTGAAAGGTTCTACAAAAACCTGGAATTCGACATTTTTACCAATGATTACCTTGAAGACGGCATTCCTCATGTAGGGATGTGCTATAAAAAATAACAAATTCTGGAACCACACAAAAAAACATATAAACACCTGATTGTATACAATAAAACAAGGCGACTTTTCTTTGGTTTCAGAGAATAATTATATTCTTTTCTAATCAGTACGTTAATTTAACAGAAATTTTTTCTGTTAATCAGAAATTTTTTCCATAGATTTATGGTGAATTTGAAAATTAAACATTACTACGATTAAACAAAACAATTATGACTATGAAAAAATTTATCCTCAAAAGCGTGAGTTTGATATTGGCAATCTCACTGCTTTCTGCCCAGAACTTTAGTATTGTGGCAAGTACTACAACCGCCGCGGTTGAATTTGACGAATCTGTTTTTTCCTACGACGATGATTTGTTACTGGCTGAGCTAAGCGAGCTAAATGAGCTGGACGCCTACATTGAATCCAACGAGGGCACTACCTTCGATGAGCTTACAAATGAAAACAGCTCGCTTGTTGCAAACATTGAAAGTACAGCTTCGCCCATGGGAATGGCCGACCAGAACGGTGAACCACCGCTTGGTATTCCTTCGTTTCTCTGGGGTTGTGTATTTGGTGTTGTTGGGCTTGCTATTGTTTACATTATGACCGACAGCGATATGGATGAAACCAAAAAAGCCATGTGGGGATGCGTTGCTTCAACAGCAGTTTCTGTAGTACTTTATATGGTTGTTTGGGGAGCCTGGGCCACAGCAGTTGATGCCGCTTATTATTAAATAAGATAATCAGAAAAATAATTTCAAAGGCTGTTTGATTTTTTTCAAACAGCCTTTGTTACAATAAATTAACATGCGAAATACTCTTCATTTAATTCTTTTATTCTCAGTTGTTTTAGGTTTTAACCTACATTCAGCGGCTCAGGACTATTTCAGAATGAGTGCCGATTTTACAACTAAGGTTAAGCCGGTTGAAGGAAAAATGAACCTAACAAAAGGCAAAATTTATTACGATAAATACTCTATGGAGTTGATTTATGACATCCATTTCCCAGCTAAAGAAAAATGGATTGTGCAGGATTCAAAAATTTATAAAATCACCAACGACTCGGTTTATTTCACCGAGGAAATTCCTTCAATGAATGAATTCACCGTTTTTCACCTGGCACTGAACTCGAACCTGACCTACTTCGGGCTGGATGAAGCAAAGTTCTCTATCAGTAATATTGACAAAAAAGGCGACCTGGTTATTTCGTACTGGAATATTCCACCACACATTCAGAAAGTGATTTCGACCATTGCCATTGCCAAAAAAAACAACCAGCTGCACAGTATTGTTATCACCGGAGAAAACAATAAAATACTGAACAAACAGTTTTTTAAAGATTACATTCAAATTGGCGGATTTGAGTTCCCGGGGTCTGTTGTTCAGATTTTTTACGACGAAAACAACAACGAAGAATACCAGGTGATGGAATTCAAAAATATCGAATTAAATGATATCGACAACGAAGAGAACTACCACTATCAGCTTGAAAATTAAGCAACAATTCCTGAAAATTGCATTTGTTTTGCCGGCATTTCTTATGCTGACAAATTTTTCGGTTGCTCAGGAAAAAAGCGACTTTGAAATTGATGAGCTGAAAAACCTGTTTGAACATCACCATCACGAAACACCAAGATACATGCAGCAATCAGCAAAGCCAAAAAACGAACTCGAATTTCTTATGGCATCAGGGTTTAATATTTATAAAACATTTATATCGTCGCAGGATAATCCCAGCTGCGTTTTTT
>JBNJGR010000007.1:0-37508 GCA_051747885.1 Bacteroidota bacterium | reverse complement strand
TATTCCCGGCGGCATCGGCATAAACAATGTTCTGGCTCACCGACTTAAATGATTTTACTGCATTTCGGAAATCACTCCAGTTTTGGGCCCGGTTGAGCATATAAACCGTACGAATTTCATCGCTCATTTCATTTCCAATCCAGTGAATGGATAGCGCAGTTTCGTCTGCATTTTTAAACCGGTTTACAATGGGGCCGCGGTGGGTGAATTTCAGGGTTTCGTTAATTATTTCTCCCTCTTTTGTGTGAATAAGTTCTTCCTGAATGACGAGGTCTTCCCACTGCCCGTCGAGCAAATATTGCGTGGAATCTTCGTTTAGTGTTTCGGCATAAAAATCGAGATCGTCAACCGCCACGTTGGTCATTCCCCAGGCAACAGAATCGTTGTGTCCGCAAATAACAAACGGCTGACCTGGTAAAACAAGGCCGGTAACATTTACCGAGCCCTCGGCCACATGGTGCATTTGGTACCAGATTCCGGGCGACATTAACCCCAGGTGCATGTCGTTGGCCAGCAGCGGCATCCCCGTTTTGCTTTTGCTTCCGGAAACCGCCCAGTTGTTGCTTCCCTGAAAAATTCCGGCTCCAAGCTTTTCCAGCTCACGGTTTGCTGACAACAGGGTTTCCCCGGCAGAAATATCCACTGTATTAAAATCAGGGAAAATGGCGGTGGGGTGATTTTCCATTTGGGGAATCAAATC
This sequence comes from Bacteroidota bacterium, assembly GCA_051747885.1. Lineage (GTDB taxonomy): Bacteria > Bacteroidota > Bacteroidia > Bacteroidales > Prolixibacteraceae > Tangfeifania. Next base: position 36,808 of record JBNJGR010000007.1, on the reverse strand, counting down.
GGCAAACAGCTCCTGTCCCACTTCATTTTTCACATTCTGCAATACCATTTCGGTGCCCCATCCCGAAGTGAGGTCCCACGACATGTAGCCAATCAGGTCAATGGAATGCACCGGTTCCCAGGGATCGGGATGATAACCCAAAACTTTAAACTCGGGTGGCAGCGGAAATTTTTCCATGTAATAATTTACACCTTCACAAAAAGCTTCTAAAGTGGCCTTCACCTCGGGCGATGACTGTTCAAGTACTTTTTCAGACTTTTGCCTGATGCGCAAAGAACGCATGAATAAATCGGTATTCAGCTGGTCTTTCCCCAGGATTTCGGACAACCGTCCCTGGGTTACACGACGCAATAAATCCATTTGCCACAGCCTGTCCTGTGCCATAGTAAATCCTACCGCCCGGTAAAGATCCGCTTCACTTTTTGCCTGGATATGCGGAATGGCAAAGGAATCGCGCAATACGGTCACTTCTTCTTCCAACACCGGCAAATACAGGTTTTTGTCGTAATCCGGAAGCGCTCCTTTTCGCAGGTTATTTAAAAAGAAAAAGCCAGCTATAGCTACAAGCACAATTACTACTGCCAATCCTGTTAAAATGCGTTTAAATATTTTCATCTCATTATAATTGTTAGTTTTCAATTGCATTCGATGGAACTCCCATGAAAATTATAATATTGCTCGTTTGTGAGTATGTTTATTCATGGTCGTTTCATCACCGGTTTTTTAATTTGAAAAAAAGAAATTGTATTTTACAGACTGAATGTAATTCTTACTATTTTTAAACCCTATAAAATTAATAATCAATTTGATAAATACGAAACAGTCTGAAAAATAAAAATTACTGCTATGAAAAAACTTATTATTCTCTTTTCCCTGGCAATTTATACACTGTCAGCAATGGCCCAGGAGGCCGAAAAAATTGAAGGTGTGTGGTGGAACGAAGAAAAAACATCGAAAATTGAAATTGAGAAAAAGGATGGCAAATACATTGGCACCATCGTTTACATCATTCCTGAAAATTATGAAAACGGCGAGCCGCCCAAAGACGATGAAAATCCTGATGAATCGCTTCGTAATCGTTCGCTGCTGGGCTTACAGATTTTGAGCGGTTTTGAGTACGATGCCAAGGAAGAGGAATGGAAAAACGGTGAGATTTATGATCCAAAATCGGGAAACACATACGATTGTTACGCCTGGCTTGAAAGTGACGATCTGCTGAAACTAAAAGGTTTTGTGGGCGGAATCCGCTGGCTGGGACGCAGCTCGGAATGGTACCGGACGGAGCTGTGAAGCCCGTAAATCAAAAAACCAATAAAATGAGAACAATTCTACCAGTCATTCTCATAATTTTCAGCTATTATTCTGGATTTTCTCAGAACAAGAGTGAATTAGTTATTGATGAAACGGCAAAAAAAACCTTTTCCAAAACCGAGCTCGAAGGCATTCAATCCATGATAAAATTTGTGGATTCGTGCGTAGTGAAAGAAACAAACCTGACTGACATCAATGCAGCCCACCATGCTTACCTGGAAAGGCAGAAAGAATTTTCGAAAAAGGGAAAAATGATGCCACCCCTTATAAAAGACACTGTCAAATTCAGCTTCCTTGAAAACCTGGATTCCAATGCAGTAAAAAGCATCTGGCATATAGATGATTACATTAGGGAAATCGGAACGAGGGATACTTCATTGACCGATGTGCATGGAATTAAAACAATTTCAATAAATCTGTTCGGCAGTTATATGGATTACCTCAAAAAAATTGGGGAGACGGATGATCGATACCAGAGCTTTGCTGAGGCAGTCGAAATTGCAGGGGATATTTCTCCATCTACTATGGGTTGGTATCCGAATCATCACAATGAATTTGATTTCACGTTGTTTAAAGACCGGCTTTTTGCTACCGTCTATATACTCAGAATAGGCGATTCGTTTGATGAAAAAGTGGATCGGTACCTGGAATCAAAAAAAGCAAATTCCAGGCACCAATAAATTTGCCATGAAACGAGCATATAAAACCATACACCTAAGAGAATTATTAAAATTCAGCGAGTTCCCTGTCTACCGCCAGGCAGGCATACTATACCTTTGAAAATTAACAATTTTAATAGTATGAAAATTATATCACTGATTATTCTGCTTATCAATTTTGTTCCGGTTTTTGCGCAACAAAACGGAGAATCCATCTATTTCCTCAATTCAAGAGAGATTGATTTTGAAAAGACCTTCATTAATCCTGAAAACATTGATTCCATTTATGTTGATAAAGAAGTTGAAAACGGAGCATTGCATATTTTCACCAAAAGCAAACGATTTGAATTCGTTACGTTGAAAAATATTCTGAAAAAACATACAGATATTGATACCCCTGCTCATTCTGTTTTGTTTCGTATTAATGAAGAATACATCTTTGACACAAAAGGTGTCAGGATTGATAAATCGTTTTTCATTTATGTGAAGGTTACAGACGTTTCTCAGGTTCTTTATTTATCAGATAAATATAACGAATTAAAAATTGTTGAAATTGATCTGGAAAGAGAAGAAAGAAAACCGAAATTCATGATTCGAGGAAGCCGGGAGATTACGAAATCAGGGATTTTAAATGATTTTCAGGATTAAAAAAAAGGATTAACCTATTACGTTCGGATAATCGGTTTCACCTTACATTTTTCAGTGAGTTTCAGGTTTTTTAAATCGGCGCCGGTAATAAGGTTTACACCCGGTTGTTTCCCCGGTTCAAAACTCCCAAAACGATTTTCAACCTGTAGTGCTTTTGCCCCGTTGAAAATGCTCCACAACACCAGTTCTTCCAGTGTAATTTCAGGAAAATATTGTTGAAGTGTTATCATCTCGGCAAGTATTGACAGCTTTTGATTGGAAGCCAGGCTGTCGGTTCCCAGACAAATATTCAGCCCGTGTTTTTGAAAAAGCGGGACCGGGGGGAGTGCATTCTCAATGTGTAAATTGGAGTTGGGACAAAGCACAAAAAACGTATTTTCAGCTGCGCGTTGTTGCTTCAATTCCAGAATATCGGATTCAGCCATAAAAGTATTATGAACCAAAAGCAGCTGATTTTGCGCCGGTAAAAAGTTCAGCGTTGTCAGCAGCGGGCTTTTGCCGGTTGGCCTCCAGTGCGAAATGTCTATTCCCAAATTATCTTTTAAATGGCTGGCAATGAGACCTGAACCATCACTGAAAAACTGCTCTTCTGCCCGACTTTCCTGATTATGGATGGAAAGCAGGCTGTTTTCAGCACTTGCATTTACGTTTATTTTCTTGAAAAGCTCCGCTGAAACGGAGTAGGGTGAATGCGGAACAACTGACGCGCTGAGGCCAAATTCATTACACATCTCTTTCACAAAATTCGCCATGCTGAAAGCTCTTTCGGCACGCGAAGGATGAAACCCAAAAGCCTCTGCAAATGTGTGATAGAAAATCTTGCTGTTTCGTTTTGTTTCAAGCATTAAGCTAGAATTGGAAATATCGCCCACGGCTACAATTCCATTGGCAACCAGTTGCCGGTTAGCTTTTTCGGCAGCCTCTTCCACCGCTTCAGGCTCCTCGATTCTGAGCCGGTTAATAGCAGCCAGAAAACCACCCATTCCGGTTATTTCAGGAATTTTTCCTTTCAAATGCGATAATTCCAGATGGCAGTGGGAATTCACAAAACCCGGCACTAAAATTCCGCTGTACTGTTCCAAACCGGCTTCTTCTTTCAGCTGCCCACCGGTATCGATTAGTTCAACAATTTTTCCTTTATCGTTACAAACCAGAATTCCGTTCTTCAGCGGTGGCCGGTTCCCCGGGAAAATGTATGTGGCGGAAATTTTTCGCACTGTTACCGGTTCTGAATATCCAGTTCCTTCTGCTCCCTTCTTCTTCCTGTAAATTCTTCTTCCATTTCGTTGAGAAGATTCATGGACTCGCGGTACATTTTTTCAAATTTACGGGGTTGGCTGGCGTAAAAAACATACGACTTTTCAAAAACCGTGTCGGCCATCTGGTGTTTGTCGAGCACTGAGTAGTAAAAATCGGCAGATGAACTTTGTTCCACCAGCGAGTCGCGGTGCCTTTGCGTGTTGAATGCCGCTTCGGCCAGATGAATATCGGCCAGCATTTCAACCATTTTTTCTCTTTCAATCAGGGTTTCCGGTTTTTCAACAACGGGCTCGTCGCAACCTGTGAAACCCCAAAAGAGAATGGCAACTAATATGTAAAACAGTTTCTTCATTTTAAATCGGAGTGCAAATTAAAAATAGTTTACGTTACCGGCAATAAGCTTTCCGTTAAAAAAAGCTATTTTATTGAAAGAAAATTTTGCTTACTTTCTGAAAATGATGCGAAAAACCTCTTCCACCCGGGCTACTTTTTCAATTTGAATGTTGAAAGCTGAAGCATCGAAACCTTTGTTTACTGCAGGAATAAATATTTTGTTGAATCCCAGTTTGGCCGCTTCGGCAATGCGTTGTTCAATACGGTTTACACCGCGAATTTCGCCGGTGAGCCCCACCTCTCCTGTAAAACATGTTTTGTGATCAACGGCCACATCAATATTGGATGAAAGAATGGAACAAATCACGGCAAGGTCGGTAGCAGGGTCGTTAATTTTCAGTCCGCCGGCAATGTTCAGAAAGACATCTTTGGCCAGCAGTTTAAATCCGGCGCGTTTTTCGAGCACCGCCAGCAACATGTTGAGCCGGCGCAAATCAAAACCTGTGGAAGAACGCTGCGGGGTTCCGTAAGCTGCAGAACTCACGAGCGACTGAATCTCAATCAAAAAAGGCCGGATACCTTCGATGGTGGCCGCAATTGCCGTTCCGCTTACATCGTCGCTCACTTTGGAAATGAGCTGTTCCGAAGGATTCAGTATTTCCTGCAGGCCGTTGCCGCGCATTTCAAAAATTCCCAACTCGTTGGTGGAGCCATAGCGGTTTTTATTGGCGCGTAAAATTCGGTACATGTAGTTTGTGTCGCCTTCAAACTGCAAAACAGTGTCCACCATGTGTTCCAATACTTTTGGTCCGGCAAGGCTTCCTTCTTTGTTAATGTGCCCGATAAGAATAACCGCCACACCGTTTTTCTTGGCAAACTTCAGAATTGCCGAAGTACATTCGCGCACCTGCGAAACCGAACCGGGCGATGATTCAATCATTTCGGTAGAAACAGTCTGGATGGAATCTACCACCAGCAAATCGGGCATTGCTTGTTCGGTTTGGGCAATAACGTGCTCCAGCGAAGTTTCACTCAGAAAAAGACAGTTGTTTTGCTTCATTTCCAGCCGGGTTGCCCGAAGTTTTATTTGTTGCAGGCTCTCTTCACCCGAGATGTACAGAATTTTTTTGTTGGGCAAACCCAATGCCATTTGCAGCACCAGTGTTGATTTCCCGATGCCCGGCTCACCGCCAAGTAACACAATTGAACCCGGAACAATTCCTCCTCCCAGTACACGGTCGAATTCATTAATCCCAACCGGGAAGCGCTCGTTTTTTTCAGCTTTTATATTTTCAAGGGTGAGCGGCTGATTGCTGGAAAGCTGCACCGAAACTTTTGAAGTTGATTTTTTCTTTTCAACCACTTCTTCAATATACGTATTCCACCCGCCGCAAGAAGGGCACCGTCCGAGCCATTTAGGCGATTGCGCTCCGCAGTTCTGGCAGGTGTATATTGTTTTTGTCTGGGCCATCAATCCAGTTTTTTGATTTTATTAATTATATCGGAAGAAGAAATACCGGGAACCAAATCGAGGGTTTCCACTTTCCCGCCGTTTTCGAGTACGGTGTCATGCCCGGCAATTTCATGAATGGCGTATTCTTTCCCTTTTACCAAAACATCGGGCAGAATTTGGGCAATTATTTCGGCAGGGGTTTCTTCACGAAAAATAATAACGGCATCGACAAAAGAGAAAGCCGCCAAGACAGCTGCTCTAGATTGTTCATTTAATATGGGCCTCCCTTTTCCTTTGAGCAGTTGCACTGATCCGTCGGAATTCAAGCCAACTATCAGCCGGGTTCCCATTTTTGCCGATTTAATCAACGAATCGATGTGCCCGTGGTGAATAATATCAAAACACCCGTTGGTGAAAACGATGGTCTCTTTTTGCAATTTCCAGTTTTTTAATTCGTTCTCAAACGACTGAAAATCAGCATATATTTTTGAAAATATATCGGTTTTACGGTTCATGCTATTTTAATTCCAATTTTTCGAAAACCAAAGGTATGGATAAATTTAAGGAACATCTTCTTGCCAGAAAATTAAATATGTAGCTGCATTGGTAAAATACAATCCGGTTATTTATTCAGAACAATCCGGAAAGTAGTTCCTTTTCCCGTCTCCGACCATTTTATAAAAATTTTACCGCTGTGATAAATTTCGATTATTCGTTTTGCCAGCGACAGGCCCAGCCCCCAGCCTCGTTTTTTGGTAGAATATCCGGGTTGAAAAATGGTTTTTTGCTGCGATTTTGGAACGCCTTTGCCGGTGTCGGTAATATCAATCAAAACGTTTTCATCTTTTTCCTGAAGCTCGAACGTAATTTTTCCGTTATTGTCCATTGCATCAATTGCGTTCTTGCACAGGTTTTCAATAACCCATGAAAAGAGTGCAGCATTGAGCGGCGCTTCCACGCGATCGCCTTCCGAAAAATTCACTTCAAATTTCACCTTTTTGGAAGAACGGGTTTTGAGGTAACTCACGGTTGAAAGCAGTACCTCAACCAGATTGGTCGTTAGCAATTCGGGTTTTGAGCCGATTTTAGAAAAACGTTCGGTGATTTTTTCGAGCCGTTTCGTGTCATTTTCAAACTCTTTGATGAGGTTTTCATCCACATTCTGCATTTTAAGCAACTCAATCCAGGCCATTAGCGATGAGATGGGCGTGCCCAACTGGTGTGCGGTTTCTTTCGACATGCCCACCCAAACCTGGTTTTGCTCGGCACGTTGGGTGGCATGAAAAGCAAAGTAGGCAATAATTATAAAAATGATTATTACAAAAAGCTGAACAACAGGATAGTACCTCAGGTTGCGCAGGATGTTCGATTCGCGGTAGTAAAGATTCAGTGTATTCTCGTCGGAAAGCACGATGGGAATTGGTTCAGAATACCCTTTCATTTTTTCCAGTTCTTTTTTCAACACCTGTTCGCGCCTGTTTTCGCTGTAATTTATGTTTGCATCAGTGTTAAATTCACCATTCTCATCAACAATAATTATCGGGATGGTTGTGTTTTGTTCAGCAATTTCCTGAAGTAAGGTCAGATAAGAAGTATTCAATCTTTGCACAGCAGCCTCGTTGGTACTTTCAATTACCGGTTCGGCAAATCGCCTGGTAGCTTCGGCCCACAGTTCCACTTTTTTTCGTTCTTCGCGGGCCATTTTTTCGGTTAGCCAATTGGTGTACAGCAACGATGCAACTCCGATTATAATTGCACTTAGCAGAAGTAAAATTTTTCCGCGCTTTCTTTTCAGGTAAATATCCAACGTGCGATAGTTTTAATTATTTATGTTGAAAACGACGGAAAAAATAATTTATTATCGGTCCATCATTTTCATAACTGCCTCTGCAATTCCGTCTTCATCAATACCGCATATTTTGTACAACTGATCGGGAGTACCGTGTTCAATAAACCTGTCGGGAACACCTAAAACTTTCACATGCGCCGAATACCCTTTTTCGGCCATAAATTCCAGAACAGCACTGCCAAATCCACCTTTAATTACTCCGTCTTCAACCGTTAATACATAGTTGTATTTTTCGAATATTTCAGTGAGCATGGTTTCATCGAGAGGCTTCACAAACCGCAGATCGTAATGAGCCGCTGAAATATTTTTATCCTTCAGCATTTTACCTGCCATCTGAGCATGAATTCCAGTTTTTCCAATAGTAAGAATAGCAACATCATCGCCTTCCAAAAGCTGTCGTCCTTTTCCTATTTCAATTTTTTCGAAAGGCAGTTTCCAGTCCTTTTTTATTCCGCATCCGCGCGGGTATCGAATTGAAAACGGCTGGTTAATTTCTTCAAGCTGGGCAGTGTACATCAGGTTACGGAGCTCCAGTTCATCCATTGGAGCCGAAACAATCATGTTGGGAACCGAACGCATGTAAGCAATATCGAACACTCCGTGGTGTGTTGGTCCGTCTTCGCCAACCAGCCCGCCACGGTCGAGACAAAAAACCACATGCAGGTTTTGAGTTGCCACGTCGTGCACTAACTGATCGTAGGCACGTTGCATAAAAGTAGAGTATATGTTACAAAAAGGCACAATACCCTGCGTTGCAAGACCTGCCGAAAAAGTTACGGCATGCTGTTCGGCAATGCCCACATCGAAAGCCCGGTGTGGCATTTTTTCCAACATCAGGTTCATGGAGCAGCCTGTGGGCATAGCTGGAGTAATTCCAACAATTTTTTCATTCATTTCGGCCAGTTCCACCAGTGTTTCGCCAAAAACATTCTGGAATTTTGGTGCTTTATCAATCTGGCATCCACACGATAAAATTTCGCCTGTTTTTTTATCGAATAATCCCGGAGCATGAAATTTTGTTTGATTCATTTCCGCGTGGCTGAACCCTTTTCCTTTTTTGGTTACAATGTGAAGCAGTTTCGGACCTGGAATATCTTTTAAGTCATTCAAAGCCTCGGTAAGGTATTCAACATCGTGCCCGTCAATCGGCCCGAAATAGCGAAAATCAAAAGCTTCAAAAAGATTATTTTCGGTGAGCAGCATGTTTTTCAGGGCATGCTGGTTTTTCTGAATAAACTTGCGGGTTTTCTTCCCAAAGCCATCGAGTTTTCCCAAACCTTCCCAAACGTCTTTTTTAACTTTATTGTAAGTTTCCGACTTTGAAATATTCATCAGATACTGGCCAATTACGCCCGTGTTCGGATCAATGGCCATATTATTATCGTTAAGAATAACCAGCAAATCCGATTTACTGGCCCCGGCATTATTCAGGGCTTCAAAAGCCATCCCGCCCGTCATGGCTCCATCGCCGATAACAGCTACAATTTTTCTGTCGTTTTCATTTTTCAACCCGGCAGCAATCGCCATACCCAACGCTGCCGAAATGGAGGTTGAAGAATGGCCGACACCAAAAGTATCGTACTCACTTTCATCACGTTTAGGAAAACCACTGATGCCGTTTAGTTTGCGGTTGGTGTGAAAATTTTCCCTACGCCCGGTTAATATTTTGTGTCCGTAGGCCTGATGGCCAACATCCCAAACCAGTAAATCGTAAGGGGTGTTATATACATAATGCAATGCAACCGTAAGTTCAACTACACCCAGGCTTGCTCCCAAATGCCCGGGATTGGCAGAAACTTCATCAATAATATATTCTCTCAATTCATCGCAAACCTCAGAAAGTTTTTCAGGGGCCATCTTCCTCAAATCAGCAGGAGTTTTAATTTGTTCCAGTATTTTTTCCTTCGTTCGTACCATAAATTTGTGTGAAAATGTTGTCAAAGTTATAACAAAAACTGAAAACCCATTTGTTCAATAAGCGAAAGGGAACAAAATTTGTTCTAACATTGCAAAAAAAGTAAATTTAGCCAGAATAAAAATTTAAAAAAATGAGAACTTTTCATAAAATATTATTTTTTAGTGGTTTGATCTTTTTGTCGTCTTGTGTTTCAACGAAACAATTTAACCAGGTACAGGACAAAGTCAAAACACTTTCTCAGGAAAACGAACAACTCAGGCGGTCGAATACTGACCTTGAAGTGGCCAACACTGAATTAAAAAGTGCCAACGAACAGCTGACTGCAAAAAACAAAAATTTGGAAGCCCGGCTGGAAGAAGCACTTTATAACCTGAACGTTCAGAAACAAAAGGTGGAAACGCTTGAAAAAGAACAGACCAGCTTAAACCGGCAGCTCGATATATTGAAATCAGGCAGTTCGGATGAAATTGAAAACCTGCTTGATGAGTTGCAGACTACCCGGCGCGGTTTAACCCTTCGCGAAGACCGTTTGCGTGAAGCGGAAAAAGAGCTGGAAGAACGAAATGAGCGACTGATAGAACTTCAGAAAGTTCTGGCCCAAAAGGATCAGGCAGTGAAAGATTTGAAAGACAAAGTAATGCGGGCGCTTACCGGTTTCACAGACAACGGCCTGACGGTTCACGAAAAGAACGGAAAAGTTTACGTTTCGATGGACGAAAAATTACTCTTTAGAACCGGGCAGTGGGATGTTGACCCTAACGGACAAAGGGCTTTGCGCGATTTAAGCCAGCTGCTGGCCGAAAACACAGATGTCAATATTATGGTGGAAGGCCACACCGACGACGTTCCCATGCGCGGCTCCGGAGCTGTTAAAGACAACTGGGATTTAAGCGTTATGCGCGCCACTGCGGTTACCAAAATTCTCACGCAAAACGGACAAATCGATCCATCCCGGATTATTGCTGCGGGCAGAAGTGAGTATGTTCCGTTAACCACAAACGAAACAGCTGAAGGCCGGCAAATGAACCGCCGCACCGAAATTATTCTTACCCCACAATTGGATGAACTGCTGGAAATTTTGGAAGCAAACTAACAAAACATCAAACCAAAAAACTTGTATTTGTAACTAAATACAGCTGAGTTTATGAAACAGTTGAGTTATAAAGGATATACGGGCAGCATTGAATATAGCAGGGAAGATGATTTGTTTTATGGAAAGGTTCTCGGAATCCAAAGCTTAATATCTTACGAAGGGAAAACCGGCAAAGAGTTGGAAAAAGATTTTCAGGAAGCTATAGATGATTATTTGGATACATGCAATGCTAATGATTTAACTCCGGAGAAATCCTTTAAGGGAAATTTTAATGTCCGGATCTCACCTCAATTGCATTATAAAGCAGCATTATTGGCAATAGAAGAAAATATGTCGCTGAATAATTTTGTTGCCGATTCTATCCGGGAAAAAATTCAAAAAGAATCAGGAGCCAACTAATACAAATCTTAATCACAAACAATCCTGCAGATTTCAGCCAGCCCATCCAGCGTTAAAAGCAGCGCTACATGTTGAATATTTTTAGTTAACGGCGCTATTACCGAACTTAATCCGCCGGTAGCCACGACGGTAAGTTTTTCGCCCAGTTCGTCCTGCGTGCGTTCAATCATGGAATCAACCAGACCGGTAAACCCGTAAACAATTCCGGACTGAATGGCATGTACTGTGTTTTCGCCCAAAACTGATGGTGGCGGTGTTAAATGAATCTGCGGCAACTGGGCAGTTCCACCAGACAAAGCAGCAACGGCAGTTTGCAAACCGGGGGCAATGGCCACACCCTTTATTTCACCATTTTTGCCGATTGTAGTAAACGTAAGGGCAGTGCCAAAATCAATAACCGTGGTTAGTTTTCCAAATTTTTGAAAGGCCGCAACCGCGTTGGCTACCAGGTCGGCACCGATTTCGTACGGATTCAAAATTTTGATGGGTAATCTCGGGTAAATGTCAGGATCCACAACTGTAATTCTTGTTCCGTCGAACAATCCCGGAAGCATTTCGGTAAACGGACGAACCAGCGACGGAACCACGCTGCTCAAAATAATGTCATTCACATGAGTGCGGCAAATTTTACCTGCCGAAAGCAACGAGCGAAAAATAACTTCATACTCATCGGCCGTTTTTTTATGGTCAGTTTGAATGCGCCAGTGATTTTGCCACTTCCCGTTATCATTCACTCCAAAAACGATGTTGGTGTTGCCTATGTCAATTGCCAGTAACATTTCTTATAATTCCTTGTCTTGATACTTGATACTAAAAGTCTAACAATCTAATCTTCAAAACAAACTTAACTGATTATCCTTCTCCTCCGGCTTTTTATGTGGTTTATTTTTTATTTGCTGAATAAGCTCCTGCTGAATAGAACTGAGGAACGGGCTTTTAGGCAAGTTGAATTTTCGTCCGCGCAGAATTCGGCTCCGGGCATGAGTGAGGTACAACAATTTTTTAGCGCGGGTCATTCCCACATAAAGCAGACGCTTTTCTTCCTCCTCGTCCACTTCAGTTTTATACAAGTTGTAAGGCAGCAGGCCCTTTTCGCAACCTGGAATAAAAACACATTCAAATTCAAGCCCTTTCGACGCGTGCAGTGTCATCAGCGAAACAGCTTCGAGGTTTTTGCGGTGAATGTCAGCGCCGGAACCCAGCTTCACAGAATTTAGAAATTCACTCCAATTTTGAATGTTTCCGGCCATACCAGTAAACCGTTCCCAGTTTTGTTCATCAAATTTTTCACCCGGAAAAAACGAATCTTTCAGGTAATTCAGAAAGGAAACAGCATCCAACTTTTTGGTCTCCTCTTTTGCCATTTCAAACTGCAATTTTGAAAATGCTCTTTTCTTCAGTTTGAAAACAGAGGCAGCTTTTTCAAAACTGCCGGATAAAAAAACACTCAGCAAATCGATGAAACTTTGAAACGGTTCTTCTCTGAAAAACGGCACCGTTCCCACTTCCTGATAAGGAATGTGATGATCGTTCAATGCTTTTGCAATGGCCTCAAACTGGTTGCGGGTGCGGCATAACACGGCCAAATTGGAAAGGCTGGAAATGCCTTCATTTTTTTCACCGCGGGTTACAGAACTGTCGATGGAAAAGAAGCTGACTCCACCCACCAGTTCCACAATCTGCCGGGCAATGAATTCAGCCTCAGCAGCGCCTGTAGGTTGTTCCGAAACAGAAACCTGAATTCCTTCTGTGAGGCCCTGCAAAAATCCGGAAGATTGAGAAAGCACATCTGACGAAGCCGAGAGAATGGTTTGCGAGCAGCGGTACGACTGTTTCAGCCTGAAAACTTTTGCACCGGGATAATCGTCGGTGAAACGCTGAATGTACCCGGCGTTTGCACCACGAAATCCATAAATCGACTGGTTGGCATCGCCTACCACGCACAGATTGGAAAATGAATCCGGGGCAAGTTGTCGCAACAAGTGATACTGTGCATCGTTGGTATCCTGATATTCATCCACAAAAATGAACCGGAATCGCTTTTGGTAAGCAGTTTTCACTTCTTCATTTTCAATAAAAAGCTGCAAAGGCTTAGCAATCAAATCATCCAAATCGAAAGCATCGAGTTGCTGCAATTCCTTTTCATATTTCGTAAAACTGGAAGTTTCAGCTTTGCTGCCATTTTTTATTTCCGAAATTTCGGCGCTGAGCTTTTTAGCTTCGCCGGATTTCAGCTCCGAAAAAGATTTGATGATTTCCAGTTTCAATCCCTCATCTGCTAAAATAAAATCTTCAGTTCGGTTAAATTCCGTGTGGTATTCTTTTAAAACCGAAAGACCGAATGCATGAAAAGTAGCCACCGTAACTTCGCTCGCTTTCGTTTTATTTTTCAGCAGAATTTCCAACCGCTTCATGAGTTCCCCGGCTGCTTTGTTGGTAAATGTGATGGCCAGAGTTTCCTCCGGTTTCGCCAAGTGGTTTCCAACAAGCCAGGCAATTTTGCTGGTGAGTGTTTTGGTTTTGCCCGTTCCGGGGCCGGCAATAATCAGTGATGGTCCATCACTGTATTGAACTGCGGCAAATTGTTCCTGATTTAAATTGTTGAAAACCGGTTTTTCTGTTGTTTCTGCTTTGTATTGCTCTTGCTTTTCAGCAGCCAGGTTTTCAATCTGATTTTTTTGATGCAGCAACTTTTGAATGCCTTTCAAATCGAATTGAATCAGCGCCCGTTTTTCAGGAGGTGCTGGTTTTTCCATCTGGAAAAGAGACCCGGTTGTTTCGAAATTCTTCACTTCGCCCGGTTTAAAAACACTGATAACACCGTATTCCCCGTCGTATCCTTCCTGAATGTAAATTTCGCGGTTGCGCATCCGGCGAACAGCCTCAGCGAGTGTTTCTGATGTTTTTGACTTAATCTCTTCCAGCGGAATTTCGAGTAAAATATCCAGTTCTTTTCCCAGTTTTTCCAACGTTTGCAAGTATCCGGATTCCACCTTTTTCGATTTCGCACCAACGCTTTCAATTTCTGCCAGCATTTCCTTTAACGGAATGATGGATCGGAATGGCAATTTATTGGGACGACTTTCAATATTTTCCCTGTCGGATAATTGAATTACGCGGTTCATCACGCCAATTGTCACCGGCTTTCCGCAAGCCGGACAAATGGACTTGTTGCGCAGGGTTTCGGCCGGGTTCCAGCATACATTGCATTTCCGGTGGCCGTCGAAATGGTATTTTCCTTCCTGCGGATACATGTCGATTGTCCCGAGGTATTTTTCCGGATTTCCGGTTCGCAGTGCTTCCGTAATGGAATGATAATTCGGTTCGGTATTGAAAACATTGGCATTTCGTCCCAATTTATCGGGTGAGTGGGCATCAGAATTGGATACCAGCGTGACCTTGTCGAGAAACGAACAGAGCCAGTTCATGGGCGGGTCGGTGGAAAGTCCGGTTTCAATGGTGTGGATGTGCGGAGACAAGTCTGCAAAGCACTCTTCCAACGAATCGAACCCCGATTTGGAGCCCAGCATGGAAAACCACGGCGTCCAAATGTGTGCCGGAATAAAATAGTTGTTTTCGCTGCAATCAAGCACAATTTCGAGCAGGTCGCGAGAATCGAGCCCGAGGATTGGCCGCCCGTCGGAGGTGAGGTTGCCGCCCAGATTGATCAGCTTTTGGTTAATTTTTTCGGCTTCCTCAAATCCAGGGGCCAGCACCACGTTATGCACCTTTCGAACTTTCCCTCTGCGCTTATAAATATTGCTGATTTCAGCCGTGAGCAAAAACCGGGGTTCGTTGTCGCCAAAAGGTGAATCCAGCCGGTATTCCTTTTTCAGTTTGAATAATCCGTTGCCGTCGGGTTCGGTTTTTTCTTTCAGCTCGGCAAGCCACCCGGGATGAGTAAAATCGCCAGTTCCCACTACTTTTATTCCTTTCAGCCCAGCATAATAATCGAGGTATTCAGGCGTGAGCGTTTTGCTGGTTGCCCGTGAAAAATGGGAATGAATATGTAAATCAGCTATAAACTTCATGTTTAATTTCATTCCTTAAAAGATAACAGATTTAAGCTCTGACAAAGAAAAATCCGGTAACTATTTTTCAAATTTAGTCATACCCTCACTTTGAGTGAGGGCATGACAACCTGAACCAGATATGATTTTTGATGGATTTTAAAACTGAAAAATTTGCTACCTTGCAGGTTAAAATAAATCTAATTCAAAACAGATTATGGCAAGTATTAAAGATTTGAAGAAAGACATTGACCTGCTGATGTCGTTGGTATTAAACGATTGTTTTTATGTTTTGGAATATAATCAGAAAGTAAATCAGGATGCTGTAATGAAAATTGCCACCGAGGTAGTGGAAAAACATCGCGATTTTCGCAAGCGGGCCAATCATCCTGACGGGAAAGACAATCCCAAACTTGTAAAGAAATATTACAAAGATCTCAATGCCGAATTACTTGCTGCTGCCGATGAAAAACTCGAAAAGCTTTCGGCCGAAGTTAAAAAAGTGAATTAATTTTCTTTCTTAACCACTTTAAACAGTTTTTTGGCTACTGTTTTTCCGTTGTGGTAGGTTGTTAATTCCCAATCGCCCAGTTTATCTTCCAGCGGTTCCCAAATGCAATCGCCCAGGTAAAATTGGTAGTCGTTAGTTCGTATAAATTCTTCGCCTTCAAAGGGTGGTACTGTTTCTCCATTTTCATTTTTGAAAGGCGGGTGTTCAATTTTATATTTTATATTTTCACTTTTCCCCTGCTTAATGTGCAAAACGTATCCAAACTCAGTTCCGATTTCAGCTTCAATTGTGGTAGTAAAATTCAGAATTTTCGGGATTTCCTTACTCTCTCGGTTCCACCTGGAATATTCACCGTAACTATAAATTTTAAATATTGGTTTTTTTCTTCTCATTGTTAATTATTAATTCAAATGTTAAAATTGATGTTTCAATTTACCTCAACAATGTTATTTTTACGAAACTTAAAACAAGAAGTGATTTTTATCCGGGAAAATATCAAATTTTTGTTTGTTTTCATTCTGCCGGTATATTTTTTTATCGTTCAGAACTCGATACAAAACAAACATACCCACTTTTATTCTAATGGAATTGTGGTTACCCATTCCCATCCGTTAAATGAAGACGACCAAAAACCGATTAATAGCCACCATCATACTGAAACTGAAATCTGTTTTTTCAGCCAGTTAAATTTCGATTATTATAACTTCTCGCCGGAATTGCAATTACTGGCCGTTGAGCCGCCAGAATTCATTCAGCCTTTTCTCGAAAAAGAAGGTAACTATAATTCTGTCTCACTGTTTCAATCCGACCCCCGCGGGCCACCTCTCCAAAAATTCCCCCCAATTCTCCGGGCAGCATAAATTAGTCAACGGTTGAACAAAATCACCACAAATGGGGATTTTTCACCCGGAGCCTGATACCTACATTTGCCCGCAATTCAAATTAATTTTTTAAAAGGGGTTAGACCACCTCTGGCAAAGTTTAAAGAACCAAAATGAGACTGATTTCTGTAATTATTTTTAGTGCATTATTTATTTCCGCCAGCAATTCTGTATATTCTGATGAACCCGTAAAAAGGCCCAAAACCGATGCCATGCTCTTTGGGCATGTAAAATCGGGCGAAGAACACATTCCGTTTGCAACCATTTTTATTGAAGGAACCACAATTGCATCGGCAGCAGATGCCACAGGGCATTTTAAAATGTCTAACCTTCCGGTTGGCAAACAAACAGTTGTGATTTCAGCCGTAGGATATAAAACTTTTGAGGAGGAGGTGGTACTGAAGGCCAATACAAATGTTACTCTTTTTGCGGAACTTAAACCTGACAACATAGGGATTCAGCAGGTTGTGGTTTCAGCCGACAGGAATGAAAAAAACAGAAAAGAAACCCCCACCATTGTAAACAGCATTAACCCAAAACTATTTCAGCGAACACAAAATGTAACATTGAGTGAAGGGTTAAACTTTTCGCCCGGTTTGCGCATGGAAAACAATTGCCAGAACTGCGGTTTTTCTCAGGTCAGAATGAACGGGCTCGAAGGACCATATTCACAAATACTGATTAATTCGCGCCCCATATTCAGCGGGCTGGCCGGCGTTTACGGGCTGGAGCTTATTCCGTCAAATATGATTGAACGCGTTGAAGTTATCCGGGGTGGCGGTTCATCAATGTATGGCAGCAACGCCATTGCCGGAACTATTAACCTGATTACAAAAGACCCGATTATCAACCGGTTTTCGGCTGCTGTTTCACAGAGTTTTACCGGTGTGGCCAGTAATTATGAAGCTTCAGACGATTACAATATAAAGTTAAACGGCTCACTGATAAGCGACGATTTTAAAACGGGACTGAGCATTTTCGGATTTCACCGTAACCGCGATCCGTTCGATGCCAACAACGATGGATTTTCTGAATTATCATCCATCGAAAATGTAACCCTGGGGGCACGTTTATTTCAGCGTGTGTCCTCCCGCGGAAAAATTACCCTCGATTATTTTCATATCAATGAATTCAGAAGAGGAGGAAATAAATTCGACATGCCCCTGCATGAAGCCGACATTGCCGAAAGTGTAGAACACAAGATTAATTCAGGGGCACTGAATTTCGATTTACTTTTGCGCGAACACGACAAATTTTCAGCATTTCTTTCGGCGCAAGGCGTAAACCGCGACTCCTATTATGGTGCTGAACAGGATCCTTCTGCTTATGGTTTAACAGATGATTTAACTTATTCTGCCGGAATTCAGTACATCAGGCACATGCATAATTTAATTTTTTCGGAAGCTGGAATCACTGCCGGACTGGAAGCGAACGGAAGTTTCCTCACCGACGAGAAACCAGGTTACTACGATCCGGAAGAAAACATTCAGCACAGCAGCACTCTGGTTGCCGACCAAAAAATGGAAACACAAGCCGGGTTCCTGCAATCGGAATGGGAAATAGACAAAATAGTGGTAAGTGCCGGAGTACGGTTCGATCATTATAAAATTGAAGACCGAACCCGCGACAGCCAGTCAATAACGGGTGATGTATTAAGTCCGCGTATTAATTTCATGTATAATATTTTTGATAATTTTCAATTCAGAACCGGTTATGCCCGCGGTTTTCGTGCCCCGCAAATTTTTGATGAAGACCTTCATATTGAAACCTCCGGTTCGCGCCAGGTGCTGCACCGGAATGACGACAACCTAAAACAGGAATCTTCAGGCAGTTTTACAGCTTCGCTCGATTTTTCCAATTTTAACGGAGGATGGCAATACCAGTTTTTGGTAGAAGGATTTTACACCCACCTCTCCGATCCGTTTGCCAATAAATTTGGAGAACCCGATGAAAACGGTGTGGTTATTTATACTCGTGTGAATTCCGAAAAAGGAGCAAGTGTTCAGGGAGTCAACCTTGAATTCAACGCCTCTCCCTCCAACTGGTTTCAGCTGCAATCGGGATTTACTTTTCAGAAAAGCCGGTATGAAGAACCACAGGAATTTAACGAAACACGTTTTTTCCGCACACCAGATACTTACAGCTACATCAGTTTAAATTACAGCCCGGCACCCTATTTCGATACTTCAATTACAGGAAATTATACAGGCCCGATGCTAATCCCCTATTTTGGACCGCAACTTGAAAATCCGGAAGAAGGAAAGTTAATTAAATCGGGCTCGTTTTTCGATGCCGGAATTAAATTAAGTTACGACATAAAAATCACCGAAAATGTAATTGTTCAGTTAAACGGCGGGGTAAAAAATATTGCCAACAGCTACCAAAGTGATTTCGACTCAGGAATTAATCGCGATCCGGCCTATATTTACGGGCCACTCAATCCCCGTACTTTTTATTTTGGATTAAAAATCGGGAATATGTAATTCAAAAAACTTAATAATTATCTCCTGCTGAGGTTGCTGTAAAAAAGGCAACCTCTTTTTATTTGTGGCACACAAAAGATTTGTAATTTTACGCCGTTCTTGAATAAAAGACAGGCTCTTATATAAAATATCGAAAATGAATGATTTGGATGCCCAAAAAAAAGTAAAAGCAAAAGACCGAAGGAACAACATTATTGTAATTGCTCTTTCGGTTCTCCTTGTGGGAGTTGTGGTTCTCTACTTTTTACAAAACCGCGAACATAAATCAATTTTAAACGAATTGGATGCCGAAAAAGACTCCATACAAGTTGAATTAAATCATTTAGTTACCAGTTACGACTCACTTGAAACAGTTAGCGATACGCTTAGCGAACAACTTTTTGTGGCACAAACCAAAGTAAAAGACCTTTTGGTGGAGGTGGAACAAACCAAAAAAGTCAGCCTTGAAAAAATAAATGGCTACCAGAAACAGGTAACCACGTTAAGAGGAATCATGCGCGATTTTGTGGTTCAGATTGATTCATTAAACCGCCGTAATGAAGAACTGATGGCCGAAAACCTTGAAGTAAAAGAACAGTACAAACAGTCGGAAACAGAAAAGCAACAACTGAGTGAAGAAAAGCAACAACTGGAACAAAACCTTCAGCGGGCCTCCAGGCTGCAGGTAAGAGAATTACGTGCCGAACCGCTTAACACGAGGAGTCAGACTACGCGGTTTGCGCGGCGGACTGATAAAATCAGGATCTATTTTATTTTGGGCGAAAACGTGTCAGCCAAACGCGGTCCAAAAAATATCTACGCACGCATAATGCGTCCCGATGAGCTTTTATTGAGCAAATCGGAAAACAACCTGTTCAGGTACGAAGACCTTGAAATTCAATATTCGGCCATGCGCGAAGTAGTTTACGAAGGACATGACCTGCCGGCAGCTATTTTCTGGGACAATTCCAACGAACCCGAGTTAATGACAGGAAAATACACCGTTGACATTTTTGCCGACGGTTACAACATTGGAACGACCACCTTTGAGCTGAGGTAACACGCTGCTTAAGCGTGCATAAAAACAGGCTCAGTTACTTTCGACAGCGATAAAAGTTTATCGGTTTCAGCCCCGGAAATTGGCTCGTAGTTGTTCATAAATTCGAGCGCTTTTAAAAACAGGGTATTTTTTCCCGGAGGAATGGCAGCAGTAATATTTTTCGATAACGTATATTTTAACGCCATCTTCATTATTTCCTCATCTTCAATGGGGCGGTACCATACATTCTTGTATAACTTTTCTTCTCCGTCTTTCAGCCGTGTCAAAGCCATCGCTTTAAGGGCCAATACTCCCATTCCGCGTTTTTCGGCTTCGGCATAAACCTGCGGTCCAAAATCGCCTCCATGCCAGCAGGCAAAATTAATGGGGAACAATACTGAATCAAAATCATAACTATTCATTGCCATCAGTGCTGACTCAACCGAGTGTGCTGAAAAGCCGAGGTGTTTCACTTTTCCGTCGCGTTTGGCTTTTACAAAAGTTTCCATTGCACCGCCGGGCGCAAATACCTTTTCTGTTTCTTCAACAGAAGTAATTGCATGTAGCTGGTACAAGTCGAAATGATCGGTTTGCAAAAGTCTCAAAGAATTTTCAAGTTCCTCCTGTGCCCCTTTGGCATTGCGCCTGTTGGTTTTACAGGCCAGAAAACAATTTTCACGATAAGGTTTCAGTGCCGGCCCCATGCGTTCTTCGGCATTCCCGTAAGTGGGCGCAACATCGTAATAATTCACACCCAGTTCGTATGCTTTGGCCACCAACTCGTTGGCAAAGTCCTGTGGGTTATCGTTCAGCATAATTCCACCAAAACCGATTACTGAAAGTTTTTCGCCTGTTTTTCCCAAAACCCGTTTAGGAATATGATAATCGGCCGAAAAATCGTTGCCAAAACTGCGAATGCCGGGAATTGTAAGGGCAAGCCCACCCAGGGCACTGTTGCGGATAAATATTCTACGTTTCATTGTTTTTTGATTTTTTTGATTTTTACCAAATTAGAAAAAAATCGAATAACTAAAAAATAAAAATAAAGGGCGTTTAAAATTACGCCCTTCAAGAAGTAATTAAATGTCTGTCATTATTCATGCGCCTGGTATTTGAACGAAACTTTCAGTTTTACGCGGTAAAATTCTATTTTCCCTTCATTCAGGTGCAAGTCCATTTTTTTCACTTCGGCAATTCTTAAATCGCGTAACGATTCTGAAACACGGTCAATGGCATTTTGAGCTGCTTTTTCCCATGATTCGGGGCTGCTGCCAACTACTTCAATAATTTTATAAACACTGTCTGACATAACTTAAATTTTTATGATTTTACATTATAACTACTAATATGTACGATAGAATTTTTGTTTTGTTTAATCGGAAGCTGAAAGAATTCAATTAATTTCGGAGTTCAGAAAAATAACATTATGGATTTTCAGGAATTAATCAAATCGAGGCAAAGTGTGCGTCGTTATCAAAATAAGCCGGTTGAACGCGCGAAAATTGAAAAACTTACAGAAGCGGTTCATCTGGCGCCGTCGGCCTGCAATTCACAACCCTGGAAGTTGATTTTTGTTGATGAACCAGAGCTTAAAAGCAAGGTGGCCAAAGCCACGTTCAACAAAGCAATTTCGTTTAATAAATTTGCCACCGAAGCACCGGTGATTGCTGTTTTGGTAATGGAGAAAGCCAAACTGATTGCGCAAATTGGCGGCGGTATCAAAAACAAGGAATACCCGCAATACGACATTGGCATTGCCGCCGCCCATTTTTGTTTGCAGGCCGCAGAACTTGGACTGGGAACCTGCATGATTGGCTGGTTCGATGAAAAGAAAATTCAGCAGTTGTTAAATATCCCGAAAAAGCGCAAAATCGGGCTGCTGATAACGCTGGGTTATCCGCCAGAAGATTACAAAGTGCGTAAAAAAATCCGCAAACCCACGGATGAGATTTGCGGATTCAATTCGTATTGAAATGTTCAATCTGCCAGAAACTGTTTGATGTAATTCCGGCTGGTCAGAATAGCCGCCTCAATATCTTTTTCAGATCCTTCGTAAGCTTTGTCTTCCACCTCAATGCAGACCGGTCCCCGGTATTTTACAGTTGTAAGTGCCGAGAAAAAACTTTTCCAGTCCACATCGCCCAATCCGGGAATTTTTGGCGAGTGGTAATCCAGTGGATAGGCCATAACCCCAACATCGTTCAGTTTATCGCGAAACAGTTTTACATCTTTCAGGTGAATGTGAAACAGTTTCTCCCGGAAATCGTAAATGGGTTTCACCTCGTCCATTTGCATCCACACCAGGTGCGACGGGTCGTAATTTAATCCAAACGCTTCGCTGGGAATTATTTTGAACATTTCACGCCAGATAGCTGGCGTAGTAGCCAGGTTTTTCCCTCCGGGCCACTCGTCGCGGGTAAACAGCATCGGACAATTTTCTATACCGATTTTCACGTTATTTTCCTCGGCCACTTTTATGATTTCCGGCCACACATCCGCAAATTTTTTCAGGTTGTCCTCTACACTTTTTGCCGGGTCGCGGCCAACAAAAGTATTCACCACACCGATGCCCAGTTTTGATGCCGTGCGGATAACTTTTTTAATGTGCTCAATGTACACTTCGCCCTGTTTTTCATCGGGGTCTAGCGGATTGGGATAGTAACCCAGACCTGAGATATAAACATTATTAAGTCCAAGAATTTTCTGAATCCGGGCTACATCTTCATCACCCATTTCATCCACATTAATGTGCGTTACCCCGGCATACCGGCGTTCGGCTTTTCCCACCGGCCAGCACATGATTTCCACACATTTGAACTGGTTTTTAGAAGCAAATTCGATGACTTCCTCAAAACTTTTTTCGGCCAGGATGGCGCTTACGAAACCTAAATCTAACATGATTGTATACTTTAAAATCGCAAATTTTTCAAAAACTCTGCACTCGACTGCAAGCAGCCCAAACCGTCGGGTTCATTGTCGCGTTCCACAATGTAATGTTCGATTCCTTGTTTTTTGGCTTCTTTGAAAATCGGACCAAAATCGATTATTCCCCTGCCGGGGCAGATAAAATCTTCGTCGGGTGCCATGTCTTTCACATGGAGAATTGGAACTCTGCCGGAATATTTTTTCAGCACCTCAAGTGAATTGCCGCCACCTTTTTTCACCCAATAGATGTCCATTTCGCAATTAACAAAATTAGCATCGGTATTTTCCATTAAGTAATCAAATGGCAATCCTGCTTCCATTTTTCGAAATTCATTGTCGTGGTTGTGCCACAAAAATTTTAATCCGTGATTTTTAGCCAGTGCTCCCACTTCATTTAGTCGTTCAGCTGATTTTTTGCAATCTTCGAGGTCGAAAGGAACATCGCCGTACCACGGCCAGTAATCCAGCACATATTCCTGTTCATGGGCTTTTATTTTGTCGAAACTTTTTTTAAGCTCCTCGTTGGACGAACGAAAACTGACACTCCCGGCAATGGGTTTAATTCCGATTTCTTTGCAATAACTGACAAACTCCTGAGGTGAGGAGGCAAAATTGGTTCCTCCTTCCAGTTCCGAAAAACCGAAATCAACTGCTTTTTTCAGCGTGCCTTTCCAATCGGCTTTCATGGCTTCGCCGGCAATTCCGGAGATAAAACCGAATTTTTTGAGTTTTGCACTTCCCTCTGAAGCCAGCAAATTGAGCGGATTTAATGCCATTGCTCCGGCCCCGGCAATGCTGGTTTTTATAAAATTTCTTCTGGTATTCATTTTTTCAAATTTTACGATTCAAAATACTATATCTAAAATCTCTAAACCTCCGGTAATTTCCACGGTTTGCGGTATTCCGGTGTAATCAGCTCATTGGCCTTTTCGCAGTTGGTAAACCGGTTTTGTTCGTCGTCCCATTCCAAAATGGGTTGCCCCGCGCGGGCGGCAATATTTGGAATGTGGGCGTGCAAAGCGGCAGCCCTTCCCACTTCCGGCGGGCACGAAGTTTTTTCCCTTGTTTTTATACATTCCAGGAAATTATCCACATGCTGACGGTGCGATTCATGTCCTTTGGTGTAAGAAACTTCTTCGGCTTTTGGAGCTTCTTTTGCGCCATCCCATTCCGGCGAAAGATGATATTTGTAACGGTCGGCCACGATGGTTGCCTTTTCACCGATAAACTGCAAACCGTACGATGAATCGAACGGTCCCTGCTGAATGCCGGCAGTCATGTCCCAATTGATTACATAATCTTTTTTGGGAAAAATCACATTCATGGTATCGAATGAATCGCGGTGCATGGTTTTTCTCGAAAGATTTTCAGCATAAGTAATTACAGTTTCAGGCCCTTCTGTCAGGTCTTTGGCCCAAATTCCCATATCAAGCAGGTGCACACCCCAGTCGGACATCAGTCCTCCGCCATAGTCCCAAAAATGGCGCCAGCTGCCGTGAAAACGATTTTCATTGAACGGTCGTTTGGGTGCCGGCCCCAGCCAAAAGTCATAATCTACACCTTCGGGCACGGCGCTGTCGGGTTTTGGTGTGGACCCCAAACCATAATTAAAATTGGCCCAGATGTTCACCTTACGAAGCGTACCGATTTCGCCCGATTTAATAAGCCCCATCACATCTTTAAAAACTTTGTTATCGCGCTGCTGCTGACCAACCTGAACCACGCGGTTATAGCGTTTGGCAGCCTTTACCATAATATTGCATTCTCCAATGGTATTGGCCATGGGTTTTTCAACGTAAACATCCTTACCCGCCTGGGCAGCTTCCACCATAATCAGGCAGTGCCAGTGGTCGGGAGTGCCAATAATTACGGCATCAATGTCAATTCTTTCCAGTAGTTTTCGGTAATCACTGTACAATTGGGGTTCCTGGCCGAAATCATTTTTAACAGTTTGTGCCCGTTCGTTCAGGATGTTTTTATCCACATCGCAAAGTGCCAGGCAATTCACCATTCCGGTGTCGAGGTGGTGCCTTAAAATACCAAAACCCATGTTACGGCAGCCAATAAGCGCCACATTCACTTTGTCGGAAGGAGCAAACTCTGATGACCAAACATTTTCAGGAACCACAGACAATGAGCCTAAGGCTGATGCTGCAATAGCCGATTTTTTGAGAAAATTTCTTCGTGAAGGATTCATTTTATTTTCATTTAGTTATTAATATTTCCTTTATCTGATTGTCCGGACGCCAAACACCGGCCCGGCGCGGTGCCCTTCATGAGGAACGAACTTCACTGTAATGCTTTTTTTACCGGAAATAAGTTGTTCCGGAATGTCGTAAATCACATCAATAAATTCGCCGGGCTTTTTATTCGTGATGTTTTCGGTGGCAATTTTTTGGTCTTCCACCAGAATATCAAAAGTTTTTCCGCCGGTGTAGCCACCCCAGTATTCCACAACCAGGCTGGCCGGTTCATTTGGGTCCACATTCATTTCACACGAAAACCAGCCTCCGCGGTCCACTTCCCTGAACTTGCGGTTTTTATTTTCGCCCACCCAGGTTTTTTCTCCCTGAAAATGATGGTCGCGCTCGGGCTGCATTTCTCCGGGTTGAAAAAAGTCGATGGTTTTTTCTTCCAGTTCCTTTTTCCGGGCCATTTTTTCCTGATAATCCGCCTGGTATTGTTTCCATGAAACTTCGTCGAACATATCGAAATAGACCGAATACCGGCGTTCGTGCGTTTTGTAAAAAGGCTTGAAAACAATATCGCGCGGCTGTCCCACATTTTGGGTCATGAATGTGTTGGATTTACTTTCAACCGGTTTTAACCATTCGGAAGGATTGCGGTTTTCGGTCATTATTACCGGCACATACATCGGATCGTAGGCATCCGGATCATCTTCCGGTCCCAAATCGCCCGCCAACACAACCGGACCATGAAAAACAGCCACGCGGGTTAAATCGTCAGGCATCGTTTCCAGACGCAACGAAAACGGAAATTCAACTTCTACCTCATCGCCCGTTTCCCATTTTTTGGTGAGTTCCACAAAACTTCCCGGCTGGCTTTTTACGTTTTGAGCTTTGCCGTTCAGTTTAACCGTCATCCCGTTTTCAGCCCAGGATGGATACCTGATTTTCAGTGTAAATTTTACCGGTTCCTCGCAATCAAATTTCAACGTTGTGCCCTGCTCTTCAGGAAATTGAGTCTGCTGAGAAATTTTCACATTCTTTTCTTCCCAGTTTACTTCTGCCGCAATAAACTGGCTCACATATAAATCGCTGGTATTGTGATAAAAAATATTCCGGCCGTATTTCGAATGGTTTTCCATTCCTGTGCCCACGCAGCAGGTAAACCACAGCGGATCCTGATACTCTTTGTGTCCGCCCATCTCGAGCGAAAGGTTGTAAATCACCCGGCCGTTGTGCGGGTGTTGCGATGAATGGATGTGATTAAACAGCGCCCGTTCATAAAAATCTGCCACTTTCGGCGAAGCTTCCCACTGGAAAAGGTGGCGCGAAAGTTTGAGCATGTTGTACACATTGCAGGTTTCCGTGGTTTCGTCACTCAGGCGGTTACGCAATGTATCTGGCGGGCCAAAATATTCGTGATTCCCGTGTCCGCCGGTGACGTATGAGTGGTGATTGACCACTGTTTTCCAAAAAAATTCGGCAGTTTGCCGGTCTTTTTCATTACCTGTAAGTTCATAACGACGAGCCAGACCAACCAGCTTTGGAATTTGCGTGTTCCCGTGCTTTCCGGGCAAAATATCTTTTCCTTCCGAAAGTGGTTCCAAAATAGCTTTGTGGTGAAAAACCCGCGACATTTCGAGGTATTTTTCGTTTTCGGTTTTTGCATACAGTTCAGCCAGCGATTCATTGATACCGCCATGCTCACAGTGCAGCATTTCCTGAATTTCTTCTTCTGAAAGGTCATCGATAATTGTATTCAGCCAGTTGGCAAACCGGATGTTAATTTGCAGCGCCTTTTCGTTTCCGCACAAATCATACGCATCGAAAAGACCGGCCATTACTTTGTGTTGCGTGTAATAGGGCACCCAGATTCCATTCAAATCAAATCCCTGGGCGCGAATTTCGCCTTTGGCCACCTCATCTTCCAAAATCCGTTTCCCGTCGGGAAAGGCACCAATGTAGCCGTCGCCATCAGCTTGCTGGCATTCATTCAGCTCATCAACAATATAGTTTACGCGCTCCAGAAATCGTTCGTCGCCGGTTGTTTGGTACATCATGGCGCAGGCACTGAGGTAGTGGCCCAAACTATGGCCGGCAATGGTGTTGTCTTCCCAGCCGTGGTAATGTTCGGCTTTGGGCTCCAAACCAGCTTCACTCCTGAATTTTGCAAGAAACCGATCGGGTTCGTAATTCAGCAGTGATTGCACATTCAGTTCGGTTGCCTGTTTAAACGGACCATCCAAAAGTTTTACATCAGACAGTTCAAACGGAAGTACTTCAAAAGAAACTACTTCGGGGCCGCCGGTTTCAATACGGCTCTCCTGCCGGGTGCAGGCACCGGCAAACAATAAACTGAAAATTAAAATAAAGGTTGGTTTAGTTAGTTTATCCATGGTTTTCGTTTTTAATTATTCCGGAATAAAAACCCAAACCCCCGAACCAGGGTATTTGTCTAAAAAATTATATTGAGCGCCGTAGGCTTCTATTTCATTGTCGAAAATGTCGATTCCAACAATATAATAACTACCCTGTTTTCCCAGATGAAAAGGTTCGTGGCCTTCATTTTCCAGCTTCCTGAAATATTTATTGGCATTTTTGGCCTCTTTAAAACTGCCGCCCACCAGATAAAACATCGTCGTATCGGGTTTTAGGTAATGAGCAGAATCAATCGTTATTTCCTCAATTTGCACGCTATCTTCCTGAACTGTTTCAACCGAATCAGTTTGAACTGAATCCTCCCCGGTAACCGGCAATGACTCAGATGTTTCTTCTTCAGCAGGAATTTCTTCTGCCGGAGGTTCGTTTTCAGTAACTTCAGCCACCGGAGGTTGTTCTTTCACTACATCATCTTTAAGCAGAATAAAAATAACTGCAGCAACTATCGGAATCAAAATCAGTAAGAACCACAACCAGCCTTTTTTCTTTTTTTCTGGTTTTTCAGGTTCATCAGGCAATGAATGAGGAACAGTTTCAGGCTCAGGTTCTTTTTCAAATTCCTGTTCAGTACTTTCACCTTCGGGAATTTGTTCTTCTGGCGGTTCCTCCACACCTGTAGTTTCAGTTATCTTTTCTTCCTCTGGAATTTGTTCCGGTACCGGTTCAGGTTCATCTTTCAGTGAAGTTTCTTCCAGCCCGAAAGTTTCAGAAAACAATTTCTTTCCTTCTGAAGGTTCAAACTGAATTTCATTGCTCTCATCCAAAAAAAGAACACCCGCATTTTCAAGGGTTACTTTTTCTTCTTTGTCGAGCTGATAGATAATTTCATCACGTTCATCTTCAATTTTTTTCAACGCTTCAAAATGCGAAATTCCCTCTTTATTCGCTATTGCATCGACCAGCAAACCATCATTATTCCGGATTTTGGGATTAAAAGTAATCGCCTTCGAAGGCGGCTTTATCTCATCAGATTGTTCGTCGATTTCGGCAGGTTTATAAACTGAAACAAACGCACCAAATCCCGGCACAATAACCGTTTCGTTTTCCTGAAGGAGATTTTGTATGTATTTTCCTAACTTCACTTTTTCGGATTTTTACTGGTAAAATTATAAAAACATCCGTGGAAGCAAGGTTTTCGATTCATTAAAATTATCAGAAGATAAAAGAAATTGCCCCTGTGCTTTGCTTAAATTTTTAATTTTACGCTAAAAACTGAGAAATGAACAATAAAATATTAGTCACAGGAGGAACCGGTTACATTGGATCGCACACCGTTGTTGAATTGCAGGAAGCAGGATATGAAGTTGTAGTTGTTGATGATCTGTCGAATTCAGGCATCGAAGTACTTGACAACATCGAAAAAATTACCGGTAAAAAACCGGAGTTTGAGCAGTTTGATCTTTCAAACAGAGAAAAAACTTTCGACTTTTTTATGCGTCAGCCCGGAATCGGGGCCATCATTCATTTCGCTGCTTCAAAAGCAGTAGGCGAATCAGTGGAAAAACCGCTGCATTACTACCGCAACAACCTGGTTTCGCTGATGAACCTGCTGGAGTGCCAGTTAAAATTCGATAATCCATTCATTGTTTTTTCTTCGTCGTGCACGGTTTACGGCCAGCCCGATAAACTGCCGGTTACTGAACAAACTCCCCGGAAAGATGCTGAATCGCCATACGGAAATACCAAGCGGGTAAATGAAGATATTTTGAGCGACACCATCAAAGCAAATCCGCAAATTAAAGGAATTGCGTTGCGTTATTTTAACCCGATTGGCGCCCACCCGTCGGCATTGATTGGCGAGCTGCCGCTGGGCGTGCCACAAAACCTGGTGCCGTTTATTACACAAACTGCGGCCGGTTTGCGCGATGAACTGAAAGTTTTTGGTGATGACTATGATACACCTGATGGCTCGGCTATTCGTGATTACATAAACGTGGTGGATTTGGCCAAAGCACACGTGGTGGCTATTGAACGGTTGCTTCATGAAAAAAATAAACAGAATTATGAAGTTTTCAATCTGGGAACCGGCCAGGGCGTTTCGGTTTTGGAGATGGTAAATGGATTTGAAAAAGTTACCGGTGTTAAACTGAACTACAAAATTGTGGGCCGCCGTGCCGGCGACATCGAAAAAATATGGGCCGACACCACTTACGCCAACAAAGAGCTGGGCTGGAAAGCTGAGAAAGATCTGGAAGAAACGCTGCTTTCGGCGTGGGAATGGGAGAAGAAAGTGCGGAAGATTTAAAGGAGATTATTCCTAAATAACCTTCCAGGGCTCCCGGGTGTTGAAGCAAACAGTAATCGTTAGTCAGTTAAAATTAACGGTTTCTGAATCACAAAAAATTACAACTATCTTTGTTGTGGCTGGATTTCAACATTTTCCTGTCGGTTAAATTGCATTTTTAATGATGAAAAAAAATTACAGCAGACCACGCACTGGTTCAAAAAAGGCCCAGGCACCCGGATTTGAAGTAAAAGAGCAGGAAGAACTGATGAAATTTCTTTTGGCAAACTTCCCGGATAAAAGCCGCAACAAAGTTAAATCACTCCTGAAAAACAGGCAGGTTTTTGTAGATGGGAAAGCGGTTACCCAGTTTAATCATTTATTGAGGCCGGGACAAATTGTAACCCTGGGGAAAAATACACCACAGCCCGCTGCCAGGCAAGTGTTTGGGATGACAATCGTTTACGAAGACAAAGATTTGATTGTGGTGAATAAAAAAGCAGGCCTGTTAACCATTGCTACCGACAATGAAAAAAGGGACACTGTGTACAGTATTCTCAGCGATTATGTGAAAGAGCAGGATGAAAAAAACAAAATTTTTATTGTGCACCGGCTCGACCGTGAAACTTCAGGATTGATGATGTTTGCAAAAGACAGCAAAATGCAGGGACTGCTCCAGGAATCTTGGAAACAAACCATTTCCGAACGAAGTTATCTGGCGGTAATCGATGGGCAAATGGAAAAACCGGAAGGAACTTACCGATCATATCTTTTTGAAAGCAAGGTGTTTAAAGTGCATTCATCTCAGATTCCTGAAAAAGGGAAAGAAGCCATCACACATTACTCAACCCTGAAATTCAATGATTTGTACTCGTTGCTGAAAGTGACTCTGGAAACCGGGCGTAAAAATCAAATTCGCGTGCATTTGCAGGATCTGAACCACCCGATAATTGGCGATAAAAAATACGGTTCCACTTCCAATCCTATCGGAAGGCTTGGACTGCACGCATGGATTTTGGCTTTCAGGCATCCACTAACAGGCGAAATGGTTCGCTTCGAGACTTCCATTCCGGGAAGTTTTCTGAAATTGTTTTAGGAATAAATTTAACACCGCTTTTATTAAATCAGCGAAAACCTAATGAAAAAACAATTTTTCATTTCACTCGGAAAAATGTAATTTTGGTTTCAAAAATTTAAAATATGAAGACCATCCTCATCACCGGCGGTGCCGGATTTATTGGTTCACACGTTGTTCGGTTATTTGTAAATAAATACCCTGATTATAAAATCGTAAATCTCGACAAATTAACCTATGCCGGAAACCTGGCCAATTTGAAAGACATTGAGGACAAGCCCAACTACGAGTTTGTAAAGGGTGATATTGTAGATGAAAATTTCATTCTGAAACTGTTCGAAGAAAAACAATTCGACGGAGTCATTCACCTCGCTGCCGAGTCGCACGTCGACCGTTCCATTTCCAATCCAACTGAGTTTGTTTACACCAACGTGATTGGCACCGTAAACCTGCTGAACGCTGCCCGGCACATCTGGAAAGGTGATTTCTCGGATAAAAAATTCTACCACATTTCCACTGATGAGGTTTACGGTTCATTGGGCGAGGAGGGCATGTTCACCGAAGAAACCCGCTACGATCCGCACAGTCCGTACTCGGCATCAAAAGCCAGCTCCGACCACTTTGTGAGGGCCTATCACGATACTTTCGGGCTGCCGGTTGTAATTTCCAACTGCTCCAACAACTACGGTTCGTACCAGTTTCCTGAAAAGCTGATTCCCCTTTTCATTAATAACATCAAAAATAAAAAACCGCTTCCGGTTTACGGGAAAGGCGAAAACGTGCGCGACTGGCTTTGGGTAGTTGATCATGCCCGGGCCATTGATGTGATTTACCACAAAGGAAAAACAGGTGATACCTATAATATTGGCGGTTTTAACGAGTGGAAAAATATCGATCTCATCCGCACAATGTGCCGTGTGATGGATAAAAAACTGGGGCGCGAAGAAGGCGAATCTGAAAAACTGATTACGTATGTAAAAGACCGGGCAGGCCACGATTTGCGTTATGCCATCGACGCCACCAAAATTAAAAATGACCTGGGCTGGGAACCTTCGGTGCAGTTTGAAGAAGGCATCAGCAAAACTATCGACTGGTACCTCGACAACGAAGAATGGATGAAAAATGTGACCTCGGGTGATTATCAAAAATATTACAAAAATCAATATTTAAACAGATAATAAACCTCCACTTTTCATCTGTTTCAATTCATGTTCAATTCAAAAAAAGTCGAACTACTTTTAAAGGAATAACCTGTTTATATCCTGGTGAAAATTTGTTGAAAAGTCCCCAAAAATGTTTAATAACTATTCATTACTTATTTTGGTGGAAAAGTAAGTTAATGTGAACTTCCCTTTTCCTTTTCCGAACGGGACGGGCGAAAAACCAAAACTATAAAACATTGTTTATCAACAACTTATTTCTGCAAGTCAAAAAAAACAGGGCAAATAAAAATAAGCTACATAAAATTAATTAATACTTAATCTTTGAAATAAATAAAAAGGTTTTCTTTGCCGGGCAAATTGCACAGAATGTGAAAAATGCAACTTAAAAAACTTACATACTATTCATTTAATTCATTATTAATTCAAATCCGATTTTTTATGAAAAAAACAATTCTTGCCACAGCACTAATGGCTGTGATTAGTCTGTTTTCCCTGGAGATATATGCCCAGGGAACCATTACCGGGAAGGTAATTGACAGCAATTCGAATGAAGCCCTGGTTGGTGCTACAGTTGTTGTTGAAGGAACATCCCGTGGGGTACCTACCAATCTCGACGGAACATTTTCTCTGGAAATTCCGGCGGGTGAAAATAACATTGTGTTTTCTTACATTGGGTACATTACAAAAACCCGGCAAGTAAGCATAAGAGATAATGAAACCCGGGATTTGGGCGACATCGAACTGGAATCTAACACTGTTGGCCTCGAAGAAATTATGATTACTTCTTCGTTTGCCAAAGACCGGCAAACCCCTGTTTCAATGTCAACAATCAGTCCTATGGTTATTGAAGAAAAGCTGGGAACACAGGAGTTTCCTGAAATTTTTAAAACCACACCTTCAATTTATGCCACAAAAGACAACGGGGGTTATGGCGACGCACGTATTACGCTGCGTGGTTTTGACACCTACAACGTTGGGGTATTGATTAACGGAATTCCGGTAAACGACATGGAAAACTCCAGGGTTTACTGGTCGAACTGGTCAGGACTTACAGATGTAACCCAGACAGCCCAGGTACAAAGAGGACTTGGAGCTTCAAAATTAGGCCTCTCGTCGGTTGGCGGTACAATCAACATCATTACCAAATCGACCGATGCAGAAAAAGGAGGCAGCGTTTATGCAGGACTGGGAAACTCGGGCTACCGCAAGCAGGCATTTACTGTTTCAACAGGATTGCTTGAAAACGGCTGGGCAGTTACGCTTTCCGGTTCACACACCTACGGAGACGGGTACATTAGGGGAACCAATTTTGACGCTTACAGCTATTTCCTCAACGTATCAAAAAGAATAAACAGTGCTCACAGATTGTCGTTTACAGTATTCGGTTCACCGCAAACTCATAACCAGCGAAGCAACAGACACACCATTGAATGGTTCCGCAACCACAAAGACGGCATCCGGGCAAATGCAGGTTTTGGCTTCCGCGAAGGGGAAGCTTATGGCGGTGCTTATGGCTATAATTACTACCATAAACCACAGGGTTCTTTAAACCATTACTGGAACATCAATGAAAATACACTCTGGACAAACGTTTTGTATGCTTCTATCGGACGTGGGGGCGGACGCAGGGTTGACGGACCGCAGGAATCATGGCTGACCATTAACTACAATACCGGACTGGATGACCCAAATATTAAACGTACTCCACAGGGATTTCTCGATTTTGAAGCCGTTGCCGCCGCAAACCAGCAATCACTTGACGGTTCACAGGCAATTATCAGTGCTTCGGTAAACTCTCATAACTGGTACGGACTGCTTTCTACTCTTTCTACCGAAAAAATGGGTATTGACTGGACTGCCGGATTTGACGGAAGGTACTACAAAGGATTTCATACTACCGAAGTAATTGACTTGCTGGGTGGTGAATTCTTCATGGGCAACCTCGACGGCAGCAACATAAACCAGCCCGTTGATGTGAAATTAAAAGAAGGCGACAAATTCAGTTATAATAACCCGGGAGAAGTAGTTTGGGCTGGCGGTTTCCTGCAGGGAGAGTACGTTTCTGACATTTTCTCCGGGTTTCTTTCGGCAGCGGTGTCAAATAAAAGCTATCGCCGTACCGACCTGTTTCAATACACCCCCGATAATCAAATTACCGACTGGCAAAACTTCCTGCCGTGGAATGTAAAAGGAGGTATAAACTATAATCTTACTCCAAAACATAACGTTTATGCCAACGCAGGCTACATTAAACGTGAACCTGTTTTCACCAATGTATTCCTGAATTACACCAACGAAATAAACGAAAAAGTAAAATACGAAACCATTATTACTGCTGAAATCGGGTACGGTTTTACCTCCAGAAATTTTACCGGTAAAATTAATTACTACTACACCAACTGGCTCGACAAAGCAATAGTAAGAAGTTTTGGGCAGGCAGGAACAGCCAACATTCCCGGCATGAATGCGCTTCACCAGGGACTGGAAGCGGAAGCAACCTGGAAACCCACTCCGAAGTTAACATTTAGAGGAATGTTGTCATTGGGTGACTGGATTTGGCAAGATGATGTGGACTTTACCCTTTACGATGAAGAACAAAATGTAGTGGGTACATATAATGCATATATCGCCAATGTCCATGTAGGAAATGCTGCACAAAGTACTGCCTCATTAACAGCCGAACTTGAAGTTTTGCCCGGACTGAATATTGGTGCCGATTACCTATACCTGGCTAAAAACTTTGCCGACTTTAATCCTATCAACCGAATCAATCCTGACGATAAAGTGGATTCGTGGCAAATGCCAAACGTAGGGCTCGTTGATATGAATATGAATTATGACTTTAAAATTGCCGGGCTGGACGCTACACTTTTCGGTAAGGTAAATAACCTGTTAAATACCGAATATGTTGCCGATGCAACCGATGGTGCTACCCACAATGAAGAATCAGCACTGGTTTATTTTGGCTTTGGTACCACATGGTCAACCGGGTTAAAAATTAAATTTTAATTTTTGAATTTTTCAACAACTGAAAATTAGATAGATATGAAAAAGATAACAGCATATATTTTAGGTCTCGGCTTGTTGGTTGCTGCCTGTAACCCAATGGAAGACATCTACAACGAGCTCGACAGTAAAGACAGTCCATACGTCGAAAGTGTTGAGCTAACCCTTTCTGCTGACGATTACGAATCGATGGATGGCGATGTGGCCAGTAACCATTTCTTTACTGAAGAGGAACCGGCTACTGATTTTGTACCTTCTTTACTTAAAGAAAAATATCCCGCTTTTGATTATGGTTCTTCCGCTCTCGTTACTTTCAACTTTAGCGTCGGTTATCCTGATTTAAGCGCTTACAGTAACGCTGATTATTACAGCCTTTCTGATGATGACTATGCAAATGCCAATGCAGTAGCTGGATCAGCCAAATATTTTTCACCTAAAAATCCGGCGGATGAGTTCATTCCTTCTATTTTGAATGAATCGGTTACTGATGCAGAAGATGGTGATATTTACATTGTTGCGCACATGTATTCCGATGTTGAACCTGAGGTGAGCGCACCCGAAGAACTTGTCGTATATGAACATGAGTTTTCAGGCGACCTGGGCAATTTTACAACCATCAATGTGGAGGGTAACCAGGACTGGTATTACGATGAATACCAGGGCTCAGGCTACGCAAAAATGTCGGGTTATTCAGGGGGTGCAGTTCCCAACGAAGACTGGCTGGTTTCTCCGGAAATTGATCTGACAGGTGTTACCGATGCAACTCTCAGTGTTTTCCAGGCTATTAATTACCTGGGCGGTGAATGGGAACAGGTTCAGATTTTGGTTTCGGCTGATTTTGACGGAACAGACCAAACCTCAGCCACATGGACAGAAATTGTGCCCGGCACCAAGCCAAGCGGCGACAACTGGACTTTCGTTCAGTCGGAAGATATGGACATTTCTGATTTTGACGGTGAAACCATCCGTGTTGCTTTCAAGTACACCTCATCCGATTCAAACGCCGCTACATGGGAAGTAGCGAGTTTAACGGTTAAAGGCACAGGCGTTGCATCCAAATCTGGCGTAATTGTGGATCCGGTCAGGATTGAAGAACTTTATACTTACAACTCAGGCTGGGAAAAAACCGAAGGTGCTTACTATGTAAAATCTATTGATTATGATGAAATGGGCACTCCCGGTCAATACGATAATTTTTCAAGTTCAGATCCTGCTGATAACTATCTTCCGCAGCTACTGGAACAAAAATATCCGTATGCCCAGGATGGCGATGTAATGGTGGCTGTTTACAAATACTACAGTGGTGGAGTTCAAACCCGTGCCGACGAATACCATTTCAACGGAGAAGCATGGGAAAAATACAATCCGGTAGAAGTCAGAACAGAGCAATTTATTTTGACAAAAAATGACGGCTGGGTTTTCGACCCAACTGTTATGCTCACCATGACTTCTTCTGATTACCAAATTATTGTAGATTGGGTAAAAGCAAACAAAGGAGATGAATATCTGGACAGCTACGGAACCCAGGAATTCTGGTTCAGTGCCGGGTCTTACTACAGTAATTTTGATATTCGGGAAGGCAACTGGAACGACAGTGAATTCGACACCTGGCAGGATGCTGTGCAAACTTCATTAAGCGACGTATTTTTACCGGCCAAATTCCCGGATGCCAATGCCCAGGTTAGCGGGATTGATGTAATGTATGAAATTACATTTGCTACTTATGATGGAACTGCGGGCGAATACACTTTTGTTTTCCAGTGTACCAAATCTGGTCCGAATCCTGAATTTACTTTCGTTGACGAAAAATAAAAACCGTTACAAATTACAACTAAAAAGCCGCTTTCGAGCGGCTTTTTTTTGCCTTAAACACAAACAATTAAAAACTGAAAGGTGTTTTTTTAAAAGATTTAGTAATTTTGCCCCCTGTTTAACAGTACACTCAGGAGATTTAAAATGGAACA
>JBNJGR010000006.1:0-49235 GCA_051747885.1 Bacteroidota bacterium | reverse complement strand
ATAAGTTATTATATTGCGAGTTGCAGAGGACATTATAATTAAGCACCCGAATACTCATTGCTCTCTGTAAAAATAACTTTGCTTTTCTTCCTTCACATCGAAAGTAAAAACCTCCTTTTCTGTATCATCATAAAAAACAGAAAGCAAGCCAATATCGCCAGCACAGAAGAGACTGTGCGCACTCATAACAATCAGGAAAAAGTAAAACAGTGGCTGATTCCAATACAGAATTATTCCCGCAATGGTAATAATTTTCACCACAATAAGTGGAGTCAGTGCAATAAAAGCAAACTGTTTCCGGTTCAGTACATGACGGTCGGCTTCGGCGTAAAAAATGAATTTCTTTAAATAACCGCCAAAAGCAACATGTTTGGCATCGGTTAATTTGAGCGCTGCTCCATGCAGTGCTTCATGAACAATTATCAGAAAAGAGAGGCTGAAAACTATGGTTAGCGCCGAAATTAAAAATGGTTCGTAATAATTCCTGAAAACGAAAACAATGGCACGGGCCAGAAAAAACATCCCGGTTAATATCATTAACAACTGGTAAAACATGTAAGCTTTTACAATTTGACTGTTGGTTTCAGTAATCTGCTTAATTACAAAATTCTTGATTTCGTCGTGTTTCAGCCGGGCAACAAGCTCATACCGGTCACTGTTCTGCAATTCTTCAATTGTCGGGTTTGCCATTTCTATTCGTATCTGATTATTTTATACAGGTCTTTTAAACTAATTAAACCTAAAAAGAAAGCAAAAATAACAGAAACAAAAATCATAAGCAGGTAACCGTAAACCCAGTTTGAAATAAATTCAGACAACCACCCGAAAAGAACTACCGAACTCACAAAAAGCAACAGTTTAAAAATATACATCCATTCAATTTTCAGCTTTAAAATGTAAACTGCAAGTGCAACCTGTACAGCGCCTGTAAAGAGCTGGGTAACCAGACTGCTGTATGCCGAGCCGTAGGCCTGAAATCGTGGAATCAGAATAAGATTAAGGACTACATTCAGCACCATTCCTGAAAATGCCATAATATTTAGTTGCTTCAAACTTCCATTGGCTGTTAAAAGTGTTCCGAAAATGTACGTAGTTGCAATCCCTGTGAAGCCAATCATAAGGATTCCGAGAATATCTGACGAATAAGCAGTATTTGATGTATAGAGAAGCGACATGATTTCGCCATCGTAGTAAACACTTGAAACGGCAACTACTACAGCCGGCACAATCAGCAACGAATAGGAAAGCTTCACCATATCGCCAATCGACTCGTGCAGCTTAAGCATTTTTGAAAAAATTGGAAGTAACAACCCTGCAAACAGTGCCCCGAACATGGCCATTGCATCGAGCAGGCGAAAAGCCTGGGCGTAAATACCAGCCTGTTCTTCACCAGTGGTTCCGGGAAGCATGCGCTCCAGCATCACCGAGTCGATGCGGTTATACAACGACATCAGTAAAATAAGGAGTGCGTAAGGATACGATTTTCGAAGAAAAACGATGAAAAAACCCGGGTTAAAACGTACTTTAATCCTGCCCGATTTTTTCAGTACGATTGCAAAAGTGATAACAGCAGTTAAAATATAAGCCGCCGTTTGGGCGTACACAAACCACTCGATAGTAAAGTATGGCCTGAAAAAATCGTTAAACAGAAGTACGCTGCATATTGCAATCATTATGCTGCGGTCGAGCACCGAAACAAGGCTGTCGGTGCGAAAAAGGTGCAAACCGCTGATGTTAGAACGCAGGTAAAGCGTAAATGAAACCAGGAACTGATTAAAAATAAGGAAAAACAACAGGTGAATCTGAACTTTATCGTACCCGATTATGAATGCAACCGTTAAGCTGAAAACAGCATAAACAATGGCCAGTACAAGTTTCAACCCAACAATATTCGATAAATGTTTGGGGAGCAAAAAATTATATTGGGCAATATTCCGGTTGTTGTAATTGGTAATTCCCACATCGAGCAGGATGTTCAGAAT
Source organism: Bacteroidota bacterium (assembly GCA_051747885.1). Taxonomy (GTDB): domain Bacteria; phylum Bacteroidota; class Bacteroidia; order Bacteroidales; family Prolixibacteraceae; genus Tangfeifania. The sequence continues at coordinate 47,253 of JBNJGR010000006.1, read as the reverse complement.
CATAGAAAAATTAAACAACGCAAAATAAAAACCATAACTCTGGTCGCCCACCAGGTTTTGCACGGTGCGGTCGATCCCAAAAATCCAAAAAGGCTTGATTAAAAGGTTGAGAAAAAGCAGTAATATAAGGTTAGTTATAAATTTCCGTTTCAAAACCTGGTTTTTAACATTGTTGTACCTTAATTTGAACGGGTAAAAGTAAAAAATATTTATTCAGACTTTGTACATTTACCCAAAATAGAAATACAGATTAATGGTTATTGCCGTAAACACCCGGTTATTAATTGAGGACAAACTGGAAGGAATTGGCTGGTTCACATTTGAAACGCTGAAACTGATAACGCAAAATCACCCTCAGCATCAATTCATTTTCATTTTCGATCGCCCCTACAGTGAAAAATTCATTTTTGGTAAAAACATTACTCCCGTTGTTATTGGCCCTCCTACCCGGCATCCGGTTTTATGGTATTTATGGTTTGAATTCCGAATTCCGCGCATGCTGAAAAAATACAAGGCAGATTTATTCCTGTCACCCGACGGATATCTTTCGCTTAAAACCAAAATTCCGCAGCTGGCTGTTATTCACGATATAAATTTTGTGCATCGCCCTAAAGATTTACCCTGGCTGAAAGCGAAATACTATAACCACTTTTTTCCAAAATTTGCCCGAAAAGCCACCCGAATTGCAACCGTTTCAAACTACTCTAAAGAAGACATAAACGACTCTTTTAATATTGATGCCGCCAAAATTGATGTGGTTTACAACGGAATAAACACTGCATATACTCCCACCCCGCCTGATAACCAGAAATCTACCCGCGAGAAATTTACATCAGGCAGTGAATATTTCCTGTTTGTGGGCGCGCTGCATCCGCGAAAAAACATAACCGGATTGCTTGAAGCTTTTGATACTTTTAAAATGAAGGACGAAAAAGGAATTAAACTACTCATTGTTGGCGGGCAAATGCACAAAACCGGGAAAATTTCTGAAACCTACAACAATATGCAGTTTAAAAACGATGTGGTATTCACCGGACGTGTTCCAACTTCTGAGCTGCATTCCGTTCTGGGAGCAGCCCTGGCACTCACCTTCGTCCCGTTTTTCGAAGGTTTCGGAATTCCTGTGATTGAAGCCATGAGCGCCGGAGTTCCGGTAATTTGCTCCAACACCACTTCACTGCCCGAAGTGGGTGGCGAAGCAGTAATTTATGTCGATCCCAACAATTCCGGGCAAATTTCGGATGCCATGACCCTTTTGGCCGGCAACTCAGAAAAACGCAGCGAATTGATTCAAAAAGGTTTCATCCAAAAAGAAAAATTCAGCTGGGGAAAAACAGCAAAACTTCTTTGGGAAAGCATTGAAAAAGCAATTTCCGATAAATATTAAGCCCCCTCCAAAAAAATTTGACAAAAAAGACATTTTATTAAACCTTTTTGCTCCCTGCTTTTTTGTATATTGAGATACAAATAAAAAACTAGTACTTATGAAGCCAATTATCCAAAAAGCCGGCAGCATTTTATTTTTTCTTTTTCTGATTTTTTCTTTTTCTGCAAAAACCAACGCTCAGCCCGATGCAGCAGCTCTTTACCAGCAATACTGCGCCCAGTGCCACGGTTCTGATTTAAACGGCGGCAACGCAACCAGCCTTGTTGACGGAGTGTGGCAGTTTGGGGCCGAAGACGGCTATGTCATCCGCAACATCAAACATGGCATCCCTCACCTGGGTATGCCCTCGTATGAACGTTCGCTTACCGATGAAGAAATCCGGGCCGTTGTAGGCTACATCCGTGAAGCCGAAAAAGAAGAAGGTGCTGCAAAACCATCAGCTCCTGAAATGGTTGAAACCATGGATTATTTTATGGAAGTGGAAACTTTTGCTGACAACCTTGAAATTCCGTGGGCAATTGATTTTATCGATGAAAACACTGCACTGATAACAGAACGTCCCGGACGATTGAGGATTGTTGAAAACGGCGAACTTCAGGCCGAAGCGGTAAAAAATACACCACAAGTTTTACACGAAGGACAGGGAGGTTTGCTCGATGTAGCTGTTGACCCCGAATACGAAAGAAATGGCTGGATTTATTTGGCCTACAGTCATGAACTTAAAGAATATGAAGGCAACCGGCCTCCTGCCATGACCCGTTTGGTACGTGGGAAAATTGAAAATAACACCTGGACAAACGAAGAGTTGCTTTTTGAAGCTCCGCCCGAAACTTATCGTACTACCCGTCACCATTATGGATGCCGCATTGTATTCGATCCTTGGGGATACCTCTATTTTGCCATTGGCGACCGCGGTGCAGGTTCCCAGGCACAGGATTTTTCACTTCCTAATGGAAAAGTGCATCGCATTCATAAAGACGGCCGGATTCCTGAAAACAATCCATTCCTTTATGATGACGGAGCCATGAAATCGCTTTACAGTTTAGGCAACAGGAATATCCAGGGAATGGCAATCCATCCGGAAACGGGAAAACTTTGGACCACGGAACACGGGCCGATGGGCGGCGACGAACTCAACCTGATTGAATCAGGAAAAAATTACGGTTGGGAAACCATTACCTACGGAAAAAATTACAACGGTACAATTATTACCGAATTAACCCACATGCCGGGCATGGAGCAACCCAACTTTTACTGGAAACCATCCATCGCTGTTTGCGGACTCGATTTTTACCGGGGCGATTTATTTGAAAAATGGGAAAACCGTTTGCTTGTGGGTGCATTAAAATACGAAGAAGTCAGGTTGCTGCAAATAGAAGAAGACCGCGTAGTTCATGAACAGGTCATTTTTAAAGGAGCCGGCCGCGTGCGCGATGTCTCAACCGGCCCCGACGGATCTATTTATGTAGTACTGAACAATCCGGGCAAAGTGGTTCGACTGACACCCGAAGAATAAAATTTTGATTCGTTTATTAACGAAGAAAAGGTGTTCAAAAAAATTCTGAACACCTTTTTTACTGTTTAATTGCACTATTCTATTCAAAAAACCACATACATTTTTAAATATTATTTGTTCAACTTTTTAAACCACAACCGGTCACCTACGCTGTAATATCCATCTTTAATAGTGGGATCATTGGCCACTTGCTCGGCAGTGTACGGAAAATGAGGAATCAAAACATCATCGCCTTCATTCCAATTAGCCGGTGTAAAAACCTGCGACTCATCGGTTGTTTTTAAAGCTGAAACTATCCGGAGAATTTCATGTACGTTACGACCAATTTCCATCGGATAGAAATTAACCGACCTTACAATGTTGTTGGCATCAATAATAAAAACACCCCTGATGTCCTTGTTTGTACTAACCGGTTCGTGAAGCATTCCATAAATTTTCGATGCTTCAGCCTTGTGGTCATCGAGGATTGGAAACATAACATTTTGTTTTCCTCTGCCTTTATAATCCAGGTCTTCAAGGTGAGCTTTCCACATTTTATGCATTTTAAGATCATCTGTAGAAATTACAGCCAGTTTTACATCCAGCGCATCGAATTCATCATTCAGATAGGCCAGTTCAAGCAGCTCGGAGGTACATACCGGAGTAAAATCCTGCGGATGACTGAAAAGAATTTTCCAGCTTTTTCCAAAACTTTCAGGGAAGGTAATTTTGCCGTTGGTTGACTCAGCAGTAAAAGAGGGAGCCTTGCTTCCAATAAGCGGAATCTTATTCCCCTCGGCAGCAGCGCTTATAATAAGAGCTGCCATTGCGAATGTTACAAGTAATTTTTTCATAATTTTCAATTTATATTTTAATTCACCTGCAAGTTATGGGCTCCTCACATTAAATAAATGCACTGGATTACCAAAGCAGAAAAAGGCTCCACTTTTTGGCAAATCAAAATGTATTTTTCTTGCGGTAAACAAAGCAACCAATAATCAATTTGATAAATTATAGTTTATTATATGGAAAAATGACATTATAGAAATCTAAAATCATAAAGTTTTGCATCTAAGAAATAAAGACATTTTAATATTCTTTAACATTTCACATACAAGAAAAAAGAACTTTAAAGTCAAAAATTCAAAAAACACAAAATACCCTAAAAATTAGGACATTTACAATTCAATTAATATGCGTATATTGAATACGATTCATAAGCGTATAGAAATTTAAATGGTTATAAAAACAAATATCAGGCACATTATGTCTGCCCCTATGGGTATTCCTGAAGATAACAATCTGTCAGCACAACAGGTAAAATTCCGTCAATTAAATATAAATGAAGGATTGTCATTAATCAACCAAAAAATCTCTTAAATGACAAAATCAAAGTTAAAAATTGACGCTCTGAAAAAAGAGCTCGCAGCAAAAAACCACGAACTGGAAATTGAGAAAGCCTTTGAGAAAGTACGCGAAGTTGCCATGTCAATGCGTCGATCAGCAGACTTGCAGAAGATTGTTAATATAGTTGCCCGGGAATTGAATAATATGAACCTGGATATTACCGGTGTATTTATGTTAATCAATAACAACCAAATTGATAAACAATTCACATTTTGGGGGTCAACAGGTGTGGCAGAAACGTATATGAAAAAAGCAGCGATTCCTTTTCTGGATCGCCCCATTTACAGAGTTTTGGCAGAAGCTACAACCAAAGGAGAGCGGTTTTTCGTGGAGGAATATTCAAGGGATGAAAAAATTGAATTCTTTGAACACTTGTTTAAACATCCGCCCTACAATTCATCAACTCCTGAATGGAAAAAACAGGTTTTGTCCCGTGAAGGTGGCTATACCCGATCGGTTTCTGTTTCTCAATACACATCTATATTCGTGGTTAATCATTTTGGAAGAAGATTATCTGATGAGGAAAATAAAATTTTGAAACGCTTTGGACAAGTTTTTGAACAGAGTTACACCCGGTTTCTCGACATCCAAAAAGCAGAAGCCCTTGCGCGTGAAGCTATTAAGCAGGCATCTTTGGACAGGGTCCGCGGTGAAATTGCCAGCATGCGCACCTCCGAAGACCTCAATCGCATAACACCGATTATCTGGCGTGAGCTGGAAACACTGGAGGTACCTTTTATACGATGCGGTGTTTTTATTGTTGATGAAGAAAAAGAAAAAATTCAGGCTTATCTGACTACACCAGATGGTAAATCACTGGGAGTATTGAATCTGTCCCTGAATGCAAATGAACTCACAAGTAAAGCTGTTAAACACTGGAAAAAAAATCAGATTTACAAAGAGCACTGGAATAAGGAAGAATTTATTGACTGGACAAAATCTATGATTGAAACCGGACAAGTTCAAAATGCGGAAACGTACCAGGGTTCATCTAATCCACCGGAATCCCTTTATATGCACATTGTTCCTTTCGCCCTGGGTATGCTCTATGTTGGAAATGTTTCTCCCCTCACCAAAGAAAAGCTTGAAGTGGTTAAGACATTAGCTGAAGCATTCTCAATAGCTTATGCCCGGTATGAAGACTTTAAAAATGTGGAAGAAGCAAAAAACAAGATTGAAATAACTTTAAATGAATTGAAAATAGCACAGACACAACTTCAGGAGCTTGACAAGTTGAAGTCCCTGTTCTTTGCAAATATTTCTCACGAGTTCCGGACACCACTGACGTTGATACTCGGACAAATTGAAAGTATTATGTCTGGAAATATCGAGGTTCATGAAAAAGGGAAACTGCAGATTGCAAACAGGAATGCAAGAAGGCTTCTCACTTTAATAAACCAGTTGCTGGATCTTTCAAAGCTTGAATCCGGGAGCATGGAGTTAAAAGCAAAACAGCATAACATCGTTCCATTTCTAAAAAACCTGTTTTATTCGTTTGAATCGCTGGCTGAATCACAAAGAATAACTTTGAAATTTGCATCTGAATTCAAAAACATTCCAGTTGTTTTTGATCCGGATAAAATGGAAAAGATTTTTTATAACCTTATTTCGAATGCGTTCAACTTTACTGCTTCAAATGGGGAAATAGATGTCAGTTTGAACGTCATCGATTCCTTTGTCAATATCAGGATTAAAGATTCCGGAATCGGCATTCCCTCTGACCGGTTGCCCCATATTTTTGACCGTTTTTACCAGGTGGACAGCTCAGCTACAAGAAAACATGAAGGCACCGGAATCGGATTAGCGCTTGCAAAAGAACTGATTGAGCTTCACAAAGGACAGATTTCAGGAAACAGCAAAGAAGGTGAAGGCAGCGAGTTTATCATTCAGCTACCGTTAGGCGATTTTACAATTGAAAAAGATGAGTTTGTCAAACTGCAGACCAAAACATCTTTACATGTCAATGATTTTAATTTTCCTGAAACAGAAGATAAAATTCCTGTGTTGAATTCATCCGGCCCTGAAAACGATAAAATAATTTTAATAGTTGAAGATAATTTCGACGTACGGAATTACATCGCAAATATTTTTAAAAATAGCTTCCGGATTTTAACAGCAAAAAACGGAGAGCAGGGTTTTTCTGAAGCAGAAAATGAAATTCCGGATCTTATAATTACTGATGTAATGATGCCGGAAATGGATGGATTTCAATTTTCGAAACAAATACGCAACAATGAAAAAACCAGCCACATACCACTGATAATGTTAACTGCAAAAGCCGGATTTGATGATAAAATTGAAGGACTGGAATCCGGAATTGATGCATATATGACCAAACCATTCAAAGCGAAAGAATTAGAAGTTCAGGTTAAAAACCTGCTAAAACAACGGGAACTTTTACGTGAACGATTTCGCAAATCAGTTATAATCAAACCCTCTGAGGTATCGGCCATTTCAACCGACCAAATTTTCCTTCAAAAAACAATTCAGAAAATCGAATACCATTTCGGAGACTACCAGTTTTCAGTGGAACAACTGGCAGAACATTTGAACATGAGCATTTCGCAATTGAATAGAAAATTAAATGCATTAATTGGTCAGCCGGCCGGCCAGCTAATGCGGTCGCTTCGTTTGCAGCGGGCTGCTGATTTGTTAAAACAAAATGCAGGAAATGTTTCTGAAATCTGTTTCAACCTTGGGTTTAACGATCAGGCTTATTTCTCCCGTGCATTCAAAAAACAATTTGGGTGCAGCCCAACCGAATTTAAAAACCAAACGACCTGAAAGTACCTGCTTTTGCGTAAATAAGACAAACAAACCGCTTCCAATCGTCTTAATTTTGCTTTTTAACTATTTGTTAATTAGCAAGTTATTACCAATGAAAAAAATAGGCATTTTGGGCGGGGCAGAATTTATAGGCTGTTACATTACCCTCAAACTTTTGGCAGAAGACTACCATGTAAAAGTGCAGATTTCACAAAAAAGAAATACAATTTCACCCCCGTTTTTCGACAGAATTTCAGGCAATAGTAATATAAAAGTCTGCAAAATTGATTTAAATGATGCCACTCAACTGCAAAATTTTATAAGCGATTGTGAAATTCTTATCCACTGCGGCACACCTTTAAAATTGGGAATAGAAAATTTTGACACTCAACTATATGTGCCGGTTATCAAAAATACTGGCAGGCTCATGAAGATTGTAAGCACAAACCCGCGGGTAAAAAAAATGATTTTTATTACTTCGGCCGCCGTTTTCAATCCCGGGCAACCTTTCCGCAGGAATCTCAAACGAAAAATATCAGGAGACTCAACATACCTGGAAAACAGCAGACAATTAAACAAAGCATTATTACATGCCGAGAAATCTGTTTTTGAAACCATTAACAATTTTTCGGATGATTTCTTTGAGGTGATTTACATTTCACCGATTGAGGTGAAAAATAATGAGTTATCGAACAGCCGCGGTTCCACGGAAAAAGGATTGCAATATCTTTTCAAAAGCAACATTAAACCCGATCCTTATTTCCAAAGAATATTAAAACAAAAAAAACTGGACTCGATGGGTAATGTAGATGAATTACCCGAGAGAATTTTCAGGACAGTGCAAGCAAATGAAACAGCTATTGTAAAACCATAAAAAAAGGACAGTTGCCTGTCCTCTCTATTCATGAAAATTATTTCTCCTGCCTCAGGGCTTTTCAAAAATGGAGTCATCGAGCGAAACGCCAAATTCAATCTCTTCAAAAATAATATTGGCCGAGCCCATGGGTGATTTCTGTTCAATTTTTGTAGCCATCTTAATGCCTTCAAAATCTTTATAATCGCCCATAATTTGCTCAATAGTAACTTCCTGTCCCTGTGCTTCTACTTTCCCTTTTACTGAATGCACCAGATAACTGTCTGTATTGATATAATAATTCCTTTCCACACCATCTTCGCCGGTTAATTTAATATTGAACACTTCGGCATCGCCTAAAAATTCTTTACCGAGCAATTCTGCGGTAAACCCCTTTTCTTCATAGTTGTACAGTTCACCGTCAATATCGGCCTGGGTCATGGCCTGCTCCAATTCTGCTCCTGTAAGCGCCTGAGGATCTGAACTTATCCACGGTGCAAGCATCCATCCTTTTTCGCCGTTATAAGTACGAATCATTTTTTGCCCCTGCATTTCCATTTCCATCCTGAATTTATTGGGACGCTTCATTTTCATGTCCATGGGTATTTCCATTCCCATCTGTTCAACTTTTGCCTTAATCCTGTAAGTTTCTATGTCTGCCAGTTTCTCCTGACCGATGGCTTTGAAGTGTTTATCTAAAACATCCTGCAGATTTTGGGCCTGAACAACATTTGCAGCAGCAAAAACCAGGATAACCAGTGTTAAAATTGTTTTTTTCATTTTCCAGTAATTTAGTTTTAAAATTTTGTGACCATTAAATATTTATAAGTAAAAAACTTACTGTTGAAATTACAATAAAATGTTGTTTTCTCAACATTCAGAAATAAATTTCAGCAAATATATTATTAAACGGAATACCTTTTTCAATTAACAAATCGCGCACTTCAACTACCATCAGGGCTTTCCCGCAGATAAAAAAGTTGATATCGGGTAATTGCTCAATTTGCGCCAAATAATCTGTCACCCTCCCCGGGAATGTATTGCAGGAAGATTCACCGGAACAACACCGCACATAATTTTCACCAAGCGCCTGTTCCCATTCGTCTTCAAAATAAAACTGGTTTAACCGCCGCACCCCGTGAATCAGGGTTTTATTTTCAGCAAGCCCTGAACGAAACATGCTGTAAAACGGTGCGACTCCGGTGCCTGTGGCAATCCACCATGCTGGTTTTTTTGTATCGGCAAAATTTCCGTAAGGTTCCGAAACAAAAATAACCTCGTCCGGTATGAGCGAGGCCAACCGCGGAGTGAGTTCGCCTCCTTCTTTTACATTGAATAAAATACGAACTTCATCTTCTTTATTTCCGCTGCAGATACTGTATATACGCGGAACCTGCCCGCGTGAAAGGCCTATTTTCACTACCTGCCCCGGAATAAATTCAAAATCGCGTTTAAAAGAAACAACATGAACTCCAGGAGAAATTTCTTCGTTGTTGGTTAACTCATACGCTTTCATTTATTGCAAGTCCTTCCAGTGTAATTTCGTTTAGTTATTGACGAATGAAAATGTTACCACCAGGTTTTCGTTGGAGCTAACCATCATGTTATTCACCTTGTAATATGCTTCCAGGTTATTCATGGTATTTACCTGGTCAGAATTACCTTGCAACTCAATAGGTGTAACCCGGCCAGCTTCCAGGGTAACTGTTTCCGGGGCATCGAACCCGATACCGGGCTGTACCAACTCAAGTTCAAAGTCAACATCCGATTTGTTTTCAATCTCAACAATTTTCACTTCTCCGTTTTTTAACTCCAGCGGGGCCTTTCTCATGTTGAGCGAAGCAAAAAACAACGGCTCGAGCAGTGAGGCTTTTCCCATTAAGGTATTATTAAAATATACAGCAGTACGTCTGCTAAAAAGCGCTTCACGCACGCCTCTTTCTGTTCTGTTGTTGGCAAAAACAAGCGTTAGCGGACGGTGACTGTTTTCAATATCAAAAGCCATTCCAACAGGCGGGTGGATATCGGAATTGCCAAACATTGTCAGATTTTTTTCGTTGGCCCAATCAATTGCTTCCGGATAATAACTTTTATAATTGTACACTTCAATTCCGTGCAGCAAATCACTGTTTAGCAGCCGTGTATGCTCAATCCACCAAAGTGTGGTATCGGGCTGCTGGGATTTCCAACCCGGGTGGTTCCAAAAAATAAATGCGCCCTGATCGCGGGCTTCCTGCAGCGCATCAAAAACATCATCACGTTCGAGCAGATTTGCATTTTTTATAAACAAAGCATTGAGATGACCGGGAGGCATACTGCGGGTTATTTCAGCACCTTTCACCAAAATCACATTTAATTTTTCTGCCAGCGGGCTGGCTATTTCGTAAGAACGATTGTGATCGGAAGCAACATCCTTTGAATGTGGCCTGTATTCAATATGATCGGTAATTGAAATCACATCCAGCCCTTCGCGCCAGGCTTCTTCAACCCTGACAGTCGGCCAAACTGTGCCGTCGGAAAATACGGTATGCATGTGAAAATCACATTTCAATGTTTGATAGCCGGGAATATCGGGAATATGGATAACATTCCGCGTTTGACCCATTGAAAACTGAGCTGTGAATAAAAATACCGAAATAATTAAATAGGTAAATTTTTGCATCGTTGTATGGTTTTAAAAAGTTCTTGTTTTTAAAAATAAATATCTGTGTTTTTATTGAACTATCAAGTATTAAGTTTATTAAATAATCAAAAATTGTAAAGGAATGATTAATTTTAGAGAAAATCAACCTATCTTTTTAAAAATATTAAAAAGACTTTTGGTTTAAAAGTAAATAATTTCAATCTTTGTTGATATTCGCAAACTATGGAAAAACTATTTAAACATACCGGGAACCAAAGTCAGGGTGTTGAACAAAAAAAAGTTACACACAAGAAACAAATTTTACGGGCCCTCTATTTTCGTGGTCCACTGTCAAATTCAGAGTTATCGAAAGTCATTAAGCTCAGCACGCCAAAAATCAACAGCTTGTTAATTGAGCTTATTGAAGACGGTTTGGTAAACGAACTTGGCAGGGGCGATTCAAGTGGTGGTCGCCGGCCCAATATGTACGGCCTCGTAGAGAATGGTTTTTATGTTGCCGGAATAACAATAAACATCAACCGGACTATCATTTCCATTTTCAACAGCAACAATAAAGAAATAACTGAACCTCAGTACTTCCCAATAAAAATGCATGCTGATTTCAATATTTTCCATCAGGTAAATGAAAAGCTCGAAGAAGTTGTTCAAAAATACAATGTCAACCGAAAAAAAATATTATCAGTCGGGCTTGAATTGCCGGGCCTGATTAACCAGAAACAAGGCATAAACAAAACCTATTTCCCTGAAATTAAAAACCTTTCGGAAAAGTTGAATAAAGTCTTCGGTATGCCGGTGTATTTTAGTCACGACTCCAAACTTCGTGCATTTTCAGAGCAACATTTCGGGTTGGCCAAAAACAAAAAAAATGTAATTATGATTCAGGTGGACTGGGGCCTGGGTATCGGAATCATCATAAACGGAAAGCTGTACTCCGGGAAATCAGGATATTCGGGTGAGTTCGGCCATTTACCCATTGTTGACAACGGCGTGCTTTGCAGTTGCGGCAAAAAAGGATGCCTCGAAACCATAGTTTCAGCCACGGCTATTACCCGCATGGCAAAACAGGGAATAAAAAAAGGTACTTCATCGCTGATAAGCGACCTGGTGGACGGAGACCTCGAAAAAATTGACATAACAACAGTTATTCAGGCAGCCAACCGTGGCGACCAGTTTGCCATTTCAATTTTTTCTGATGTGGGCTACTGGCTCGGGAAAGGCATTGTTTACCTCATTCAAATTTTCAACCCCGAACTGATAGTGCTTGGCGGAAGGGTTGCCGAAGCACAGCAGTTTATTACCGCTCCAATCCAGCAAGCCATAAACACGTTCAGCAACAGAGACATTAGTAACGACACCGAAATTAAGTTTTCTGAACTTGGCCAAAAAGCCGGCCCAATGGGTGCAGCTGCCTACGCGATTGAAAAAATGGCAGTACTAAAATAAAAGCATAGTACAAAACAGAATATCTTGATTTATATTTATATAGCGTCAATTTAAAAAAAGGATAAAACGATGAAAATTAAATTTTCAAAAGTAGAACAGGCATTTTTCGAAGAGTCGGCAATAAAAAATATTTCAACACACACACCCTACTTAGCGGTGGATAGTTTCCCCAAACTGGGTTTACTTTCGGCCCTGAGTTTTTTGGAATGGGCGTCAGAAAACCCCAATGGCGTTGTAACATTGCCTACCGGAAAAACAGCACAATACTTTATCCAATTTACCCATCTTCTACTTGATAACTGGAACAATAAGAAGGGAAAAGATATACTTGAAAAATACGGCTTATCCGATATGAAAAAACCCGAGCTAAAAGGGTTGCATATTGTTCAGATGGGTGAATTTTACCCCATAAATTCAGACCAACACAACAGCCTGTATAATTTTATTGAGAAGAATTATATTGAAGGTTTTGGTCTCGACCAAGAAAAAGCATTGCTGATTGATTCAAACAAAATTGAACTGGCAGAGAACAAACCTTTTACTGAAGTATTCCCGGATTATAAAATTGACCTGACTTTACGTTATCGCGAAGCAAAAACCAACAACGAGCAACTGCAAAAAGAGTCGATATTCAAAATTGACCAGTGGTGCACACAATACGAAAGCAAAATCAGGGAAAAAGGAGGAATTGGTTTTTTCCTGGGCGGAATTGGCCCCGACGGGCATATTGCCTTCAATACTCGCGGAACACAACATTTTTCTTCAACACGGCTTACTGAAACCAACTTTGAAACCCAAGCCGTAACAGCTGCCGATTTGGGAGGAATTGAAGTTTCAAGCAACCGGCTGGTAATTACCATTGGGCTGGGCACACTGGGCTTTAACCCTGAAAATAAAGCCATTATTTACGCTGCCGGCGAAGCAATTGCCGAAGTCATAAAGAAATCACTGGAAAGTGAACCACACGTTGTTTACCCGGCAACTTCGCTGCAAAAACTTGAAAACAGCCGTTTTTACCTTACCGAGGGAGCTGCTGTAAAACTGGAAGATGCCGTTGAGAATTATTACAGCACCGGGCCGTGGACACACCAAAAAACGGAACGTGCCGTAATGGAACTGTGTAAAAGAATTAACAAATTCGGTGGCAAACTGCAATTTGAAGATTTAAAGGCAGACAAATACTGCAGCCGGATTCCGGACCTTAACAAGGACACTGTTCAATCGGTTATTGACTCCATTGAGGCAAAAATTAAAAAGGGGATGGAAAAAGAAACCAACCAGGTTTTTTACCATACCGGCCCGCACCACGACGACATTATGCTTGGAATTATGCCCCTTACCAACCGGCAGTCGCGTGAGGCAAGTAACGAAATGCACTTTTCGGTGCTGACATCAGGATTTACTGCCGTTACCAACAGCTTCCTCTACGACCTGCTCATCGACACCAAAGACCTCATGAACCAGGGAAGAATTGAAATGGTTGATTATCCCGATTTCTTTAAAGATGGCTATAAATACAAGTGGGATAAAGACATTTACCACTACCTCGACAACATAGCGGCACAAAACACCGAGGAAAAACGACGCGGAGTTTGCCATCGGCTCGTTCGGGCACTCGTATCTATCTGGGAAATAAAAGATAAAAACGGGTTGGTTGAAGTAATTTTCGAAGTTTTGGCATCATTAAGAAACAGCTACGATGGAAGTAAAAATCCGCCGAAAATCCAAAAACTGAAAGGGATGATACGCGAACTGGAGGAAGAACTGGTTTGGGCGCACTACGGCATTATGGTGAAAAATGTGCATCACCTCCGCCTGGGCTTCTACCAAAATAATGTAATGGGCAGCAAGCCGGATATGGAAAGTGATGTGCTTCCCATTCTCGAAGATTTCAGAAAATACAAACCAACGGTTATCAGTCTGGCGATGGATCCTCAGGGAAGCGGCCCCGACACCCACTACAAAGTGTTGCAAGCTATTGCACGCGCTGTGGAAGAGTGGGATAAAGAAGAAGATTTAAGTAATCTGCGCATTGTGGGCTACCGCAATGTTTGGTTCAGGTACAACCCATGGGATGTTGAAGTAATTGTGCCTGTATCGTTGAATGCCCTGGCTACCCTTGACAAATCATTTGCTGAATGTTACGTAACCCAGGTAAACGCCTCGTTCCCCAGCTATCAGCTTGACGGCAAGTTCAGTGATCTCACGCAAAGCATTTGGTTTGAACAGCACAAACAAATCCAGTTTTTGCTGGGTAAAAATTACTTCTACCAAAACAGTTCCCCACTTCTCAGAGCTACCCACGGCATGGTTTATATCCGCGAGCTTAATGTCGAACAGTTCCTGGAGGAAGCTTCAAAACTTGGAAAATCGATGGAAGGAATTTTTTTAAATATGCATAAACAAAAAAAATAGCTAATAAGAAGAATTATGAGAATATTAATTCATGAAAACTACCGGAAGATAAGCAAGTGGACAGCCGACTACATTGCCAACAAAATAAATGCATTTGAACCAATCCCGGAAAAACCGTTTGTACTTGGCTTGCCAACTGGGTCGTCACCTCTTGGAACTTATGCCGAGCTGATTGAACTTGTTAAGCAGGGAAAATTGTCGTTTAAAAACGTGGTTACTTTTAACATGGATGAGTACGTGGGAATTCCTGAAGACCACCCACAAAGTTATCATTACTTCATGGATGAAAACCTGTTTAACCACATCGACATTCCACGCGAAAACATAAACATACTCAACGGAAATGCGCCCGACCTGGAAAAAGAGTGCGAGGAATATGAACAAAAAATCAAAAGGGTGGGCGGAATTCATCTTTTCCTGGGGGGGATTGGCCCCGATGGCCACATTGCTTTTAACGAACCCGGCTCGTCGTTAAAATCGAAAACACGCATCAAATCACTCACTTACGACACCATATTAGCCAATTCGCGTTTTTTCGACAACGATATCAACAAAGTTCCCAAAACGGCACTCACAGTAGGAGTTGATACAGTCATGCAGGCCAAAGAAGTGATAATAATTGTAAATGGTTACAACAAAGCCAGGGCTTTGCGAAAAGTTGTTGAAGAAGGTGTAAACCACATGTGGACAGTATCTGTACTGCAAATGCACCCCAAAGGAATTATTGTATGCGACGATGATGCAACTATGGAACTTAAAGTTGGAACCGTGAAGTATTTCAAGGACATTGAAGACACAGAACTATCTGATAATCCTGAAATGAAAGAGTAATTTTCTGCCTGATTTGAATAAAAAACAGGAAATGTAATAAAAGTAAAAACTGCCTGGCCAAAAATGGCAGGCAGTTTTTTAATACCGAATTGATTAGTGCTGTGCACCGTTTCGAAAAATACATTTTCTTTTAACCCACAGCAAAATTATGCCTTCCAAAATGGACATATTATAAAACATTCAATGAAATTTGAAAATGTGTAAAATGGAATGTACCAAGGTTTTAGTTCCTGCTTATTGGCTTTATTGGTTTCACAACAACTTCCTCTCCGCACGAGGGGCAGTTGTAGGTTTCACATCCGGTACACGCAAAGCAGTTGCTGCAAACACGATCCGCATCGAGGTTAGAAAACCTGAAGCCACAAGCTGAGCAAGTGTAATACTTTTCCTTTCGACCACCCATCACTAAAAAAAATATTTATATAACCTGAGCAGTGCAAAAATTATAACCAACGTAAAAATAATGGCAGCTCCCGAAGGGATGTCAAGGTAATAAGAAAAAAACAGCCCGGAGATGGTTCCGATAAAAGCAAACACCGAAGAAAGAATCAGCATTTTCCGGAAATCTTTGGTAAAAAGATTTGCCGTTGCCTGTGGAATGGTGAGCAGCGATAAAATTAGAATGATACCCACCACCCGGATATTCAGCACAACCGTTAGTGCAATTAGTGTAATGGTCAGGTAATTAAACAGCGCAACAGGCAAACCGGCTGCCCGGGCAAATTCTTCGTCGAAAGCGATATAGAGTATTTTTCGAAAATAGAATGCAAAAAACAGAATTATTACAACATTCAGGATAAACATCCAGACCAGCTCTGAAATGGTAACCGTGAGGATATTTCCAAAAAGATAGCTCATTAAGTTGGGCGTGTACCCCGGAGTTAAAAAAACAAAAATAATCCCGAGCGCCATCCCCAGCGACCACCAGATGGCAATGGAAGAATCTTCGCGAACGTGAGCCACTTTTGTGAAAAACTGTATTCCCAGGGCCGACATTACAGCAAACAGTACAGCGCCCAGCAAGGGATTAAATCCGAGCAGAAAAGCCAGCCCGATACCGCCAAATGAGGCATGCGTAATTCCACCACTTACAAAAACAATGCGGCGCGATACGATGTAACTGCCGATAATTCCGCAGGAAATACTGGCAAAAACAGCAGCCAGAAAAGCTTTCACAAAAAAATCGTATGCAAACAGTTCAATCAGGTTACTCATCTTATTCGTGGCGTTTTAAAACAGTATGCGGAATTTCTCCGTGGGTAATTATTTTAATGGGACAGTTGTAGCTGTCCAGCTGCTTTTGGGTGATTATATTGTCGGGATGATAATGCAAGCTGTCGTTTACACAGGCGATGGTTTTTACATAGCTTGAAATGGTGCCCACATCGTGCGAAACCAAAACGATTGCCATTTCCTGGTTTAACATTTTCAACCGTTCGTAAAGTTCCCCTTCAAACCGGTTATCCACAAAGGTGTCGGGTTCGTCAAGAAGTAAAATTTTCGGGTCGCTAAGCAAAGCCCGGCACAAAAACACACGTTGCATTTGTCCGCCCGACAAATCGCCAATGGCCTTATCGCGGATATTCGACACTCCCATTTCAGTAAGCAGCCATTCCACTTTTTGCTTTACCTCGCGGGTGTTAATTTTTTTTGGATTTCTCATTAACGACCCCGACCGCACTACTTCGTAAACGGTTATAGGAAAATTTTTATCGATGTGTTTGACCTGCGGCAGGTAACCAATGGGTTTTTTCTTCATTCTCATATCTTCCCTGAAAATAATTTTCCCTTTCATCGGTTTTAGCAATCCTAAAATAGCTTTCAGCAAAGTGGTTTTTCCGCCGCCATTGGGGCCGATGACGCCAAGAAAATCTTTTTCAAAAATTTCGAGATTAACGTTGTGCAACACCGGTTGTTTGTCGTAGCCAACCGATAAATTTTCTATCTTAATTAATGCATCCATTAAAAGTTATCGGTTAAAATGTTGGTCAATTCCATCAGGTTTTCTGCCCAGTTGGGGTCAAGCGGGGTAACTTCCACTATTTCTCCGCCAACCTCTTCGGCAAAAACACGGGCATGGTCGCGATCAAATTCGCTCTGAATAAAAATTACATCGATATTTTTTTCTTTGGCAAGTTTCACAACTTCCGACATGTGTTTTGGAGTGGGTTCTTTCCCGTCCAGTTCAAGCGAATGCTGAACCAATCCGTATTCGCGGGCAAAATAGGAAAGGCTCGGGTGAAAAGTAATTATTTCATTCCCTTCGTAAGGTTGCAGTTTTGTTCTGATTTCATTGTCCAGCTCATCGATTTCTTTTGCAAATTGAATGTAATTGGAGTTGTAATTGTCGCTGTTTTCGGGTTGAAGTTCCGAGAGCTCTTCCATAATCCGTTGGGCCATTTGCTTTACCATTTGCGGCGAGAGCCAGGTATGCGGGTCCACACCGTCGATGTGCACATGGTCGCCATGCTGAACTTCACTGCCGGCAATTAAATCAAGTCCTTCGGAAAGATTTACGACTTTCATGTTTTTGTTGGACTGCTCAATTTTATCTTTCCAAGAATGTTCAAAGCCAATATAACCAATGCGGAACCAGATTTCGGAACGGGCGATACTTTTAAGCTGTGAAGGCAACAAGGTGTAGGTGGCAGGACTTGATCCAGGCGGAATCAGCACATTTACTTCAAAGTCTGCGCCGCCAATTTTTTCAACAAATGTTTTTTGCGGCAAAACACTCACGGTAACTATCTGTTTTCCTGAATCCTGATTGTTTGATTTTTTTGAGTTACAGGATAAAAGCAGTGTAGTTAAAGTAAATAAAAGAATTATTTGTTTCATTTTAGCTTTTTCTGAATGTGTTCAATAAAACAATAAAAGACAAATTTAGTTTTTCGAAATGAATTCTCCTGCCTGATTCTAAAAATATCAAAGGTTCATATTTTTGACTTTAATTTTCGTTTTGGGAGGAACAGGGTCATAACCTTCGGTACCCCACGGATGGCATTTTGCAATTCGTTTTGTGGCCAGCCAAAATCCTTTAAACGGCCCGTGAATTTTCACTGCCTGAACAGCGTACTCCGAGCAGGTGGGGTAATGGCGGCACGAAGCCGGAGTTAACGGCGAAATGGCATACTTGTAAAAGTAAACAGGCACCAGTAAAATCCACCCCAAAACTCTCAATATTATTTTTCCTGCCCGTTTCATTAAAACTCAATTTCCGGCAAAATTAAAACTAATTTTTACTTTACTTTGTTCAACTAAATAAAGTAATTAAATTGAAATCAAATAATTCCAGACTACTCTTTGCAGTAAACCTGTTGTTAATCCTGCTCTCAATTTACTTTAGCGGTATGCACATTCATACGGCAAGGCAAAATCAGGAAAACAATATTCTAAAATCTGAAATAAACAGTATCCGCTATGGCTTATTAAATGCCGACGAATGGAAGCACAACCTTGCCCGTATTATTTCCAAAAAAATTGAAGAATTTGAACTTACGGAACAAAATCAGGCGCGGCTGAAAAAGCAAATAGAAGATCTTTTGTACAGGCTGCTCGACAAGGTGAATGAAATTTTGCGTGACGACATGGGCAAAATCAAACAGTTTTTAATGGATGCCTTTGTTGATTTGGATAAGCTCCGCGAAAATGTCCCACAATTATCAGAAAATTTACTTGAAGAACTGGAAAAGCCCGAGAACAAAAACAACCTGAAAGCATTTATTCATCAAAAACTCGACAGTTTTGTTAAAGAAACTTTTAACAACGACGAGCAACTGAAGTTAAAACAAATACTGGAAAAGCACGGTTTTGAAAATAAGGAAGAAGCTACAGCAATTCTGGAACAGCAAATTGATCGTGCTACAATAAAACTTCGTAACTACACATTTGTCATCTCAGGCTTGCTTCTTATTGTTTTTCTTCTGAATTTTTTTGGCAAAACCCGAAAAACCAATAGGGGTTTATTTTTACTGCTGCTAACAACACTGATTTTTTTAATAAACGGCCTGGCAGTACCCATGATAGATATTGAAGCTAAAATCAGTCAGATAAACTTTCAGTTAATCGGAGAAAACATTCATTTTGGCAACCAGGTATTTTTCTACCAAAGCAAATCAATTTTAGATGTGGTGTGGATACTTATTTCAAACGGAAAGGCAGATATGATTTTTGTAGGTATTCTTATTTTCACCTTCAGTGTACTTTTCCCTGTAACAAAACTCATTAGCAGTTTTTTAACCATCCGTTTGCCCGGCAGTTTCAAATCCAGCAGTTTCATCCGGTTCTTTACATTTAAATCGGGAAAATGGTCGATGGCTGATGTAATGGTAGTAGCAATTTTTATGGCCTACATTGGATTTAACGGGATAATCAGCGACCAGTTGGATTATTTAACAAATACAAATAAATACATGGAGGTTGTAACCACAAACGGCACCAGCCTGCAATCGGGTTTTTACCTTTTCCTGCTTTTCTGCCTGGCCGGAATTTTTTTAAGCCTTGCCATTCAAAAGAAATTGGAACACGACAAAGTACAATAATCACTTCCAGAGGGATGTTTTGTTTTTAATCAGAATAAATAACCCTAAAAGAGATGCTCATCCTTAAAGAATTCCATAATATTTTTAAATTTGCTGTTCCTGTTCTTAAAACAATTTAAAACCGGAATATATTTCGGAAATCAATTATCGATAACTAGTAATAATTATAAAATATTTAATGATGAAGAAAGTTGCAATTGGTGTAGATGTTGGAGGGACCAACACGGCTATTGGGGTTGTTGATCCCGAAGGGAATGTAATGGTAAAAGACAACATCCCAACAGCAAAACATGGCGAAATCGACAGATATATCTCTGATTTGGCCGATGCAATCAAAGAGTTGATTAAATCTGTTAAGCTACTGAATAAAGATATTGAGATTTTAGGTATCGGAATTGGAGCGCCAAACGGGAATTATTACAGCGGAACTATTGAATATGCACCCAACCTTTCGTTTAAAGGGGTGGTGCACTTTGTAAAATTACTACGTAGCCATTTTTCCGAAATGGAAGCCGTGGCATTAACCAACGATGCCAACGCCGCTGCCATTGGCGAAATGATTTACGGCGGTGCCAAAGACATGAAAAATTTCGTTCTCTTTACACTGGGAACGGGAGTTGGAAGCGGCCTTGTTGTTAATGGTGATTTGGTTTACGGGCACGATGGTTTTGCCGGTGAGTGCGGTCATACCACACTCGTTCCCGGAGGCCGTGTTTGCGGCTGCACATCGCTCGGCCACCTTGAAGCTTACTGCTCGGCTCCCGGCATGAAACGCACCGCGTTTGAATTACTCGCACATTACAATTCAACCGAAAGTGTATTAGCTGAAAAATCATATAACGAACTCGATTCGAAAATGATTTATGAAGCAGCCGAAAAAGGAGATAAAATTGCACTGGAAGTTTTTGAAAAAACCGGTGAATGGCTGGGACAGGGATTAGCCGACACTGTTCACCACCTGAGCCCCGAGGCCATCTTCCTTTTTGGAGGACCAACTGCTGCCGGTGATTACATTTTCAAACCAACAAAAAAGCATATGGAGAAACACCTCCTGCCCATTTTCAAAGACAAAATTAAAATTTTGCCCTCGCAGCTCAAACCGGGCGATGCAGCCATTGTTGGTGCCAGCGCACTGGTTTGGAAAGAACTGGAGAAATAATTTATGCATCAATAAACTCAACAGCGGGTTCCCAAAGGAGCCCGTTTTTTTACCACCCTGGTACAAAGCTCAACCCAAATACGCCGTTTTCCCATCCCCCGTTTTGAAACGGAACAGCAAAATACGGCTCCAGCACAACATAACCCAAAAGATTAACTCTTAATGACGCTCCCGCACTGAATACGGGCACTCTTTGATCGAAAGCAGATTCCTCCCAGGTTATTTTAGGAAAATCACCTTTATCCCAGGCCATTCCGGCATCAAAAAACAGGTTAAAGTCAATTAAAAAATATTTTGACTGAATGAGCGCCAGTTGTTCAACACCAGATACCGGCAACCTGAACTCTGCATTTCCCACAAGAATTCGCGAACCACTTAAATGCGAATAGTTTAAAGAGTTGATACCTACATCGCCGGAACTTAAATTATCGTAGAATGAAATATCTTCGTACCCCCGCACTAACCACGGATAACCTAAATATATTGGTGAAACAGCATCAGTATTGGAATTACTGCCGTACCTGCCGTAATGGTACAGGCGGAAAGCAAAAGTAAAAGGATTGACGAAATAATATTTCCGGTAGTCCGCCAGAGCAGTAAAAAAATCAACTGCCCCAAAATACTTCTCAATCTGGTACCTGCCACGAGATCCCCGCATTGGCGAAGTCATTCCAAAATAAGAGTTATCCTGAACGTAGGCCAGGTCAATTTTCTGATAGTTACTGCCATCCGGGGCCGGTCTGCGCTCCCTGCGCCCTCCGATGCTAAAACCATAATCGTCAAAATAATTGTGAAAACGGTCGATTCGGTAATAATACCATGATGCTGTAGCCCCGGCTTCAAATCTCCGTGTTCGCGACAAAGGATAATAGGAAAACAACGAAATATTGTCTTCGAACATTCTGATGTAATCGAGTACCAAATCGTTTACAGGCAATTCATGTTCTTCTTCATCATCATCAGTATAGGTAAGTGTATCCTGACTCATAAACATATTGCCTGCACGGTATGGAATATGCGATACATTGGCTCCCCATTTTAATTTTCGCTTTTGGTTGATATAAGCCACCTGCCCGCCAAAGTCATATATTTCGCCATTGAGGGACAGCACGGAGTAAAGCTGGTTGTTCCCGACAATGTCGCTGAAAATCATACTTACACTACCCGACATATTATTGGAGTTGAACCGTCCGGTGGAAACACCAACTCCTCCGGTATTTGAAATGTAATCGAGCTTAAACTTCGGTTTATAGGGCACTTCTTTTACAGAATCTTCGGGAACAGGCTTTTCAACTGCCGGACGGGTGTAAAGCGTAGTGTCAATGAGGGTGTATTCGAGCGGTCTGATTGGCGGCAGTGTTCCCGGCTCAAAATCGACAAGTTTTTTATCTGCCATTTCAAATTTGAATGAATCAGGCTGAGCGGTATAGATTTGATAATTACCGTTTGAATAATAGGTATAGGCAATTAAATTGCTGCTGGCTGCCGAACTAATTGCGGGAGAATATTGTGTAATTCCACTAATGCCTGTGGGGTATTTGGTTAACCGGTAAACTTGCTCTGAATCAATATTATATCGGTATAAATTTCGGTAACCATCCGCATTCGACAAAAAATAGATTGACTCTGAATCGCTTGAAAAGCAAGGGTTTAAATTATCGGCGCCGGGAAAAACATCGACACGTTCAGCCTCGCCTGTTTTCACATTATAAAGCGTTAAGTCGAAACTGAATTTTTTTGAAGGAACCTGATTGTTTATTCTTTCAGTTGAAAAAACAATGTATTTCCCATTGGGAGACCAGGCCGGGTGAATGTTGGAATAAAAGTCGCTGGTTAGTTTGGTAGTTGTGCCGTCAACCATATCGTACAGGTATAAATCGCCAGTACCATTTACCAACCCCGATACAACAATGTAGCGGCCATCGGGTGACCAGTGCGGATTGCTAAACGAATTCAGGTCACCCAGTTCAATTTCATCGGTTATTTTTGCCCTTTTTACATCAACAATAGCCAGCTTATTTTTCCCTTTACTAAAAACCACAAAAGCAAATTTGTGGCTGTCGGGCGACCACGTTCCACTCGATTCAATAAAACTAAAATCATCAATTTCATGATTACGCGTAACACTCGATAACTTCTTGATTATCTTTCCACTTTGGGCATCGGCCAAATATAAATCGAGGGTAAAAACATCTTTCTCCGAAAAAAATGCCAGGTATTTCCCGTCGGGACTTAACGATGGCGACAGGTTCATTTCACCGGCATTTTCTTTTGAAATTAATTTTTGTCCCACGGGCTGGTTCAACGTATCGGCAATATATTGGTTAAAATGATTTTCCATAGCGCCTCTCCACAACCCGGATAAGGTTTCCGAACTAATGCCGAGCAAGGTATCGACAGCACTGTCGAAACCCAAAAGTGCCGTTTTTTCAAAAAGAGGGATAATCAACGTATCGTTCCACGATTTTCCAAACATGGCCCAAAATGCATGGCCGTACCGATACGGGAAATACCGTGAACTCTTCGATAAATCCTCAAGTGTAGGAAAATCATCATGTATCAGTGCATCTCTCATCCACATGGCTGTATGCGGATCGACACTGCCAATGGATAAATACTCAGCCATACCTTCAATCATCCACAGGGGAATATTTCTTAAAGAGTAATTTTGAGACGTATCACTATCACTTCTTAGGAGTTTATGAAATTGAAAAGCATGAACCTGCTCGTGTCCTAAAACATGATCGGTTTGGGCCAACGTAGGAGCTACCGGCATTACCACCCTGTTTTTCAGGGCTTCGGTGACACCACCAGTGGTAGTACCAATCATGCTGCTTACTGCATTAGTTTGCTGAAAATCGGAATGGTTAGAATATAAAATCAGCGGATTTTTCTGCTCAAAAGTATCTTTAAAAACCTTTTGATGCATTAAGTACCACTCCTCTGCCCAGTTCGCTAAATTATCTTTTAAGGTATCGTTGTTCAGGTAATGGTAAATTTCGAAATTGGGAGTTTGGACTACATCGAAGTTAAACTTTTTATATCCCGGTTTATTTCGGCCAAAGTATTGAGAAAAAACGGTAACCGGGAACATGACATGCAAAAATGTCAGTGTCAAAAGTGCAAAAATATTGACTCTTCCTTTCATTATTTTGCCCTCCTTTAACGGTTATCTTCATTAAAATCTTCTACAAACTTTATTACACTGATATCCTGGTACTTATGTTTCAAAATTTATACCATCGGATTATTTCGGCAAAATCCCGAAATTTTGACTGTAAGTTGTCATACATCGCAAGGAGAACCAAAAAACCGTATATTTGATATATGGTTCGCGTTGCATTTATCTGGATACTCTTCTTGTCAGTTCTTGCTGAGGTAGCCGCCCAGGAACCCGATCCGTTTTTCACGGAAAGAAAGGCAAGGGCTGAACAGGATATTTATCTGAAAAAAACTGCTTTTGCCGAATCAGAAAGTTATGCTGATTACGATTTAGTTTACCAGCGGATGGAATGGGAAGTCGATCCTGCTGTTTCCTTTATTAGCGGGGAAATAACATCATACTTTATAAGTCAGCAAACCAATCTTACTGAAATTGAATTCGATTTGCATGCTGAAATGATTGTCGATTCCATTACCCAAAAAGGACATCCCATTAATTTTTCACGCAACGAAAATAAAATCAGCATTCAGCTGCAAGAAACGCTCAGCAAAGGACAAACTGACTCGCTCTCCGTTTTTTACCGGGGCGAGCCACCGTCCACCGGTTTTGGTTCGTTTACCATTGGCACCCATAACCAAACTCCTGTGCTCTGGACTCTCTCTGAACCTTACGGCGCAATGGAATGGTGGCCCTGTAAACAATCGCTTGCTGATAAAATTGATTCAATCGATGTGATTGTCACCACCCCGGAACCCTACCGAACCGCCAGTAACGGCATTTTGGTTTCTGAAAATGTTACAGAAGGGAAACGCACCATGCACTGGAAACACCGCTACCCCATAGCCACCTATTTGGTGGCTATAGCTGTTACCAATTACGTTGATTATTCCGATTTCCTGGAAACCGAAGACGGCCTGGAAATTGAAATCCTGAATTTTGTTTATCCTGAAAACGAAACAAAAGCCAAAATCGAAACGCCTGTTACTGCAGAAGTAATGGTTCTTTTTAATGAACTAATTGGAGAATATCCTTTTGCCGATGAAAAATACGGCCATGCTCAATTTGGCTGGGGAGGCGGCATGGAACACCAAACTATGAGTTTTATGGGTAATTTTGGTTTTGAGCTGGTCGCGCATGAACTGGCGCACCAGTGGTTTGGCAATTACATTACCCTGGGCAGCTGGCAGGACATCTGGCTGAACGAAGGATTTGCCACCTATCTTTCTGGCCTGGCGTACGAGACCATGTTTGATGGAGTTTGGTGGCCAAGGTGGAAAAGACTGAATCACGATCGCATTACCAGCGAGCCCGGTGGAAGTGTTTTTGTTGAAGACACCACATCCGTTTCACGAATTTTCAGCAGCAGACTATCCTATTCAAAAGGCGCTTATTTGCTACACATGCTTCGCTGGGTATTGGGCGACGAACCATTTTTCAATGCCATCCGGAACTATTTTAACGACCCCGAAGTAGCAAATGATTTTGCCCACACCAGTCAATTGATCAAACATTTTGAAACTGCCGGCGATACAACTCTTTCTGAATTTTTCAATGATTGGTTCTATGGCGAAGGATTTCCGGTTTACTCGGCTGAATTTTCACAAACCGATGCACAAAATTTACAAATCACCCTTTCGCAAACACCTTCGCACAATTCGGTAGAATTTTTTGAGATGCTTGTTCCGATTAGGGTTTACAACACATACAAAACTGATTCAGCCGACTTCAGGTTAATACATACCGAAAACAACCAAAAATTTCAGGTTCAGCCAGATTTTATGGTTTCAGAAATTAAAATTGACCCGGATTACTGGCTGATTTCTCAAACAGCCGAGGTGGTAAAAGTACAGCTCACTGAAAATCCGGAAACAATTATTGTTTCCCCAAATCCGTTTGAAAATGAAGTTTCAATTATTCTGAGAGGAAACCAGTCATTGCTCAAAACCAGTTTGTTCAGCTCCGGGGGAAAATTACTTCACCACTTTAACGAAAATAATACCACTCTCGATTTTTCTCACCTACCGGATGGAATATATATCTTGAAAATTGAGACCTCGGAAAAAACAGCGGAACGAAAAATCGTAAAGTACTGAACCCGATTCCCTAACCTGCATTGTTCATGCGTTTAGTTTAATGCAGATGCGAGGCATCGGACCGTGCCGACATAGTTGTCTATTTCAAACGTTTCGTAACGAAGCAGGTGCGTTGAAATAAACGCACTCGTAAAAAAATAGAAAACTTAGTTTTTTACTCGAATAGCTACATTGTGTTATTATACTGACAGTTAGCTTACTTTTCTGTTTTTGCATGAATAATGCAGGCTAAAATTTAGCTCCTGAAGAAATTCCATCCTCTCTTTTTTCTTTTAATATGTTTTTCTATTTTCGTAACACGCATTTAAAATAAAGTAACACTATGTCAGTTACACGTTTTGGAGTTTCACTCGACGAAGATTTGCTAAAAGCATTGGATGAATACGTTTCGGAAAATCTTTTTGCCAACCGTTCGCAGGCCATTCGCCACCTGATTGAAAAAAACCTGGTGGAAAAAAAATGGAAATGCGATAACATTGTGGCGGGAGCTGTAGTTTTGGTATTTAACCACGACAAAACTGATATTCTTAAAAAATCGTCAGACATTCAATTTGAACACAAAAAATACATTCTTTCCACACAGGGTTTTTACCTGAACGAAGAAAATTACCTCCAGATTATTGCAGTAAAAGGTCCTTCAAAAAAACTCACTGAAATTTCAGATAAGTTAATAACGATCAGAGGAGTTCAGCATGGCAAACTTGTAATGAGCAAAGCAGAATAAATTTTTTTATACTAATAGTAACACGAAAAAAGAAAACAGTAGCACCAAAAGAGCAAATTATGAAAATACAAAGCATGACGAAAAAATTATTTCTTTTGATATTGATTGCATTCCCCGCAATGCTTTCTGCACAGCAATCATTGAATGATACAATTGAAATTGAAGAAGTTGTGGTTACCGGCACACCTGTTAAGGTAAATAAAAACAATGTACCGATGGCCGTTTCGGTGGTCAACCGCACGCAAATTGAAGAAACCGACGAATCAGCGTTGCTGCCTGTTTTAAACGGGAAAGTACCGGGTCTTTTTGTAACCGAACGCGGAGTTACCGGGTTTGGCGTTGCTGCCGGCTCTGCCGGCCAGATTTCCATCAGGGGAATTGGCGGGAATCCCACAACCGGAGTGCTCATGCTCATTGACGGACATCCTCAGTTTATGGGAATTATGGGCCACCCGCTGCCCGATTCCTACGTGGCTTCTGATGTTGAGCGCGTGGAAGTGATCCGGGGTCCGGCTTCCATTCTGTACGGCTCAAATGCCATGGGAGGGGTCATCAATATTATCACCAAAAAACAAACCCGGGAAGGTATTCACGGAGATGCACGTTTTACCTACGGCTCTTTTAACACCCAAAAATACATGGGTTCAGTGGGATTCAAAAAAGATAAATTCAGTGCTTTTATATCGGCTAACCACGATAATACCGATGGCCACCGTGAGCACTCTGAATTCAAAATAAACAACGGTTACGCAAAGCTCGGATACCAGTTGAACGAACACATAAATTTCACAACCGATTTCAGCCTGGCCGACTTTGAAGCTGCCGACCCCGGTCCTGATACTATCAGTGCATCTGCCGGAGAAAAAATTGACATAACGCGCGGATACTGGGCGCTCACCATGCAAAATGAATGGGAAAAAATCTCCGGTTCCTTAAAATTGTTTTACAACTTCGGGGAACACGATATTACCGATGGGTTTCATTCCAACGACCATAATTATGGTGTCAACTTTTATGAATCATTAAAATTATTTGAAGGAAACAACATTACTTTGGGCGTGGATTATATGAATTACGGCGGCAAAGCAGAGAACCTGAAAGCCATGAACGGAAACGGAATTGTATTTGCCGACACCACCCTCAGCGAAACAGGTGTTTATGGATTTACGCAACAAACACTGGCTGAAAAACTCACGGTCAATGCAGGATTGCGGTATCAGAATCATTCTGTTTACGGCAGCCAATGGATTCCGTCGGCAGGATTTGCCTGGCAACTCGAAGAATCAACCACCTGGAAAGGGACTGTTTCAAAAGGATTTCGCAGCCCGACCATGCGCGAATTGTTTTTATGGGGCCCCAACCCGGAGCTCAACCCTGAAACCATAATGAACTATGAAACAGGAATTTCAAAATCATTTTTTGATAACACGGTAAATACAGAAATAACTTTTTTTATCATTGAGGGCGACAACCTGATAGTAACAGTCCCCATGCAGGGGCTGCTCAATGCCGGTGAGGTGGAAAACAAAGGAGTTGAATTTTCGGCTAGTGCACACCCAACAAACAAGCTGTCAATTGAAACAACTTACAGCTATATGAATATGAAAAACCCGGTTTTTGCCACTCCGGAACACAACTTTTTTGTAAGTGCGCATTACCGTTGGAAAAAGTTTCAACTTATAGGAAGCCTCCAGCAAATTGCCAACCTCGACAACGATCCTTCACCAAATGTAAACAAGGTTGATTATACGCTCCTGAAAGCAAAAGCAGTATATAAAATTACTCCGAATCTGAGGTGGTACGTCAGTGGCGAAAATTTACTGAACCAGAATTATCAGGTAAATCGTTATTACACTATGCCCGGAGCGACTGTTTTTTCAGGTTTAGGATTTAACTTCTAAAGCATCAGCGGTTTTGGAGTTCATTTCTGAATGAAGACCTTACACAACGGAAGCCAACGTAAGACTTTGCCGTATCCTGGTATTCATAAGTGCGGGTAGAGGTTCGTATAAAATAAGCAATATCTTTCCACGAACCTCCTCTAATAACTTTACGTTTCATTACGGGCGGATCGTCGGGTAGTGCATCGTATTGCAACTCAGGGTTGAAATCGCTAATTACATCATAAGCTGCTTCATAAAAGGCGGTACTGGTCCATTCTGCCACATTACCGGCCATATCGTAAAGTCCGTAATTATTGGGATCGAACTGACCCACCTGCATTGCGGTAGTAGTTGTTGGGCTATCGGCCACATAATTCCCACGCAGAGGTTTAAAATTGGCCACAAAACAGCCGTTCACGTTACGGGTGTAATAACTCCCCCAGGGGTAAACCGTATTGTTTAAACCACCACGGGCGGCCATTTCCCATTCTGTTTCGGTAGGCAAACGGTAATCGTGCGCAGGTGCTTCATTTAGCCTGCTGCTGAATTCGTTTTTAAGGTCAGTCCTCCACTTGCTAAAAGCACGGGCCTGTTTCCAGGTAACTCCCACAACAGGATAATTATCGAATGCCACATGCGAAAAATATTTCATCGTGAATGGATCGTTGTAGGTGTATGTAAAATCACGTATCCAGGTAAGGGTATCAGGATAAACGGGAACCATTTCGTGCATCAAAAAAGAGCTACGATTGGCAACCGGAACAGTTTCTCCCTCTGGTGTTAAAACTGTACCATCATATCCCTCTGTTTCAAAATTATAACTATTCTCTCTCCTTGCAGCCTGCTTATAATCAACCCAGTAATATTCATAAATAAGTTTTCGGGGATCGACTTCCTTCCTGAAGGCAAGCCGTTCTTCTTCCGGAATGTAAATATCATCCATTGCCAGCTGATAATCCGGATCGTCCCACTCTATTTCCTCCCCCCAGTTAATAACGGGCTCATCAAGTGGAACTCCGTTGGGGCCTTCAGTTATCACAAAATCAGTGTAAGTCTGGCCGAGCAATTTCCGGGCGATGGAGTCGCGAACCCAGTAAACAAATTGCCGGTATTCATTATTGGTAATCTCGGTATCGTCCATCCAGAATGATTCCACCGAAACTCTTTTTGATTTTTCAGCGGTTCCGCCCAACTCCTCATCAGAGGGCCCCATAACAAATGAACCACGCTGAACATAAACCATTCCGTATGGTGAGGGTTCAAACCAGCTATTGGATTTTCGTTCGCCTCCGGGCAGGAACTGTACAATTTCATTCCGGCAAGAATTGAAAAGCAAGCCTGTGGCCAAAATAATATAAATTATTGCTTTTCTCATTCTTTTCAATATTGCTGGAATATTTTTCTTATTACAAATCGGTTGGTGATAAAACGCCTGAGTTAAAAAAGGCCTTATGGTTTCATAAGGCCAGGGCTTAATTTTTTCAATTTAATATTCCCAAAGATCCTGCTCAAAGTTGAATATTTCTTCTTCAATTTTTTTCGATTCGAGCATGGCTTCTTTTCCGCTCAGGTAAGCACTTATATCGCGGTTATTATAAACGTTCGATTCTTTAACCACGTAGCTGTTAAAGAAACGTTTTATGAAAAGTTCGTCAAACGACATGGACTGAGCCTCATTGTATGGGTTAAGCGCTACATTGGTAGCCAGAAGATCTCTGGCTTCGGGATAATATACCCAAAATACTTTTTGGCGCTGCATCTCGCCTGTATCGTCATTATCCCTTACAAATTCACGAATGGGACAGATACCAATTATACGAACATGGAGAGCAGAGGTTTGTTTATCGAAATACCACTCCTCCTTAATCATATACTGCTTGATATCGCTTGGCCGGATTTCTCCCTGAATGGTAACGGTTTCTCTTTCGCCGGTGTCAAAATCAATTCTTTCCTCTGTTGTTTCTTCAGCACCAAAAGATTCCTGTACCTGTTCATAAGTCATCGGCACTTTAAAATCATCGTCAAGGCGGGCATCATAGGGAGTAATCTGCCCATTTTGAATTCCGTCCAATAATAATGATATCAGATTTTTCCTATCGCCCGTTTCTTCCGTAGGATAATAAAGAGTCTGATTCATTTTTTCGCGTAAATCAACAACTCTCCAGATTGTTTTCGACCAAAACACATCTGCTTCGCGCACTGACGGCAAAGGCATTGCCCTTTTCTCCGAAATGTCGTTTGTATTGTATGCCCCGTTAATTATCTGGGCATTAATAGTATTTCCTGTAAATACTAGGGTAAAAATTAATGCTCCTATGTAACCAATACTCTTTTTCATATTTATCGTATTTTTAAAGGAATTGGGTCAAGTTCGCGAGTTTCGCCATTATCCCCAACTGCTCTGATGTTACCAATATATACTACCTCTTCAGGATTTAACCTTCTGAATTGTTCTTTTTGATCTTCTGTGAAACGATTTGAATTTGACTCCCAGCGATTAACGTATCCACCCGGGCCGGGAACTTCAACTGTAAACTGTGTGATGGTATAATTAAAATCAAAATCAAAATCTTCCAAAACTGCCATTACGCCTTGCTCTACCAGCAATCTTTCTTTTCTTATTGTACCACCTGACAGACCGGCAACCTGTGCAACTGGGTCGGGAACTCTTTTAACCCGCCACTGGCTGGAACCAACTAACCTTCTTTCTCCGCCAATATTGGAATAAACAGAAACTTCTGTGTTTCTTCCCTGTTCGTCAACTTCATCCGGGCGGATAATGTATTCATTGCCACTTTTGGTTACGGTTCCGTTGGTCATTTGCACTTCCAGGTTCTCCCGGGGAATTCCGCCACCACCAACATCGAAAGGATTATCGAGCCCACGGTAAAATACATTCATTCGTGTAGCCGACATTGTAACACTGGGCCTGGTAACCTGATATTCCTGAGAGAAAGGATAATTTCTCACAATTCCGGCGGGTGTTTTGTACTTAATAACACCACTCCAGCTAAAAACGCCGGGCTCATTTGCTTCTACACGGTAGGTAGCTTTTCCGTCCTGAACATTGGCCGGTCGGTTGTTAATTAATATTTCGGGTTGCTGGGTGGTATCTTCGGCAGCCAGAAAAACTTCAGCTACATATTCTTCTCCCTGCAAAACAACATTTGAATTTGGAATCACCCGTGCACCAAGTTTGTTGAATTTAAAAGAGCCTGCATCAATCTGTGAGAATAAGTAATTGATAAGGCTTGCCTCGGTATTTTTTACATCAATCTGAAATTTGGAAATCAATGTAAGGATTGCAACCAAAGGTTTGTTCAGGAAACGTTCACTTTCCCACGATTTGCTTTGGCCTCCTTCTCTTAAATTTACAGGCGGATCGGAAGTATCAAGAGCGCTTTCAACAGTATTTATAAGTTCAGTATCATTCTCTTCAATAAGGCCAACCATATTCTCCCTGTACTCATTAATTTTTTCTTTCAAAATTTCGGCATTCCCCTGTGTTATTAAAAATTCTGAAGGTGAATTCAGGTCATCTTCTTTATTCAGAATTAATGTATCGCCACTTTCTGTAACCAGGAAAAAATCATCTTCACTCAAAGGATTTTCGCTTGATACCGGGGTAAACCCGGAATCTCTGACTAAATCCTCTTTCAGTTTTGAAAGGTGAGAATACATTTCAGAAGTCAGCATTTTTACACGGTCAGCCTTATCTTTCCATTCTTTAACCTTGGTTTCATTTTCAGCATATGCCTGTTCGAAAGAAGCATATACCTGTGCATTTTTCATGTCCACGGTTTCCAGGGTTTGGATAAGGCTTGAATCCACTACCTGAAATGCATCAAGCACCTCGGCTGCAACGTTTAACGCCAACATTGCAGTGAGGACAATGTACATCATGTTTATCATTTTTTGCCGCGGTGTTTCCGGGCAATATTTAGCACCCATAATATAACTTCTAAATGTTACTTCTTATAACTCATTGCACCTAACATGTTACCATAAATGGTATTCAGCGCTTCCAGGTTCTTATTCAGCTTTTCAGCATTTTCTTTATACTTTTCAAGTTCGGAAACCGAAGAGGATAAAATTTCATTCATTTGCGACAGATCGTTGTTGAATTTATGACTGGCTTCAAACTGGCTTTTTGTTCCTTGTAACTGATTCTCAAAATTCTCGTTTAAGGCACTAATATTTTGGTTTAATCTTTCCAGGTTGTTGTAATATTGTTTTGATCCCTCGCCAATATTTTTTATTTCGTTTGAAAATGAAACAGTTGCTCCATTTACAGTTTCAGCAATCTTTTTACCTGTTTCTGAAAGCTGTGCCGAAAACTCCTCGCTGCCCTTTTGCAGTGTGCCAATTGTTCCTTTGCCTGTTTCAGAAAATTGTTGTGATGCAGAGGTATAAGAGTCAACTAACTTATTCACCGATTCATTGATTGTATCGTTGGCGCGTTTGTTAATTTCGGCCAGTGAATTCATTGACTCGGAGGCTGAACTCAGGTTTTTTACATACATATCGGTGGCCAGTGTTGCAGAGGAAATGTCGCTGATGCCCCTTGCTACAGCCGAAAGTTCGGATAAACTTTTGCCCACTTTATCAAGTAGATCGGGTGATAAATCCGAAGAACCAAGTAGCTGGTTGAACTCGCCTTTTTTATTGTTCTGGTTCAACTCATCCACATCCATCATTTCGTATTCTTCGCGCAATTCAGGATAAACTTTTCCCCAGTCGGGCATGTCCATCGGCGGCTCAAACGCTGAGAGGAAAAAAATGAAGGCTTCGGTTATAAGCCCGACAGTAAGCAGCAATCCTCCGTATTCCCAGTGCTGGAGTTTGAACAGTGCCCCGAGCATTACAACAGATGCACCCCATCCATAAACATAGCCCATGAATGTTTTCCAGCGTTTTGTTTTGAAAATCTCACCTATATTCATATTGTAGTGGTAAAAATTGGTTGCTAATTAAATTCTTCTCCAAATGTTGACCGCACACATCTAAATCCAACATATGATTTTGTAGTGTCCTGATATTCGAAACTGCGGGTAGAAACCTGAGTAAAATAGGCAATGTCTTTCCAGGAGCCACCGCGAACAACTTTACGTTTCATCACGGGTGGATCGTCAGGCCTTGCATTGTATGTAAAAGTTGGATTTAAATCGCTGTAATAATTATAACCAGCCTCGTCGTATGCTGTTTCCGTCCATTCAGCCACGTTGCCCGACATGTCGTAAAGTCCGTACTCATTGGGTTCGTAGCTTCCAACTTTCATGGCTGAAATTCCGCCGTCCTCAACATAGTTACCACGCAGCGGCTTAAAGTTGGCAAGAAAAACCCCGTCTTCATCTCGGGTATAGTAACCTCCCCACGGGTACATTGAAAAATCTTTCCCCCCGCGGGCTGCATATTCCCATTCTACCTCTGTTGGCAAACGGTAAGCCTGAACAGTGGGCTCTTTTTTAGAAGTTAAAAAATCGGTATGGATTTTTGTCCTCCAGTTGCTGAAAGCCATTGCCTGTTTCCAGTTCACTCCAACCACCGGGTAATCATCGAAACCGGGATGCCAGAAATACCGTGTAGCCCAGGGCTCGTTGTATGAATAGGTAAAATCTCTTATCCACGCAAGTGTATCGGGATAAACGTGTACTCTGTCATTCAATATGAAGTCTGAACGATTTTCAATGGGCCGCAGTTCACCTTCATTGTCATAAACATTCCCCTCGTAGCTTTGTGTTTCGTAATTATAGCTGTTGGAGCGTTTGGCTGCCTGCTGAAGATCTATCCACCAGTATTCATAAACAAGGTTACGACTATCAACTTCTCTTTTCCCGAAGAAGCGCTCATTTTCGGGGACATATAAATCCTGCATTGCCATCTGGAAGTCAGGATCACTCCAGTCAATTTTTTCATCCCAGTTAACACGTGGCGGATCGATAGGTGTTCCGTTCCGGTCTTCGGTAATAAGGAATTCGGGGTACTGATCCCCCAGCATTCTGCGTGCTATTGAGTCTCTGACCCAATTTACAAACTGACGGTATTCGTTGTTTGTAATTTCTGTGTCGTCCATCCAGAAAGCTTCCTGAGAAACTGTTTTGGTTGGGATACCAGACATTGCGGGATCCTGATCGCTGGGACCAATATTGAAACTTCCCCGCCGGACATAAACCATTCCGTATGGCTGAGATTCATTCCACTTTGGTCTTTTCTGCACTCCAATCAGCTCTCCGTTTCCCGATCGGTTACAGGAAGTAAAACCGATAATTGTTAAGAGTGCAATTGCAATAAAAAGAAGTTTTTTCATAGCTCAATATATATGGCTTTCTTTATAAAAATCTAATACTTTTATATTTCTTACTCCGGCTGCGCTCCAGATCAATTGAATAACTAACAAAAATTTCGTGCGAAGCGAAACCATAGTATCCAATTGCCGAAGTTACCAGATCAAACGAATATCCTACTTTTAGTCCATTTTCCATTTCAAGGCCCATTAAAAGTGCCACAGCATCATTAACACGATAGGTCAGTCCGCCCCAAAAACGGTCGTCGTAAACAATGTTTGTATTTAAATCTACCTGCCAGCTTGCAAGGTCTGATTTAAACAAGAACGACGGGCGTAACTCAAATAACGGATCGGCTAATTTAATATTGTATCCGCCTGTTAAATAATAGTGTCTGGCCATAAACGTAACTGCCTGTTCGTCGAACTTAATGTCGGCCTGGTTTAAATGGGTTACTGATACCCCCAAATAATAGTCGTTTGCCGATAAATACAAACCAGTCCCGAAGTCGAATGCCATTTGGCTAACTTCGCCCTGTGGTATTCCGGGATCGGAACCTGGCTGGGTGTATAGGTCATCCTCAGGCACTTCCCACTGTCCGTTCACACTTTTATTGAATACTCCTACAGACAACCCAATTCCCAATGTTCCCATGCCCAAATCAGCCTTGTATGCATAATTGGCATTTATCATCGTATTATCTTCATATCCTAATTGGTCACTTACTATATTTAATCCTAAACCACCGGGTGCACCAAACATATTTACAGCTCCGTCAACACTAAAAACAAGTGTTTTGGGCCCTCCCGGCATACCTTCCCACTGATAACGATTTAATATGATTCCACTTATAACATCTTCTGCTCCAGCATATCCCGGGTTTATTCCCAATTTATAATGCATATTGTTAGTAAACTGTGGATCTTGCTGGCCCATAGCCGCTAAATTAACTATTATCAGCAAATATAGTAAAGAAAATATTTTTTTCATACTCCTTAATGGATGCGGCATAAATAATTTCTCAATCCGTGCTAAAGAAATAAAAAATTGTTGTTTGTAACAAACTTCATTTAACATTGGTATGCAAAGAACGGATTCATTTTTTTATTATTTTGATAAAACATCCATTTTTTGAACGTATCGGAGCCATTTATGAGGTATTTCGTTGGCTGCAGCCTGGTGATATTCTCTTTCCGAGCAGGCAAAAATATGCGTTTCGCCCGATACTGAATTCACCTCGTACCACCATCTTTTGGTTATTGGTTCGTTAAAAAATACCAATGGCTGATCTAAATCGTCAATTTCAACTTTATAAACTACACTATTTTCGGCAGGCTTTAAATTATTGTCATTACGGGTGGTGCAACCTTCCAAAAAATACCAAATTATTTCGGCAGCCAGTTTTACGGTAATAAAGTTATTGTCGGTATCCGGATTAAGTTCAAATAAACCGAAATTTTTCAGCCTTTCGCTCATGCCGGCATAACGGGAAAGCTGGCAGGCTTCTTCACCTCTCAGCCCGTTTGGGTTTGTCTGGGTTGTGGCTGGTGCTTCGGTGTATTTTACTGCCCCCAAATCAAATGACAAAACATCGGTGTTGCGCATTAGAGGTTCCGATTGAAAAAAATTCTCGCGCAGTTGCCCTAATCTCAGGTGTTCTGTTACGCCGGGAGTTTTTTCAATCAATTTTTGCCCCACCAAATGATTTTGAAAAGCAATTAGATTGAACTGAAACAGCTTCGGAAGATTTTTAAATACCCGTGTTAAAAAGTTTGATGAATGGAATGCCTCTATTCCTTTTTTAATGTCGAGCATTGCATCGATAGCCGAAAGCGAAAAAAAACGATTATTGACAAAAGCTTCGCAAACTCCCACCGTTAAATCCTGGCTTCCGCCAATTATAACCGAAACAATGTTCATTTCAGCAAAATACTCAACTACATCGCGAATGGCCAGAAACGTTCCTTTGAGGCTGCCTGTGGGCTTCAGGTTTCCCAAATCGGCAATATTAAAGCTTGAGTTTAATGCTGACAAACTATATAATTGCTCCCGAACCAAGTTGGGTGCTGATGATGGCTCCGGATTATATTCTCCGTTGAAAACCGGTACACCAAACAAAACAACTTTTGCACTCGAAATTGTTGATAAGGTAAGCTTACTGGTGAAAGATTCGATGGATGCTCCCAGCGAATATTTTCCCAATGATTTGTCATTTGCGTCAAAACGCGAAAAATCAACAGGATTAAAATAATCGAAAACCTCCATTCAAAAAAAATTTATGTAAAAGTAAGGCAATTGTTGAATCATCTGCCTTTTTGTTCTATTTCTTTTTCCTTCTCCTTCCCGATTTTGGCGCCGGGGCTTCTTCAATAATTTTTTTGCAGTCTTCGAGTGATAAATCTTCGGCCTTCATTTTTTTCGGAATTTTATAATTTTTCTTTTTGAAAGAAATATAAGGTCCCCATCTTCCGTTCAAAACTTTCAGCTCGGGCTCCTCATCAAAAGTTTTTATAACTGCTTTCCGGTCCTTCTCGCGTTTGGCTTCAATTAACTCTATAGCCCTGTCGAACTCAACCGTGTATGGATCGTTCTCTTTGCCGAGTGAAACAAACTTATTGTCATGCCGCACATAAGGTCCAAAACGGCCAATATTTACAGTAACTTTTTTGCCCTCATATTCGCCCAATTCACGCGGCAGTTTAAATAAATCGAGTGCTTCTTCCAATGTAATTGTTTCGAGGTGCTGCCCGCTGCGTAGGCTTGAAAACTGTGGTTTTTCTTCGTTGGTTTCCGAGGAGGCTTCACCCAGCTGCGCTACCGGACCGTATCGGCCAATTTTCACCGAAACCTGTTTCCCGGTTTTTGGGTCGGTTCCCAGCACGCGTTCTCCTTTCGAGCGTCCGGAATTTTCCAGCACATCCTCAACTATTTCGTGGAACGGTTTGTAGAATTTATCAATCATTTCATTCCAAACCTTCTCCCCTTCGGCAATATCATCGAAATCTTTTTCTACACTGGCCGTGAAGTTGTAGTCCATTATTTGTTTGAAATTCTCCATTAAAAAATCGGTAACCACCATGCCCACATCAGTTGGGAAAAGTTTCGATTTTTCGGTGCCGGTAATTTCGGTTTTCTTTTCTTCTGAAATTTTATCGTGGTTCAGCGTAATAACATCAAACTCGCGCTCTGTTCCCGGACGATCTTCCTTTACAACATAATTACGGTTTTGAATAGTTGTAATTGTGGGTGCATAAGTTGACGGACGACCAATTCCAAGTTCCTCAAGACGCTTTACCAGCGAAGCCTCGGTAAAGCGTGGTGGTTTTTGCGAGAAACGCTGCATTGCAATAATTTCGGCCATGCGCAATGCATCATTGGCTTTCAGCGGAGGAATAATATCCTGGGCAGGACCGCTGTTCCCGTTTTCGTCATCGGTCGATTCCATATAAACTTTCAGAAACCCGTCGAAAATCAGCACTTCGCCTGTTGCAGTAAATTTTTCGGATGCGGTTGACACAGAAATATTCACCGTGGTTTTTTCCAGTTTGGCATCAGCCATTTGGGAAGCAATTGTTCTTTTCCAAATCAGTTCATACAACCGCTGCTCCTGATTCGAACCTTCAACAGTTTCATTGCTTATGTATGTTGGCCGGATGGCTTCGTGAGCTTCCTGTGCCCCCTTCGATTTGGTTTGGTATTTCCTGATTTTCAGGTAATCTTCGCCGTGTAAATCAATAATTTTTTGTTTGGCAGTACTAATGGCCATGTTTGACAGGTTCAGCGAATCGGTACGCATGTAAGTAATTTTACCACCTTCGTATAGGCGTTGCGCAACAGCCATAGTCTGCGAAACCGAAAAACCAAGTTTGCGACTGGCTTCCTGCTGAAGTGTAGAAGTTGTAAATGGCTGTGCGGGTGAACGCTTGGTTGGTTTTTTTGTTACATCGCTAACCGAAAATTCGGCCGACTGGCATTTTTTCAGAAATTCGAGGGCTTCGTTTTTTACTGAAAACCTTTTTGAAAGTTCGGCCTTTAGTTCGGAGGTATTCCCATTTTCATCACTGACCAGAAATTTCCCGGTAACACGAAAATTCGATTCACTTTTAAAATTGATAATTTCGCGTTCGCGATCCACAATCAAACGAACGGCAACCGATTGTACCCTGCCGGCTGAAAGCGAGGGTTTTACTTTTTTCCACAAAACCGGCGAAACCTCGAACCCTACAATTCGGTCGAGCACCCGGCGTGCCTGTTGGGCATTCACCAGGTTTTCGTCTATCGAGCGTGGATTTTTAATGGCTTCCTGGATGGCTTCTTTGGTAATCTCATGAAAAACAATGCGTTTTGTTTTTGAAGGATCAAGCTTCAACACTTCTTTCAGGTGCCAGGCAATGGCTTCTCCCTCGCGGTCTTCATCGGATGCGAGCCATACTGTTTCAGCATCTTTCGACAATTTTTTCAACTCGGTTACAACCTTCTTTTTATCAGGGGTAACAACATATTTGGGCTGATAATTTTTTTCCAAATCAATCCCAAAATCTTTCTTTTCCAGGTCGCGTATATGCCCCATGCAGGATGTTACATGGTACCCGTCCCCCAAAAATTTCTCAATGGTTTTTGCTTTTGCAGGTGACTCGACAATTACAAGGTTTTCTTGCATAAGTATATGTTCCTTTCTAAAAAAATTTCTGCAAATTAAAGAAAATGAATTGCTAAGTTCAAAATTTCTTTTGTTTATTTATTTCTACCCGTTTGATAATGATTAATTTATTTTCTTAAAATAAAAATATTTATCCCCGTTGTTGCGTTTAAAAAATTGCAGCCACACCAGAAAGATTTATATTTGTGGCAATATTAATTCACAAGGATACATGACAGAAGAAAAAAATAAAAATTATAAAAAATACATTGTCGGGTTTTGGTCAGTTATTTTAATCGGATTTCTTGCTCTTGTTATTATTTTTGTTTCTATTGCAAAAGGCTGGATGGGGTTTATGCCTTCTTTTGAAGAACTCGAGAATCCACCCAATATATTGGCCTCAGAAATTTACACTTCAGATGTGAAAATTCTCGACAAATATTTTCTTAGTGAAAACAGGACTTTTGTTGATTATGATAATCTTCCGCAACACCTGATAGATGCGCTGATTTCTACTGAAGACGTAAGGTTTTACCGCCATTCGGGCATCGACCTTCGCGGGCTTGTCAGGGTTTTTAAAGGCATTATTACCGGCGATACAAGCTCAGGTGGTGGAAGTACCATCAGCCAGCAACTGGCAAAAAACCTATTTCCGAGAACCACTTTCGAAAGTTTCTGGGAACTTGTTTTCAGAAAATTTAAGGAATGGGTTATTGCAGTAAAACTGGAACGCAGCTACACCAAAGAAGAAATCATTTTAATGTACCTCAACAAGTACGATTTTCTGAACCACGCAGTTGGAATAAAATCGGCAGCAAATGTATATTTCAGTATTCCGCCTGATTCGCTGCAGATCCACCAGGCAGCTATGCTGGTAGGGATGGCGAAAAACTCATCGCTTTACAACCCTGTTCGCCGCCCCGAACTGGTAAAACAACGCCGAAATGTGGTGCTTAACCAAATGGAAAAATACGGTTTCATTACAAAAACGGTAAGAGATTCAGTAAAACAACTTCCCCTGGAACTCGACTACCAAAAAGTGGATTACCGCAGTGGACTGGCTCCCTACTTCAGGGAGTACCTGAGGCTAACACTCACCGCCCGCGAACCTGAACGAAGTAATTATGCATCGTGGCAAACCCAAAAATTTATTGAAGATTCCATTGAATGGCAAACCAATCCTTTGTATGGTTGGTGCAACAAAAACATAAAACCTGACGGAAATAACTATGATTTATATTCCGATGGATTAAAAATTCATACCACCATCGATTCGCGCATGCAAAAATACGCAGTTGAGTCAGTTATACATCATCTGAAAAACAACCTGCAGCCCGAATTCGACGGAAGTATGAGTTACCTCGATAATCCGCCGTTCGCGAACAATATGACAAGCGAGCAGGTTGAAAACTTACTCAACAGAGAAATGAGGCGCAGCGAACGTTACCGGGTTTTAAACGAACAGGGGAAAAACTCCAGCGAAATAAAAGAAAATTTCAATCAGCCGGTTGAAATGACTGTTTTCTCATGGGAGGGCGAGATCGATACGCTTATGTCACCGCTCGATTCAATTAAATGGTACCTGCGCTATTTCCGTTCGTCCTTTATGGCCATGGAAACCCACAGCGGGCAGGTAAAAGCCTACGTGGGCGGCCCCGATTACAAACATTTTATGTACGATATGGTAAAAGGCGGAAAACGACAGGTAGGTTCAACTGTAAAACCGTTTCTTTACACACTTGCCATGCAAAACGGACTTACACCGTGTACGAAAGTTCCGTATGTGAGCCAGCAATTTCAGATGCCCGACGGTACAATATGGGAACCCAAAGATGCTGAGTACGACGAAGAAAACGAAGGAAAACTGGTAACCCTGAAATGGGGACTGGCACAGTCGCGAAACAAAATTTCGGCCTGGGTGATGAAACAGTTTAATCCACATGCAGTTACTGACATTATGAAACGAATGGGCGTTTACAGTCCCATCGATCCGGTTCCTTCCTTATTCCTCGGAACTTCGGATATCACCTTATATGAAATGGTTGGAGCTTTTAACACGTATGCTAATCAAGGGGTTTTTGTGGAACCTTATTTTGTTACACGCGTTGAAGATCAGCACGGAAATGTAATTGCCAATTTTCAACCAAAACGGCGCGAAGCAATCGATGAACAAACCGCCTACCTAATGATTAACCTGTTGCAGGGAGTAATTGATGAAGGAACCGGAATCAGACTGCGCAATCGTGAGGGCTACGGGCAATTTGAAATGCCTATTGCAGGAAAAACCGGAACCACCCAAAACCATTCAGATGGCTGGTTCATGGGCATTACACCAAAACTGACTGCCGGCGTTTGGACAGGGGCCGATTTGCGAAGTGTTCATTTCCGCACCATTTCGTCAGGACAGGGCGCAAACATGGCACTGCCCATCTGGGGCTATTTTTACAAGAAAGTGCTTGCCGATGAATCAATTGGTATAACCGAAGATATGGAATTTAAAAAACCTGAAGATTTCAATATCAATCTCGATTGCGACGATAACGGACAACAGGAACAGGAACCATCGGATTATAACGATTTCTTTTAAAATTTATTCATTCTGATCTTTTCGAACTGCAATTCCTCAAATGGTTTTCCTTCGCGCTCTTGATCCGGATAACCTACCGTAATAATACTCAGCACCCTGAAGTTTTCAGGTATTTCCAGTAAATTCTGAATGTATTTTTCGGAGGAAAGCTCTTCCGAATGCACCCTGTTTCGGATTTGAACCCAACAACTGCCCAATCCCAGTGACTGGGCAGTGAGCTGCAGCAAAATGGATGCGATGGAACAATCCTCAATCCACACATCGTTTTTGGTTTCTTCGGCACACACCACAATGGCAAGCGGGGCGGTTTTCAGTGGTATTATACCGTGCGCCTTGCAATCTTTCAACCGGCCAATAATTTCCTTGTCATCCACAAAAATGAATTCCCATGGATTTATATTTTTCGAAGAAGGTGAACGAAGCACGGCTTCTTTCAGAATATCCAGCTTTTCTTTTTCATTGGTCTGCTCAGTGTATTTTCGAATACTGCGGCGATTACGTAAAATGTCTATCATTTTTCGTGTTTTAATGATTTTTAATGTCTTCAATTTCAAATAAAAGAAATTTTTCTAACTTCAAAATCTCAATTAAACCTGATAAGATGAAACTTAAAGTATTATTACTCTTAGCTGTTCTATTTGCCCTACTTTCCTGCCAAAACAACCATTATTCAATGGATGATTTCGAAAAAATAAAAAAAACCGATGCCCATTTTCACATCTACACCAACGAGCCTGTTTCGATTGAGCAGGCTGCAAAAGACAATTTCAGCCTGTTTGCTATCAACACCTTTTCGGGTGGTTGTGAACGAGTGGTAGAGGCTCATCACTGGCTGAAAAAACAGAAACAACAACATCCGGACATCATTGATTTTTCAGCCACTTTTTGCCTCGATGGCTGGGACGAACCGGGCTGGACAGAAAACACCATTGCGTGGATTGACCGGTGTATAGACGATGGCGCCATTGCCGTAAAAGTATGGAAGAATATCGGGATGGAATTCCGCGATGAAGACAGTGTTCTGATTATGATTGACCATCCACAATTTGACCCCGTTTTTCAACACCTTGCCGATAACAATATTCCACTGGTGGGCCATTTAGGCGAACCCAAAAACTGCTGGCTCCCACTCGACGAAATGACCACAAAAAACGACAGTAACTACTTCGCCAACAATCCCCAATACCACATGTACAAACACCCGGAATATCCGTCGTACGAGGAGCAAATGGCGGCACGCGACCGGATGCTTGAAAAACATCCGGACCTCACGTTTATTGGTTGCCACCTGGCCAGTCTTGAGTGGAGCGTAGATGAAATGGCAGAGTTTCTCGACCGCTTCCCCAATGCTGCCATGGATATGGCCGCCCGCATGGGACAACTGTTTTACCAAACCCGTGAAGACCGTGAAAAAGTGCGCAGCTTTTTTATCGATTATCAGGACCGCATCCTTTACGGCACCGACATTATCGACCGGGGCGGAGATCCGGAAACATTTCAGAAGCGAATGCACGAAACCTGGCTCAACGACTGGGAATACCTTGCCACCGATAATACAATGACCAGCAATTTGATCAACGGCGAATTCCGCGGACTGAAACTTCCGAAAGAGGTGATAGACAAAATTTATTTTGAGAATTGTGAGAGGTGGTATGATACTGACTGGTAAAATGAAAGGGCCTACAACTCAACTAATACAAAAGCATAAAAGAGGCAGATTAATTCAATCTATTGCATTAACCGTACATCGATTATCCCGCCTTTAAAATAGTAACATTTTTTATCGCATGCACTGGTTTCCTGTTTCAAATTAAAGCGGTCGCCATCAACCACAAACAGGGTGTCTTTTTCCTTTACATACTTAGCTTCAACCGAATAATATTCATCAACCGGAACGTCAATTTGCTCTTCGTTAAAAAAGGCAGTATCAGCATATTCAACAATACCATCATCAAAATTCCCTTTGTAAATTGTGTAAAGCACAAATTCATTCACATCATCAATTGAGAAATGGACAATTAAAGGCCCGTATTGCGGTTTCTCCCGGAAACAGTCATCACAGTCGAATTCAAAAAACTCAAATTTCCGT
Organism: Bacteroidota bacterium; assembly: GCA_051747885.1. Lineage (GTDB taxonomy): Bacteria > Bacteroidota > Bacteroidia > Bacteroidales > Prolixibacteraceae > Tangfeifania. The sequence goes on along the minus strand of JBNJGR010000006.1, from coordinate 2,850 downwards.
TCACAGGCATTAATCGCAAACAGAATTAAAACTAAAGTTATCCATCTTTTTAAACCCATATTGCTTTGCTTGAGCGTATAATTTGACGAACGGCTAAATGATTTCTTCATAATTACATTCTTCTGAAATAAAAATGAAACTGAACGGTGAACTCACCGGCTTCCCTGTCCCCGAATATATCGTTCTTGTATCCAAGTTTTGTTTCCACAAAGCCCTGTCTCCAGAAAAGTCCACCTGCAGGCAATAAACTCAGATTTGATGCAGGCCTGAATCCGGTTCCCCGGTAGGTTCCGAATTTGTATGCTGCTTCAGCACCTGCAAATATCCCAAATTCGGTCTGGTAACTTTTTTTTAACAAGATGTATTTATCCATTTCAAAGGCCAGCCAATAATCACGTTCCCAAAACTGGTATTTTTTATTGCCAATTTCTTCCAGCGTACTGAAAACAAATGGCGTAACTCCCAAAGCTGCCTGAATCCAGAAATTGTATTTTGTTTCCTTAACTCCAAATACAACCTCCGTTTTCAGATGATTATTAAGCAATCCCAACTTCGCACCTCCACCCCAATCATTAAAAACCGGTAATAAATTTCGTTTAACATCAAAGTTTCTCAAAACCGTTTTCATGATCCTTCCCGTACCTTTCGAATAATACCAGTGATCTTTCGCCTCTCCGGACAAATGGTTGCCGTCGGCACCATTAAGCAAAAAAAGCTCAGCCAGGTAGGCATTTCCATTTAAAATGGCTAAGGTAAGGGCAGAAAACCCCTGCTCATTTTTCGCATTCAAATCTACCCCGTAACTTACCAATAATTCAGCTGTGGTATTAAAATTATCTGATGTTGCTACCATCAATGGGGTAAATCCCTGGTTATCTTTTTTGTTGGGGCGGGCTCCGGCGTTCAGCAGTAAAACCACCATAGAATCGTTTCCAAAAGCTGCCGCAAAATGCAGGGCTGTATTTCCGTCGGTATTGGTACCATTTACCCCGGCCCCTCTTCGAATTAGCAATCTGGCCATATTAAGGTTATTGCTGAGGGTAGCGTTTATAACCGGAGTATTCCCTAAATAATCTGTTGTATTTAATGTGGCGCCGCTTTCAAGCAGCAATTCAACAGCATCTGGTTTGTCGGAAATAACTGCGCTCTGCAGTGCTGTAATTTCATTATCAGGAATTTGATTTACATTTGCACCTGCCCTCACCAGTTTTTTGATGAAATAAATATTCCCTTCCTGGGCCGCATACATTAATGGGGTAACTCCATCAGCGGTAGAGATATTCACATCAATTCCGGCAGCTATCAAACTATCTGCTGTTAATGTATCGCTATTTAATATTGCCTCGGAGAGCAAAACTGCAAGTTGAAGGGAATCGACCGGTAAATCTTCTTCCTGAGAGAATACATTGCCGGAATGAATAACCAGCAACAAAAAAAGTATTTTGCATGGAATTTGCCTGATTCTTACAGCTAAAGCCATTTAATTTTATTGAATTTTAAAAAAGCGACAGCACAAAATCCATACCACATGGCGAGCAACTGGAGCGCATCCTTTACGATACCACCATTATCGACAGGAGCGGAATTCCGCAAGCGATGCAGTAACGGATGCACCAAACCTGGCTCACCGACTGACCAAATCGTTTTTGCGCTTTCATCTAAGTTTTACAGGTACTGATTTCACTATGGCTGATACCGGCCTTTAACGACTATTTTATCTCCCGAATCATCTACTTCAAACAGATGAGGTATCCTGACATAGCGACCGTTTACATCTTTATGGCTGTGAACCGACATAAGCAATTTTCCATCAAACGTCCGGAATAACATGCCATGCCCGAAGTTTGGCGGAGTGACCGGTTCTTTTTCATGCACCCAGGGGCCGTCGAGGGTGCCAGTTTCCGAGTACGCCACGCCCTGCACATAATCACTAAAAACCCAGCTTGTCCATATCATGCCCAGCTTTCCGGTCTGGGTTCGAAAGAGCCACGGACCATCGGTTACCTTGTTGGGAATAATACGCCCATACTGGTCTTCCTCTTTGCTCCACGGCGAATCGTAAGCAAAAAACAGTATGTTCCGTTGGCCGGTGGTACCGCTCAAATCCGGTTTCAGCTCAATTTTTTCCATTGTACCGTTCCAGTTCTGAAGCCACTCGTGACAGTAAATCATGTAGGGTTTTCCGTCGGTATCCACCCAGAAAGTTCCGTCAAGGGTTGGCTTGCCGGGAGGCAGGTAAATCGAATCTTCCATCTGAACGTACGGCCCTTCGGGGTTATCGCTCACCAGCACATGGCTCGCACGCCGGTTGATGGCATTGCCTTTTACGGTTTCTATTACTTTATTGCGGTTGGTGAATGTGGCAAAATAATAGTATTTGCCTTTGTACTGATGTAGTTCGGCTGCCCAAATCATCGGTCGCGGCCCCATCCACGATTCAGGGTCGGTCTGTGTTACCACAAACGGACCGGCCCATTTTGCAAGATCCTTGCTTTTCCACAGCAACCCACCCGTTCCGGTCATGTAATAAGTTGATGTGTTTTTATCGGCCAGAATACAGGGGTCGCTCAGTCGGATGGAATCCAACGGAATATTTTCCCTTACTTCGGGCTTCCAATCCTGTGCAAAAACAGAAGTCATGCACAAAACCATTACGCATGTCAATAAATACTTTTTCATCATTTTTAAAATTAGGTTTATTCCGGGTTGGTTTTGTCGCCGGGAACGGTTTGATAGAAGTTGCGGAGCGAATTTCCGAAAAACGTCAGTATCCAATAGGACCTAACTGTGATACGAAAATCTACAGCTGGCGAACCACCAACCCTGCTCAGAAATTTGCACTTTGTATTG